>CAILWV010000058.1 GCA_903838055.1 uncultured Bacteroidota bacterium | reverse complement strand
TGTCCCATGCAGCAGACCTAAAAGACTTGTTTTCAAATCAAAACATAGAATTTCTAAGAAATTTTATTTCTGAAAAATAAAAAAATAGCCTCGAAAATAGTATTTTGAGGCTATTGGTACAAGCAGACCTAAAAGACTTGTTTTCAAATCAAAACATAGAATTTCTAAGAAATTTTATTTCTGAAAAATAAAAAAATAGCCTCGAAAATAGTATTTTGAGACTATTGGTACAAGCAGAGAGGAAGGGATTTACGCCGTTCTTATAATTCGCTATACATCAGTAATTTGAAATACTTATTAAATTAGGGTAACCGATTTTACCCCCTCTAAATCGCAAACGATTCATTTTATTTGTGATTTGTAAATGTATTCATTTGCAATGAAATATCAAATAAAAGTTTAATAATATTGTTAAGCAAATATAAAATGTTCGAAAATTAGATGTTCAATTGTTGAACTTCTATTATGTAGAACAGTTATTTTACTTTTAAAACTTCTAGCAATTTAAAATTCAAATATAACTTTTCCTTACCCACCTGTTCACTTTTTAAGAAACCATGACTTTCCAATTCCTTTAAATAATTTCCAACGGTTTTTAAATTTCCCAATCCTGCTTTTTCTAATTGATTTCTTTTGGTATAAGGTAATCTGAATAACTCTTCCATTAAATCTTTTGAATAAACTTTTGGTAGCTGTTCCTGTATTTTTTTTCCCATTTCATTCATCAATTCCTCAATTTCTGCAATTTGATTTCTACCTTTTAAAGATGTTTGTTCTACCATATCTAGCATATACATAATCCAATCTTGCCAGTTACCTTCTTCTGTTACTTTTCTTAAATTAGTATAATATTTATCTTTATATTGAATAATGTAATTACTCAAATATAAAGCAGGTAAATCCATTAATCCAGTCATTTTTAAATAGAGCAATAATACTATTCTACCAGTTCTTCCATTTCCATCAAAAAACGGGTGTATTGCTTCAAACTGATAATGTATGATTGCCATTTTTACTAATGGGTCAATATTATCATCTGCATGAATGAAGTCTTCCAAATTTTTTAATTTTTCTCTAATAACATTTTCACCCTCTGGTGGAGTATAAACTATCGCATCTGTAGCTGGATTTTTTAATTGAGTTCCTGGAGTATTCCGAATGTTGGATTTGTTTTCTTTAATAATTTGCATTAATGCCACAAATAAATTTGTGGTTAAAATTGGGCGTTTATTTATTTGGTCTACACCATACCACAAAGCATCTTTATAATGTATTACTTCTTTTGTTGCTGGATTGTCATTTTTTCTATCAGCAATTGAAGCTTTAAATAGTTCATCTTGGGTCGTAACAATGTTTTCAATAGCAGAACTCGCTTGCGCTTCCTGTAAGTTAATCGTGTCAATAAATAATGTTGGGTTTGGCAAATTTGTGATTGCTCCTTTTAATTCTGATAAAGCCCTACTTGCTGTAATTGTTTTTTTTAAAATTACTGTGTTCTCTATTTCCGCTTGTGGTGGTAACAGGGGCAAATCATTGTATGGGATTGCTGAATTGTATTTTATATGACTCATTTTTCATAAATTTGAACGAGGGCAATTTTTACCTTTGTTTTATTTTCAAGGGTAAATATAATAAAAAATTACTCTCGTTTTGCTTTTAAGGGTAAATTTTGCCCTCGTTTATTTTTAAATTCCAAGATTTACTGTTAAAAAAACATTCGGGAGTAATTAATTGATAAAAACGCCCCTGTTATTTTGATGCCGGTAAATTTCGCCCTTGTTTATTTTCTAAAAATTGGATTCTTATACCAATCAACTAAATAAAAAGCCGTGCTACATTTTTGCAACACGGCTTTCATCAACCAACACTTAATAACTATTTTTTTGCTTTTGCTTTCACAACTCTGCCACCTTTGACATATCGGAAACCCTTTTTTAGTGTTCCGTCTTTTTTAACTCCTTCTCGAACAATTACTCTACTGCATAATTTTTTTGCTGAGATTCTTTTTTTTCCTTTTGATTTTGTTTTTTTTGCTACCATGATTTTAAATTTTAATTATTTTACTTTAAACGATAATTTTCTTTTTTTAGGTTCACCTACTATTTTTTTAAAGTACATCGAGTACTTTAAAGTGAGGTCATTACCTCTGTTTTTCTCCAATGT
>CAILWV010000057.1 GCA_903838055.1 uncultured Bacteroidota bacterium | reverse complement strand
CGCCAAACCAAATGCATCAGCAAAGTAAATTAAAAATTAAAACCTATAAAACTAAAAACAGCACCAAAAACGTTTTTGATGCTGTTTAATTTATCTATTTTTGTCTAATAATCTGTATCGATTATTTAGGACTAGTCAAAATTAAGATACTAATACTATCTATGGCATTTTTCTACCTAAAGAATGAAAATAATTTTACTAAAATAATTTTACTAAATTTGAAAACTAACCAAACTAATTTTATGAAAAATATCATTCTAAAAAACGGACTTATAGGTGGTTTCGTTATAGCAAGTTCTATGATTATTGGAACTTATTTGTGTTACAATAATCCGAAAGGATTTGAATCAAGTTATGCAATCGGATTTGGCGGGATGCTACTTGCTTTTATTTTTATTTATATTGGAATTGAGAAATATAAAAATAAAATCAACAATGGAAAAATTTCTTTTATTAAAGCATTACAAGTAGGATCCTTAATTACATTAGTAATTTCTACAATTTATGTTGGAGTATGGTTAATAGAATACTACTTTTTCTTCCCTGATTTTATTGAAAAATATGCACAATCTGTTTTATCACATACAAAACCTTCTGATTTAGCAGATGCAACTGCCAAAATGGATTCGTACAAAGAAATGTATAAAAATCCTGTAATGATTATTCTTTTAACATTTATGGAAATAGTACCTATGGGATTTCGATTACTTTAATTAGCGCATTAATACTAAAGAAAAAATAAATGAAACAAGTAACTATTTATATATGCTTTTTCTTTGTTAGCCTAATTGCTTCAGCAATATACCCTAAAGAATATTTTACATGGTTTCTTGAGGTTGCACCCGCTTTAATCGGATTCGCAATATTAGCACTCACATATAAAAAGTTTGCTTTCACTAATTTTACATATTTTTTCATACTACTTCATTGTATTATTTTGTTTATTGGCGGACATTACACTTATGCGGAAGTCCCTTTATTTGATTGGATAAAAGAAGTTTTTCATCAATCTAGGAATAACTATGATAAAATAGGACATTTTGCACAAGGATTTGTTCCTGCAATAATTATCAGAGAGTTATTTATTCGCAAAAATGTAATTTCAAACAAATCATTTTTTAATTTTATTATAGTTGCTATTTGCCTAGCTATAAGCGCCGCATATGAATGGATTGAATGGGGAGTTTCCGTTTGCACTGGAGATGGTGGTGATGCTTTTTTAGGAACTCAAGGTTATGTTTGGGATACACAATCGGATATGCTTTTTGCAACTATAGGTGCAATTTGTATGATTACTTTTTTAAGTAAAGCCCATAACAATTCTATAGCCCGTAAGTTTTAAAATTAAATAACAACAGTATATCGATACTAAATTTTTCAAATATTAATAGAGAAAATCCATTAAAAAAGGCACGCTAATTAGCGTGCCTTCAATTTTGTAAATTAACTTATTATTTATCTTTGGTAAATTCAAAACTTTGAGAGCTGATACTCAATGTAAAAGCATTTTTTGCTTCATTAAACTGAATAATCAAACCTGCTTGATCCATAGTAAATTTACCTGATCCTTTGTTATCCAATGGAGTTGATGGTTGCCCAGGTGTATTTATTACCAAGCTCTCGTCTTCTTCAGTGAAAGTAATTTTGATTGGTAATTTATCACTTGAATAAGCCCCTAAATAGGGAGTTAACAATTCCGTTTTAGCAATCCCATTTTTAGCATCAGTCCAGACGTTGTTTTCAGAGTTACTATCTGGTAATACATTATCCGGATCTAAAGTAATTGAATCTAACTCTTCTTTAGTATCTGCTTTAAAAGTCCATTCATTATTACGTTCCCAAATTTCAACAGGAAGTGATTTTCTAGAAACCGCGCCACTTTTAGTTTTAATCTCTACCACAACTGGCATCACCATTTTATCTAAATTTTCAATAGTTATTTGTGCCCCATTTTTAGCATCTCCCTTTACATATTTAACTTTGGTAACACTTTGATCCAAACTCCAATTATTCATAAACCAACTTCTCCAAAACCAACCTAAGTCTTCTCCAGCAACATTTTCAATAGTTCTAAAGAAATCGTCTGGCATAGGATGTTTGAAAGCCCAACGTTCAGTATAGGTTCTAAATGCTTTGTCAAAACGTTCTTTTCCAAGTACATTATTTCTTAACATATCCAATCCAGAACCTGGTTTGTAATATGCTAATATTCCTAAATTTGGTTCTTTTAAATTATCTGGTGCAGCCATAACAGGTTCCAAATCTGGATTTGTCAACATTTCAGCTGATTGGTGCATATTTTGTTCTGGTTGTTTATATTCTCCATTATTAAAATCCTGAGAACTTATTCCATTGATAAATGTATTAAATCCTTCATCCATCCAAGCAAATAAACGTTCGTTAGAACCTACAATCATTGGAAACCAACCATGACCAAATTCGTGATCGGTTACTCCCCAAAGTTCAGCTCCTTTAGATTTAATGTCACAAAAAACAATCCCTGGATATTCCATACCGCCTTCATTTCCTGCTACATTTGTAGCTGCTGGATAAGGAAATTCAAACCATCTTTTTGAATAATTTTCAATTGAAGTCTTAGTGTACTCTGTTGCTCTACTCCAAGCTGCTTGTCCATCTGCTTCAACAGGGTAAGTAGAAATTGCAATAGATTTTTTACCGCTTGGCAAATTAATTCTAGCGGCATCTACAATAAATGCAGCTGAAGATGCCCAAGATACATCACGAGCATTTTTTATTTTAAATTTCCAAGTCAACGTAGTCTTTCCTGTAGGACGAGAATTTGGATTTGTAACTTCATCTGCAGTTCGAATCATAACAGTTTTATCACTATTTTTAGCAGTTGCCCAACGTTTTAGTTGCTCTGTAGTATATACATCGGATGGATTTTGTAATTCTCCTGAACATACCACAATATGACTCGCTGGAGCAGTAATCGCGACATCAAAATCTCCATATTCTAAATAAAATTCACCTGCTCCAAGATATGGATTAGTATTCCAACCACGAACGTCATCATAAACACACATTCTAGGATACCATTGTGCAATAGTGAAGACTTTACCGTTTTTAGTATCTACAACTCCCATTCTATCCGATCCATAATCTGGAGAAACGAATGAAAATTCAATTTTAAGTTTAACAGAAGTTCCATTACCATTCAAATCTTGAGGCAAATCTACTTGCATACGTGTATCTACGACTGTGAAAGTTGCTTCTTTTTCAACTGATTTTCCTCCTACAGTCGAAATTACTTTAACAGATTTGATTTTAAAACCACCGTCAAATTCTTGTCCTTTGGCACCATTTCTACTTCCTTTTAAAGGAATTATTGCATTCCCACGAGAATCTTTTTTGAATAAATTTTGATCTACATTCATCCATAAAAAGCCTAATTTATCTGGGCTATTATTGGTATATGTCAAAATTTCAGATCCAATAATTTCTTTTGTTTGGTCATTTAGAGAGGCCGTTAAAGAATAATCCGCTCTATTTTGCCAATATTTTGCTCCTGGCTGTCCACTTGCCGAGCGAGTATCCGTTGCATTTTTTGTGTAAAAATTATTTGCGAACGTTTCATTGTAATTATAGTTCGACAACGGCTTAACTTCCTGAGCTAGTACAGTAGAAAATCCGAAAATTAAAGCGCTTATCGCAAAGGCTTTAGTGAAAAAATTTCTCATAAATTAGAATTGATTAATTGATAAAACAAATAAAAGGAAAAAATGCTTTTGATTTTCATAAATGCATTTAAATATGTCTTAAAAAATGTTAATTGTTACAAAGATTTATAAATTATTTTTATCGTTGAAATATCTTAAACCTTATTTTTAATTGTTTTTATTATTAATTAATAGAAATTATTAAGATTATTATATATTTGACTTTTAACATTTTACTAAAGTCGGAGCACCTTTTATTTGCATTGAACCATGGCTAGGATATTGGGATACAATTCATACTAATGGAAACATTATAGAAAAAGAAGGAATACAAATTGTAACTGAAAATGAAAAATTTGAATGCCAATTTTCGATTGAAATATTAAATTAGAAAAAACTCAAAATGCTAGAAATTAATTTTCATCCTTTTAAAAATTTAGAAACGGAACGACTTTTTTTGAGAAGAATTTCAGAAACGGATGTTGATGAAATTTTGCAACTTCGAAGCAATCCTGAAACCATGAAATTTATCCCTCGTCCTTTAGTGAAAACCAAAGATGAGGCAATGACACATTTCAAAATGATAGATGATAAAATTGAAAATAATGAAGGAATAAATTGGGCAATTACTTTAAAAGGTAATCCGAAATTAATTGGAATTATTGGCCATTACAGAATACAACCTGAAAACCACCGATGCGAAATTGGTTATATGATTATGCCTCAATACAATGGACAAGGAATTACAACTGAAGCCATTAAAGTGGTTTTAGAATATGGATTTGACTATTTACAAATGCATTCTATTGAAGCAGTAATTGATCCCGAAAACAAAGCATCGGAAAGGGTTTTACAAAAAAATGGCTTTGTTAAAGAAGCCCATATTATTGAAAATGAATTATGGAATGGCAAGTTTTGGGATACCGTAATTTATTCCATTTTAAAAAGAAATTTTAAAAATTAATTTCTATTTTTTATCTAGTTTAGGTAAAGTTCTAATATATAATTCTTCTACTTTCTTACGCGCCCAATCGGTTTTTCTGAGAAAATTTAAACTCGATTTTATAGTTGGATTATCTGTAAAACATTTTATCTTAATTAATTCGCCTAATGTGTCAAACCCATAAAAATTAACTAGTTGCTCTAAAATATTTTGTAAAGTAACTCCGTGTAATGGATCTTTTGATTTGTTATTTTCCATTTGACAAATATACACTTAATAAAATCCTCAATATAAATTAAGTCCTTTAAATAAAATATATTAAAAATTTAACTATTACTATATACTGAAAAATTATTTTTTATTTATTTGTTGGGCAAGCTTATCCCAATGAACATTTAACTCTTCAATATCAATTGGATTAGCTGCTTTTTGCTCTTGAAGACGACCATTAGAAAATGCTCTATACAAAATAGTCTCAATAAGATAATCTTCGTTATTGTTCAATGGATCATAAATCTCTTTAAGATTTATACTAAAAAGTCTTGCTGTATTATTAGACCAAAAAGCTTTCCAACCACTTTTATAATCTTTAATTAAGTTATAAGTTGAAATTCCTGTTTGTCTATAGATTAATTTCACTAAAATTTGCCCTTGCATATGGGATAGTTTTTTTAGTTTATCTTTAAATTCATTATCCATATAATCTTCTACAATCTTAAAATATCTCTTTTTTTCTTTATTAGACTGCAAATTCCCCATGTTTTTATTTAACAATGAAAGTCTATCAGAAGCAGTTTTAGCAAATGGGTAAACCTTATAAACCCTATTTTGAAGTAATAAAAATTGTTTCTTTTCTTCAGGATCCATTTTTACCTTTGAAAACGATACATCATTCAACAAAATAGTATCCATTTTAATGGTATCAAATTCTTGAATATTAATTTCTTTATCTTGATTTTCAGTGTTCTTTACCTGGGCAAATGAAGTTGCAAAAAGAAAAAAACAAATTAGTGAAAATGATTGCTTAATCATAACTGATAATTTTAATGTAAAAATATAGAATATACATAACAAGTCTAATGCCAAATTTATATTTTAGCAAAAAATAATTTTTATGTCAAAAAAATCTATTCTTACAGAATCTTCTATTTCTTTTTTAGAAAAATATTTAAACAACCCTTCTCCAACTGGCTATGAAGCTAGCGGACAAAAAATTTGGATGGACTACTTAAAACCTTATGTAGATACTTTTATTACGGATACCTATGGCACTGCAGTTGGAATTATTAATCCAGATGCCAAATTTAAAGTTGTTATTGAAGGACATTCTGATGAAATTTCTTGGTATGTTAATTATATTACAGATAATGGACTTATTTATG
This sequence comes from uncultured Bacteroidota bacterium, assembly GCA_903838055.1. GTDB lineage: Bacteria > Bacteroidota > Bacteroidia > Flavobacteriales > Flavobacteriaceae > Flavobacterium. Next base: position 63,593 of record CAILWV010000057.1, on the reverse strand, counting down.
TTATTCGTAATGGGGGTTCTGATCACCAAATTGCACCATCAAAACGAGTAAACATTCATACAAAAAACGGAATAGTAAAGGGTGTTTTTGGTTGGCCGGCAATTCACACAAGAAATCGTGGTAAAGAAGAACCAGCAACATTACACAATATTTTTATTGATTGTGGTTGCGAAACTAAAGTAGAAGTTGAAAAATTAGGAGTTCATGTGGGATGTGTAATTACTTACCCTGATGAATTTATGATTATGAACGAAAATAAATTTGTTTGTAGAGCAATTGATAATAGAATGGGTGGTTTTATGATTGCCGAAGTTGCTCGATTATTGAAAGAAAATAAAAATACTTTGCCTTTTGGACTGTATATAGTAAATTCGGTGCAAGAAGAAATTGGACTCCGTGGCGCCGAAATGATAACACAAACAATTAAACCAAATGTTGCTATCGTTACTGATGTTTGCCACGATACTTCTACTCCAATGATTGAAAAAAAGATTGAAGGCGATTTGCAAATGGGCAAAGGCCCTGTTATTGCATATGCTCCAGCAACCCAAAATATCCTTAGAGAATTAATTGTTAGTACTGCCGAAGAAAAGAAAATTCCTTTTCAGCGTCATGCTAGCTCTAGAGTAACAGGAACTGATACCGATGCTTTTGCTTATAGCAATGGCGGTGTTGCCTCGGCATTAATCTCATTATCTTTACGTTACATGCATACCACTGTTGAAATGGTGCACCGAGAAGATGTAGAAAATGTGATTAAGTTGATTTATGAAAGTTTATTGAAAATTGAAAATAACCATGATTTTTCCTACTTTAAATAATAAATAAACTTACAAAAACGAAGTCCCAAAACTTAATTGATTTGGGACTTTTTTTATTATTTATTTTTTAAATATTCGGTGACATTTTTTTCAATCCGGTCCTGAATATTATTAATATCTGCTTTCACAAATTCTTCTCCGAGTATGTTTTCGTATAACTCAATATAACGATTGGAAACAGTGTCTATATATTCTTCTGTCATATTTGGAATCGTTTGACCTTCTTTTCCTTGGAAGTTATTTTCGATCAACCAACGACGAACAAACTCTTTAGACAATTGTTTTTGTTCTTCGCCATTATCTTGACGCTCTTGGTAACCATCTGCATAAAAATAACGAGAGGAATCGGGAGTATGAATTTCATCGATTAATACAATTACACCATCTTTAGTTTTCCCAAATTCATATTTGGTATCTACCAAAATCAATCCGCGAGAAGCAGCAATTTCTGTTCCGCGTTGGTATAAAGCACGTGTGTATTTTTCTAAAATCAAATAATCTTCTTCCGTAACAATTCCTTGAGACAATATGGCTTCACGAGAAATATCTTCATCATGAACACCCATATCTGCTTTAGTAGTTGGGGTGATTATAGGATTAGGAAATTTATCGTTTTCTTTTAATCCTTCGGCCATTTCAACTCCACAAAGAACTCTTTTTCCTGCAGAATATTCTCTAGCCGCATGACCTGAAAGGTATCCTCGAATTACCATTTCAACCTTAAATGGATCACATAAATGGCCAACAGCCACATTAGGATCTGGGGTAGCAATTAACCAATTCGGAACAATATCTTGGGTTAATTGCATAAATTTAGTTGCAATTTGGTTTAATATTTGTCCTTTGTATGGAATCCCTTTTGGCATTACCACATCAAAAGCTGAAAGCCTGTCAGTTGCAACCATTACTAAAAGTTCATCGTTTATATTATAAACCTCTCGAACTTTACCACGGTAAACTGATTTTTGATTTGGAAAATGAAAATTAGTAGTAGTTATTGTGTTCATTTTAGAAGTGTGTTGTTTTTTGCAAAAATAGAATGTTTCGCTATAATACACAACGCAGAAACACTATTTAATAAAAATTAAGTAGTTATTGGTTTAAAATGAGATAAAATATCTAATCCTTTATTGTCCACCTTAGCAAGAATTTCAAAATCTTCAATGCCGTTAGAATTATAAAAGAAAATTGTCACCTCATTTTCATTAATTATGATGCTTTTTATTTTGGAAATCGGAATTTTATATTGTTTACCCGTTTCTCTCTTTAAATAAGAATAAGTTCCAAGTCCTAATAAAATTAATCCAAAAGGTATAGAACCACTCTTTGCTTTAGTAAGTACTAGTACTATTAAGCATACAACTATAAATAAATAGATATAAATTTTATATGATTTAAAATTATTTTTCCGAATTGATTTGGGAGATTTTTCTAGTAAATTTAATGTTTCCGACCAATTTCCAGAATTAGTGAGAAATAAGTTTTCATTGTTTAAATTCACAAACCCATTAGCATATTTAAAATATTCTTTCATTGCTTAAATAGAAGTCAAAAAATTAAAATAGAAATTATTCAACTTAGTATTAATCATTATTTTCTATACTCTTGTAGGCATCAATTACTTTTTTCACTAATCGGTGGCGCACTATATCTTTATCATCTAAATATATGATACCGATACCTTCAATATCTTTCAATACTAGAATAGCTTCTTTTAAACCAGAGATAGTTCTTCGAGGCAAATCTACTTGTCCTGGGTCACCTGTAATAATGAATTTTGCGTTTTTTCCCATACGCGTTAAAAACATTTTCATTTGTGAATGGGTAGTGTTTTGAGCTTCATCTAGAATAACAAAAGCATTATCCAAAGTTCTACCACGCATAAATGCCAAAGGTGCAATTTGAATAATTCCTTTTAATATGTAATCTTCCAAGGTTTGTGGAGGCAGCATATCTCTTAATGCATCATAAAGAGGCTGCATATAGGGATCTAATTTTTCTTTCATATCTCCTGGTAAAAAACCAAGATTTTCACCAGCTTCCACAGCAGGACGCGTTAATATTATTCGCTTTACTTGTTTTTCTTTAAGGGCTTTTACTGCAAGAGCTACACCTGTATATGTTTTTCCAGTTCCAGCAGGACCTACGGCAAAAACCATATCATTTTTAAAAACAGCTTCTACCAACTTGTGTTGGTTGGGAGTCATTGCTTTAATTAGTTTACCTCCTATTCCGTGAACCAATATTTTTTCATGATCAGGCATTCGTTGCTCTTCAATTGAATTACTTTGAATTACTCTTTCAATAACATTATTGTCAATATTATTATAGCGAGTAAAATGCAACATCAATCGATTGAATCTATTTTCAAATTCATCCAATTCAGCTTTTTCTCCAAATGCCTTGAGAGTTGTTCCCCTTGCAACAATTTTTAATCTAGGATAATATTTTTTAATGGTTTCAAGATGTGCATCTTGCGTACCCCAAAATTCTTTTGGAGCGATGTCGTGTAATTCAATGATACGTTCGTTCAAATGGAGGGAGTTTTTTAATTGTTTTTTACTAAATATTAGTAGTTTTGTAAACAATTCAAATTTATGAAATTGACCATTACGTTTCTTATTTAGTTATAAACAATTTTATGTCAATAATTACCCTTACTACCGATTATGGAATTAAAGACCACTTTGTTGGATCTTTGAAAGGGAAGATAGTATCACAACTAAAAGAAGCTGTAATAGTTGACATCACTCACCTTGTTGATCCTTTTAATATTAGTGAAGCCAGTTATTTAATTCAAAGTGCTTATTCTAGTTTTCCAAAAGGAACTGTGCATCTTATTGGTGTAGACGTTGAATTAAAGGAAAATAACCAACATATTGTAGTTCAGTGGAACGATCATTATTTTATTTCTGCAGACAATGGAATCTTAAGTTTATTGATTGCGAAAATAAAACCTCAAAAAATGGTAGCTATTACTATTCATGATCGATTATTGCCTGATGCAACCGATATGGATGTACTTATAACTGTAGCTGTACATATAGCAAAAGGTGGCGTTCTTAATGTAATTGGAAAAGAAATAAAAAGTCTTAAAGAAATTACCGAATTACAACCTGTAGTAGCCACCGATTTTAATTCTATTAAAGGCTATGTTATATATATTGATCATTTTGGTAATGCAATTACGAATATTACTAAAAAAATGTTTTTAGAAACTGCAAAAGGAAGACCTTATGAAGTTAATTTTAAAAACAAAAAAGTAAAAAGTATTTTTGCTAAATATTCAGATATTGAAACTATAGAGAAACAAACAATTTCTTCTATAATGGGGAAATCCCTTGCCATATTTAATGAAGCGGGGTTTTTAGAAATTGGAATCTATAAAAGTAACCCAAAAATTGGCTCCGCATCTAGCTTGTTGGGATTAGAATATAGGGATTTTGTAATGATTAGTTTTAACAAATAAAACATGTTTGTACGCATAGTAAAAATGTCTTTTCATGAAGAAAACATTCCCAAATTCTTAGAAAATTTCGAATTAATGAAATCCCACATACGAAATGCTCCAGGAAATCGTTTTCTTGAATTATATCAAGATAAAAACAATCCAGGAATAATGTTTACATATAGTTATTGGGAAACAGAAGAGGATCTTGAAAACTATCGAAAATCCGATTTATTTGATGAAGTATGGACTTTTACCAAGAAATTATTCAATGATAAGCCTGAAGCTTGGAGTGTAGATAAATTAGTAACCTTAACTTAAAATAATGAATTCCTTTTTAAGAAACTTATATTATAGATTACCGGTTACCATGCGCTTTCACATAAGAAGAATCATTTTCTTTCCTCAGGATATTTTTAGAGATAAAAGCGCATTAGCTCCTCCAAAAGGATTAATGTTTACCGGCAGTGGAGGATTTGAAAGTGTTGGAAAGCAATTTTTTAATTATTTTATTCAATATGGAGATATTACTCCCGATAGTGCCATTTTAGATATTGGTTCCGGAATTGGAAGAATGGCAGTGCCTTTTACCAATTATTTATCTAAAAAAGGGAGTTATGAAGGTTTTGATATTGTGAAGATTGGAGTAGATTGGTGCAAACAAAATATTAGCTCAAAATATCCAAATTTCAATTTTAAATTAATCCCATTAAAAAACGATTTATATTTATCTGATACAAATAATACGGCCGAAAACTTAGTATTTCCATATAAAAATGATAGTTTTGACTTTGTATTTTTAACGTCTGTATTTACACATATGCTGCCAAATGATGTTGAAAATTATATTTCAGAAATTAATAGGGTATTAAAACCAAATAAAAAATTCTTTGCTACATTTTTTATATTAGATGAAATCAGTAAAAATGCTATGATCAGTAAAGGAACAAAACAGTTTCCTTATGAAATGGAAAATTATTCATTAATGGATAAAACCGTAAAAGAAGCCAATGTTGCATACAATAAAGAATATATAATTAATTTGCTAAATGAAAATGATTTTGAAGTAGTTCAATTTTTAAGAGGTAATTGGTCTGGAACACCATCCGATATTATAGATCTGCATCAAGATATAATTATTTTGAAAAAAAAATAAATGAAATCAATACTATTAAGAGAAATAAAATCCTTTTTTGGTTCACCAATTGGGTATTTGGTAATTGCAATATTTCTATTGCTAAACGGATTATTCCTTTGGTTTTTTGAAGGAGATTACAACATTTTGAATAGTGGATTTGCCGATCTATCGCCATTTTTCACAATTTCTCCTTGGATATTAATATTTTTAATACCTGCGGTTACTATGCGAAGTTTTTCTGACGAAATGAAACAGGGTACAATTGAGTTATTACTCACCAAACCAATTTCTATTTGGAAAATTGTTAGCGGAAAATTCTTAGGTGCTTTATCCTTAATTGTAATTGCAATAATCCCAACATTTATCTACATTTATGTAATTTATGGATTAGGAATGCCAACAGGAAATATTGATATGGGAAGCACAATAGGATCTTATTTTGGCTTACTTTTTTTGATTTCAGGATATACCGCAATAGGAATATTCACTTCTACACTATCCGAAAATCAAATTGTGGCATTTATTGTTTCTGTTTTCTTGTGTTTTATTCTGTATTTTGGATTTCAAGGAGTAGCCTCCCAAATTAAAGATTGGCAAGAACTAATAGCTTTCTTCGGTATGGATTATCATTTTAAAAGTATGAGCCGAGGAGTTATAGATACTCGAGATACTATTTATTTTGTAAGTATAACCTTATTGTTTTTATCCTTGACTGTTTACAAACTAAAAACTCTAAAATCGTAATGGAAAATAAGAAAACAAACTTAAAAAATCTGCTTACTATTATTGGGATTTTAGTAATAGTAAACTTTGCTGGTCATTTCTTTTTCAAGCGATTTGATTTAACAGCTGACAAACGCTATACCCTTTCACAAACTTCAATAAACATTATAAAAGAAGTAAAAGAACCATTGTATGTTGATGTTTTTTTAGAAGGTAATTTTCCTGGAGAATTCAAAAAACTGCAAACGGAAACCCAACAATTATTAGAAGAATTCAAAGCCTACAACTCTAATATTATTTTTCAATTTGTGAATCCTTTAGATAAAGAGGAAGATCGTGAAAAAACAATGCAGAAATTTTACGACAGAGGATTAACCCCTTTAAACGTAACAATGGATGAAAAAGGTAAACAAACACAAGAGGTTGTTTTTCCTTGGGCGGTAGTAACTTATGGAAATAAAAGTGCAAAAGTGCCCTTGTTAAAAAATATGATGGGCGCTTCAACAGCTCTAAAAGTGGTTAGCTCAGTTCAACATTTAGAATATGCTTTTGCAAATGCATTCAACTCGGTTTCTAAAAACAGAGAAAAAAAGGTAGCAATTATTAAAGGTAATGGGGAACTTCACGATTTGCTTATTGCAGATTTTTTGAAATCGGTTAAAGAGAATTATTACATTGGCCCATTCACTTTGGACTCGGTTGCTAAAAGCCCTGAAAATACTTTAAAAGCCTTGCAAAAATACGATTTGGCTATTATTGCAAAACCTACTGAATCATTTTCTGATGAAGAAAAACAAGTGCTAGATCAATTTCTTATTAATGGCGGAAAAACAATTTGGTTAGTAGATCAAGTAAACATGGAAATGGACAGCTTAATGGCAACGGGAGAGAATTTAGCGTATCCAAGAGATTTGAATTTAAACGATATGTTCTTTAAATATGGGGTTAGAATTAAGCCAGATTTAATTAAAGATATCTTGGCTACTCCTATTTCTTTAGCTACTGGCCAACAAGGTAGTGCTACCCAATACACCAAATTTCCTTGGTTATATTCGCCTATGATTTATCCAATTGCAACTGTTGATAAATCTAAAATTAGTCCGATAGTGAGTAACTTAGATGGAATCAAATTTGAATTTACAACTCCGATTGAAATTCTTAAAAACGATATTAAAAAAACTATTTTATTACAGAGTTCTCCGTATTCAAAATCAATTGGTACACCTACAGAGGTAAATTTGAAAATGGTGCAAGATCGACCTGAGCAAAAAGAATTTTCAGAAAATGGAAATATGCCTGTTGCAGTCTTGTTGGAAGGAAAATTTCATTCTGTATACCAAAATAGAGTTTTACCTTTTAAAGAAAAAGACTATAGCCCTGTTGGAAAAAATTCTAAAATGATTATTATTTCGGATGGTGATGTTATAAAAAACCAGTTGGATAAAAACTACCAACCTCTAGAATTAGGTTTTGACAAATGGACAAATAATCTTTATGCAAACAAAGAATTCATGATGAATTGTGTAAATTATTTGTTAGATGATAACGGACTTATTAACATCCGAAGCAAGGAAGTAGACTTACCTATTTTAGATTCTCAAAAGGTTACGGAGGAATATTTCTCTACGCAAATTCTAACTATCGGTGTTCCACTGGGAGTATTACTAGTCTTTGGATTAGTATTTACGATATTGCGAAAAAGAAAATATAGCAATTAATGTTAATAAAAATCTTTTCTAAATCTATTTCTTTAGGATATATTTGTAAAAAATAAAAAAAAATGAAGTTTATTGTATCGAGCTCGTATTTATTAAAGCAACTACAGGTTTTAGGTAGCGTTATCAATAGTAGTAATACTTTACCAATTTTAGATAACTTTTTATTTGAATTAAATAAAAAAACATTAACAGTTTCATCCTCGGATTTAGAGACTACTATGTCGGCTACATTAGAAATTGAGTCTACAGATAAAGGTAGTGTTGCTGTTCCGGCAAAATTGTTATTAGATATATTAAAAACGTTTCCTGAGCAACCATTAACGTTTACAGTTGAAGAAAACAGCACAATTGAAATTAGTTCTAATTCAGGTAAATATGCCATTGCATATGCTCCGGGTGAAGAATTCCCTAAATCAGTGCAACTAGAAGATCCATCTTCTACTTTAGTTCCTGCAGAAGTATTAGCAACTGCTATTAGCAAAACAATCTTTGCTGCCGGAAATGATGATTTAAGACCCGTAATGTCAGGAGTTTTCTTTCAGTTTTCTCCAGAAGGTTTGATTTTTGTAGCTACAGATGCTCATAAATTAGTAAAATATACTCGTACTGATGTAAAAGCGTCGCAAGTTGCTGATTTTATTATGCCTAAAAAACCTTTAAATATTTTGAAAAGTATTTTAGGAGCTTCTGATGCTGAAGTTAAAATTGATTATAATGATGCTAATGCAACTTTCTCATTTGAAAACTACTTATTAATTTGTAGATTAATTGATGGAAAATACCCTAACTATGAAGCGGTTATTCCTAAAGAAAATCCAAATAAATTATTGATTGATAGAGCACAGTTTTTTAGTTCTGTTCGTCGTGTGGCTATCTTCTCAAATAAAACTACACACCAAATTCGATTAAAAATTGCTGGTGCTGAATTAAATATTTCTGCTGAAGATATTGATTACTCTAATAAAGCTGAAGAAAGATTGACTTGCGATTATCAAGGTGATGATATGCAAATTGGTTTTAACTCAAGATTTTTATTAGAAATGTTATCTAATTTACAATCAGATGAAATTCAATTAGAAATGTCAATGCCAAATCGTGCCGGAATTTTAACTCCAGTTGATGGATTAGATGAAGGCGAAACTGTTACTATGCTTGTGATGCCTGTAATGCTAAACAACTAGAATATAATTAACAACCAAACAAATCTAAACCAAAAGAAACCGTCTCCAGAAATGAAGACGGTTTTTTGATTATAAAAGTGACTATCAAGTGTTATTCATGTAATGCTAAAATCGGAATTGAAGATTGAAATGCCATTTCTTCTGTAAAACTTGAAGTAAACAACCATTTAAAAAATGTACGTTTATAAGAAATCATTGTTAGAACATCAATTTCTTGGCTAATAATAAAATCTTCAATGGTTTCTTGAATATCTTCACCTGGAATAATAAAGAATTGTACTGGCTCGCCTTTAAAAAAAGTTTCCCATTCTTGATAAACTGCCAAGCTATTATCAGAATCACTAGTTTCTACATAAAGACATTTAACCTTAGCATGGGAGACCTTAGCAATTTTAATGACATTTTGTAAAGCAATTTTATCTTTTTCTCTGAAACGTGTAGTAAAACCAATTGTATTAATTTTAGAATACTTCACTCCTACCGGAATACAAAAAACAGGAATGCTTAAACTTGTAATTGCTTCACCAGTATTCGTCCCGAGCAGTTTTTCAAACCACCCACTCGCACCAGCAGTTCCCATAACTAAATAATCTATTTTCTCTTTACTAACGGTTTCTCTTATGCTATGCAATAAATCGCCATCTGTAAGAACGTGAGTCATTTTAACAGATTCAAAACCATTCTCCTCTGCAAGTTTTCGGAGTTTAGGGATTTCATCTTTAAACCTATCCAAATTAGTTAACTCAATGGTTTCGTAGACATCTTTGTAATTTTGAATACCAAATTGACTATCCATTATTGGCAATTCATAGGTGTGAAGCAAAATTAATTCGCCATGAACCAATTTAGCCAAACCTAATGCGTGAACAAAAGCATTTGTAGCCACATTAGAAAAATCTGTAGGAAATAGAATTTTTTTCATAATAATAATTATTTATATACTAAAATTAATGATTAAATTAATGAAAAAACATGATAATCATCATATTTACAAATAATTACAATCATTTTTAACAAATAAAATAGTCACATAATTTACATTTTAAAAAGAGTATAAAATTGATACCTTTGTAAAATAAAACAAAAAGTAAACATGATTGACCAAAATACTATTGTAGCACTAGCAACACCATCAGGAGCAGGTGCCGTGTCTATCATTAGAATGTCTGGGAAAAATGCTATAAACATTGCCTCAGAAGTATTTCAATCGGTTTCAGGAAAAGATATTTCCAAGCAAAAAACACATACCATTCATTTAGGAACAATTGTAGAAGATGGAAAAATTTACGATCAAGTTCTTCTTTCAATTTTCAAAAACCCTAATTCGTATACGGGAGAAAATGTAGTAGAAATATCATGCCATGGATCTACTTTTATTCAACAGCAAATTATTCAGTTGTTGCTAAGAAAAGGTTGTCGAATGGCTCAAGCTGGTGAATTTACACTAAGAGCATTCTTAAACGGTAAACTAGATTTATCACAAGCAGAAGCAGTTGCCGATTTAATTTCCTCTGATAATGAGGCTTCTCATCAAATCGCAATGCAGCAAATGCGTGGCGGTTTTAGCAGCGAAATATCTAAACTTAGAGAAGAGTTATTAAATTTTGCTTCGTTAATTGAACTTGAATTAGACTTTGCAGAAGAAGACGTAGAATTTGCAGACCGAACTCAATTTCATGAGTTACTGAATAGAATTGAGTTTGTTTTAAAACGATTAATCGATTCATTTGCAGTGGGTAACGTGATAAAAAACGGAATACCAGTAGCAATTGTTGGCGAACCTAATGTAGGAAAATCAACTTTATTGAATGCCTTATTGAACGAAGAAAGAGCCATTGTATCCGAAATTGCTGGAACTACTCGCGACACAATTGAAGATGAGTTAGTAATTGGTGGCATTGGTTTCCGCTTTATTGATACGGCAGGAATTAGAGAAACTCAAGATATTATTGAAGGAATTGGAATTAAAAAAACTTTTGAAAAAATTGATCAAGCTCAAGTAGTACTATATTTGTTTGAGAGTCTAAAATTTAAAGTTTCGGGATCGGAATACATTACTGAAATTGAAAAAGTAAAAAACAAATACCCATTAAAACCATTAATTGTTGTTATTAATAAAGTAGATTTAATTTCGGAAAACGATAGATTAGAACTTCTTCAACAACTTAAATCATTAAACGTAAAACAAATTTTGTTAAGTGCTAAAAATAAAGATGGTATTGACGAACTTAAAAATCAATTACTATCTTTTGTAAACACTGGCGCATTAAGAAATAATGAAACTATCGTCACAAATACAAGACATTACGACTCGTTACTTAAAGCTTTAGAAGAAATACAGAAAGTTAAATTTGGTTTGCAAGCAAACATCCCGTCCGATCTTATGTCTATTGATATCCGACAGGCATTGTACTACTTTGGAGAGATTACCGGCGAAGTTACTAACGATGAATTGTTAGGGAATATTTTTGCGAATTTTTGTATCGGCAAATAAACCCGTACAAACAACGATAATCAAAAACAAACATTGATAACTAAAACCCTTGCTAGTCAAGGGTTTTCGCGTTTTTAGACCTTCTGTCATTTTTCGTCATTTTTCGAGTTTTGCATCGAATTTGTTGCTCATTTGTAACATCAGAATATCGAGCAACAAATGCGCAACAAAAAAGTTACGGCACCACAAAATTTGCTACATGCTGCTACATCCTGCTACATGCTGCTACACCGTGCTACATAAAGGCGAAATAACAATGACTGCTAGTAAACATCCAATTCCGAAAATTTGCGTATTCTGCCAAGAAGCGTTTCAAGCTCGTAAAATGAGCACTTTGTACTGTTCTCACAAGTGCGCCTCCAGGGCTTATAAAGAGAATAAAAGACAGGAAAAACTACTCCAAAATAAGGAGGAGATTAAAGGCGAAATGACGGCCTCTATTGTCATGATTCAGGCAAGGGAGGTGTTGAGTGTTGAACAGGTGTCTTTGTTGCTCGGCGTATCCCGTTGGACAGTATCAAGAATGTATAATGCCAATAAACTCAAAACAATCACCGTGGGAACACGTAGGTTGATACTGCGAGAAGATTTAGAGAAACTTTTAAAATCAAAATAAATATGAGAGTTACATTGAGAAAGCGCATGCTGCGCACCGGTAAGATTAGCCTATATCTTGACCACTACCCACCCATTATTCATCCAGAGAGTGGAAAAATTACCCGTTGGGAATACCTAAATATGTTTATGTATAACCCACCAAGAGATGAAGTGGAAAAACGCCACAATAAAGATATTGAAACACTAGCCCGATCCATTGCAGCCAACAGGCAATTAGATAGGTTGGCAGGAAAGTTCGGCATCAAACGTAGTTCACAGTTTGATGATTTCCTGCCTTTCTATGAAAAGCAAATGGATAAATGGATTGGCAATCCAAATACCCATGGTGGTTGGGTTGCATCCTATAAAACCTTTGTTCAATTTTGTAAGGGTCAATGCAACTTTGGTGATATCACTCCACAATTTATTAATGAATACAAAGAGTTTTTAGAGAAAAAAGCCACGCGCATCAATTCACCCAAAATGCGCATCTCTCAAAGCTCGTGTTACACTTATTTCAACAAGCTCAGAGCAACGGTTCGGGAATCCATGGTATATGGTCACATGATTAGCAACCCATTTGATGCCGTGAAAGGCATTCAACAACCGGAAACTTATAGAGAGTTTTTGACCAAAGAGGAACTTTTGAAATTGTACAATACGCAGGCTGAATCTGATTTACTCAAACGTACTTGTATGTTTTCTGCACTCACAGGATTGCGACTGGGTGATGTTACTAAACTTCGTGGTGACCAAATTCAACACTCCGAAAACTTGGGCTATTTTATTCGCTTCACACAAAGCAAAACCAAGGGCATTGAAACCTTGCCTATATCAGACGAAGCATTAGGTTTACTAGGTGATTATGAAGAAAGCAGCGAAAGAATTTTTGGTGATTATAATTTTCAAAGCGACTATGCCCATTTGAATCGTTGGTTGCAAAGCGCAGGTATCCGAAAGAAAATAACTTTTCATAATTTCCGCCACACGTTTGCAACGTTACAACTAGCGGAAGGAACCGATATTTATACCGTTTCAAAATTACTTGGACACAAACACATACACACCACACAGATTTATGGTAAGGTGATGGATACAACGAAAACCAAAGCAATGAAGAGCATCAAACTTGGCATTAATACTGACAGAAAAAGCGGACAATAGATAAAGTTGTCAGTGTCAAAAAGTCTGAATATCAATGTGCTATAAAGTATTTTTTGAGTTGCTATAATTTGCGCAGCGTTTCCGAACGTTGCGCAATAACATAAAAATAATTACAAATTGAATTGTCCGATTTATGTAATGAACTGAGAATTTTATTGCAGTGCTGTGCAATCAAAAAAAGGATAAGCAACTGATAGCAAAGATAAAAACATGGCACGGCTTTCTTTTTGAAGTATGAAGGGTAAATAAAATAATTATGACAGAAAGTATTACCCATTTCCAGGCATTCATCAAAGAGTTGGTGAATGAAGCTGTACAAACAGCACTTGTGCAACATCAAGAATCTGCACACACAGAGCAAGCAGAGCAATCTGTAAAAGCCGAAGTTATGAATGCCGATCAGGCAGCCGAATTTCTGCACCTTGCCAAACAAACTTTATACTCCATGACCAGTAGAAGGAAAATTCCCTTTTATAAAAATGGAAAGAAGATTTTGTTTCGTAGAGGTGATTTAGAAGAATGGTTAAATTCCGGTAAACATGAGCAGACAAGTAGGATGCAAGAAGATGCCAGAAATTTTGTTCGCCAAAATCCTATTAAACGATGAACCATTGGCAACAAAAAACAGAAGAAACAGATTATTACTTACCCAGTGAGGCCGAAAAAGCAAACTTAAATTTTGATGATGCTATTTTTGAAGTCATCCCTTTGTGTTTAAAGCCCCTGTTTATTGCTGCATCTAATAAGCAAGAGCGTGATGTTATCTTATTGGGTGCGCTAACAATCATATCAGGATGCTTACCCAATGTGAGTGGTATTTATGATAACCGTATTGTGTTCCCAAACTTGTATGCTTTTATAGATGCACCGGCAGGAGCTGGTAAAGGGATATTGAATTTCGTGCGTTTTTTGGCAGCTCCCATTCATAAAGCAAAAAGAGAAGAAACAAAACGACTGCAGGAGGAATACGAACAAAAGGTAAATAGTCAGCGTAAAGAAAAAGAACAGGCTGAAACCACTATACCGCCACCTCCCAGTAAAATGCTTTTGATACCTGCCAATAATAGTGCAAGCTCATTTGTACAAACCCTAAACGAAAATAATGGCTCGGGTATATTATTTAGCACAGAGGCAGATACCTTAAGCAATTCACTCACGCAGGACTGGGGAAATTTTAGTGATGTATTGCGTTGTTCTTTTCACCACGAGCCGGTAGAGATACAACGTAAAACCAACAAGGAATATATTTCATTAGAAACACCAAAGCTTTCTGTTTTTCTTACCGGCACACAGGGACAGTTAAAACGCTTGATACCTGATGCAGAAAATGGATTGTTTAGTCGCTTTATGTATTACTCTATGAAAAGTGTACCGATGTTTCGGGATGTGTTTGAACGCAGAGGGACAGTACCGGGACAGGAATTTATGGATTTGGGACAGCGCATTTTTGTTTTATACGAAATGCTCAATCGTTTGGGGACAGCATTTGAATGTAGCCTACCCAAGGAATTTCAGTTGCAGTTTCAAATGCAGTTTACATCTTTACTTAATAAGTACTTTGCTGATACAGGAGATAAAATTTTAGCATCCTTGCACCGTACAGGGCTAATTTGTTTTAGAATATCTATGGTATTAACCTGCTTGCGAAATTTCATTGATGAAAATAAAATACCAGGTGCGCCTATGGAAATTCATGAGAATGATTTTGAGGTAGCCTTAAACATTGCTAAAAATTTAATAAGCAATAGCTCAAAGCACATGGCAGAAATGCCAGGTATGAGTAATGAAATTATCAAATTTAGAAAACTGGAATTCATCCTTGAAATGTTGCCTGATACATTTACAAGAAAAGAAGCTAATGAAATTGGCGATAGCATAGATATTTCAACGGCAACACTTACTCGGTATCTATCCAACGGGCCATTTGAGCGCATTGGTCACGGAAAATACAAGAAGAAAGATGCTCAAAATAATACCGATGAGCATTTGAGCATTTGAGTATATGAGCATTTCAACCAATAATATCCTTACAAAATATGAATCAAGATTTATTAACCAAAGCAAAAGAACTACAAAAACAAGGCTATAGCATCCGACAAATTGCTGCGGAACTTGCTATAAGTAAAAGCCAAGTGTTTCGTTGGCTTAATGGACAATCAGGCAATGGAGGCAATGCATTGCCCATTGACCTTATTGCCAAAGCCACGAATACAAAACAACATGTATCATCAAAAAATAAAAACAATATGGAAAACAACAACGACCAATTCCGATTTGAAAAAGAAATTGCATTGAAGAAACTGCAATTAGAACATGAACTTGAAATGCGTAAACTGGCGCAGCAAGATAAAGAGCTGGAGCTTCGCAAACGTGAAATAGAATTAAGGCACCTGGAAAAAGATGCACTGGCAAGGCAGCAACAAATGGAAGAACGAAAAATTAATCACGGCTTAAAAATATGGATTGAAAAGGAGCGTGCCCTCTTATCTGATTTTGATTATGAAGAAATAGAAATGGATTTGGCTACTTTTAAAAGGCATCATAAAGTGCTGGCTAAACTATGGGAACAAATTAAGCAACACATGGCTGTATATGGCATTGATACAGAATCGCACCTGGGACATTATTATTTAAAATCGTTAATGGAAATACTCGATGAAGTTCTTGAAAACGCTTTAGAAGAACAAGACGAAGATGATGAGGACAGTGATATCATTGTTTCCTACGAATACGATGACGATTCCATAGAATTCCTAGAAAATTTAGAAAATTCCGATTTTTTCAGTTGATTTTACTACGGAATTGCCGTTAGGTTGCGATGATTCCGTGGGATTTACAATAACATAATTAATTGTTTACTGTATTTAACTTTTAAACAATTAAAATTGAGTACTTTTCGAGGATATGGTAAGATTTTTCAAAATTTTCAATTCCTATTTGCCAAGATGAAAACTGAGCTTTATTATGTTTTACCATATTTAAAAATATTCTCCCTTTCTGAAGTATTTCAACTTCGTTTGAAGGGATATTTTTATGCTTACATAAAATTGGAATAATATCTACTAAATCAGTTCTGACACTTTTATTTAATAATAAATTGTTGTTTGCATGCATTCTAATAGCAATTTCAAATGTTACTAATTTCGCGAAATTGTCATCAGAAATATCAGAATCAATAATATTACCATAATGATTGAAGCACTTTTTATAAAATAATTTCAATGCAGAACCACTTTTTAATAGACCTTCAAAATCACAATCGTAGTTAGGATTGTTTTCTTCTGCAGTTATTTTGCCGGAAACATATTTTACCATAAATGGGATAGGTGTCCTAATTAACTTCATGAAACATTTATAATCGCCATGTTTAATGGCGTTAAACTCTTTTGTGTTTTTTTTAATATTAATACCAGACTTAATAACCTTTAACATGTATCCAACAACATGCTCTATCAAGGTTTTCATTTAGATTCAATAAATTGTATTTCTTCCTCTGTAAGGTCGTAAAGTTGGTAAATCAATTGGTCAATTTGGGATTCTAAGTTCGTTGTATCAGATTTTTGGTTTTGTTTTTTTGATTCTATAATTAAGTTAACAATCGTTGTAATTTCATTAATAGTACTTGAGTTAATAACAAATGGTATTTTCCTAAGTTGTTCAGGTTTAATATTGACATCAGTAAAATAAAAACTAAACCAATAATTTATCAATTTCGAATTGATAATTCCAAGAATAAATTCAATATTAAGATTAAGTTCAACATTCTTTATTTCATCAATTAAAATATTAGAAAGTCCAGTGCCATTAATTAATTTTTCAGTATCTATTGCACATACTAGTCTTGTTTTAAGCTTTGGATTTCTAATTCGCTGGACTAAGATTTTCGGCTTGTCAAATATATAGCTTGGTCGTGGTCTGTGCAGCCATTCTCCATATTTTAAATATTCTCCCTTCCAATTAATTGAATATTTTGAAATTTCACCACCAAATAGTAGCTTCCTATGAAACTCAGAATCTTTATTATTTGAAGTCCAAATTCTTTCCTGAGATTTTTCTCCATACGCAATTAAACCTTGCCATATTTCTGTAAAGTCTCCAAGTATTAATTTTGAATTCTTTTCAATTTTCATAATTAAACTAGGAACAGTTTTAGTATAAAGTATGTTATTTATTGGTTCTATTAGATTCACAAAATCTAATGACCCATTATAAAGTTTAACTTTTGGTTCTACTATAGTTTCCTTTTTTATTGTAAATATCAAAGTATCTACTGTTGCTTCTTCAAAAACATTATATAAAGGTTCAGTTGTGGAAATGAAATTTAAATTATTAAAAATATACTCACGCAGTTTATTAAAATATCCAAGTTGCAACCAAGTGTCAGGTGTAATTAATGTAACTAATCCTTTTGATTTTAATATTGTAAAGCTAAATTCAATGAAGTATTTAAATATTTCGTGCTTACCTTCAGAGGAAACAAATTTGGAGGAAAAATATTTTTTCATTTCATTATCTTCTATTATCATACCATAAGGCGGATTTCCAATAACCACATCAAAACCTACAAAATCCCCTTCATCATCTAGAACTTCAGGAAATTCAAAACGCCATTCGAAAGCATTTTCAAATATTTTATTTGTTTCAATATCGTCTCTTTCTGTCTCTAGCTTTTTAAAACTTACTGTTGCTTTTTCTAAATCCTTAAATAGTTGCTTGTTAACTTTATCACCCCAGTTTTTTTTTGTATTTATTTCAGTAGCTATATTGTCTATCTTACCTCTTGCTGCAGCAATTTTCTTTTTAAATGGGTTATCTATTTCGCTTTTGAAATCTGATTTAATATTGGCTATCAGTTTTTCCATTTCTCTTTTCTGTTCCTTGCTTTCAGCGTTTCGGTAGGTGTCAACTGCTATTCGATATGTGTCAATTGACCACTTACTTTTTTTAAGTGCTTGGCTCAAATCAGCATCAATGGCAAAACGGCTAACTAATGAGTTGCCACATTTTATATTGATGTCAATATTTGGAAGTGTTTCAAGTTCTGTGGCATTTTTGTAATAAGCATTTTTCAATAACTCAATCCACAAACGTAAACGGCAAATTTTTACAGAGTTTGGATTGATGTCAACACCAAAAAGACAATTTTCAATAATCGTTTGCTTTTCGTGAAAAAGTGTTTCTTGTATCCGCTGACTTTCTTTGTTTGTAGGATTGTATTCGAATAGTTCTCCTTCTTCGTCTGTTACAATTAATTCATCATTTACTACTTCAACCTGATATTCTTTTAATCGCTTTCCTGTGCGGTCTTGCAATATTTTCAAGTCATTTTTTACTGCAATCATTTCATTGAGTGCCGAAACTAAGAAATGTCCAGAACCAACGGCAGGGTCACAAATTTTAATACTGTTTACAATTTCGTTGGCTTCTTTTCGGTCTTCAATTTTATCGTAAAGCTCTTCAACGGTTGAACAATTCCATTCTTTTGTTTCGTTAAATTTTTGCACCACCGATTTGCGAATAGTTTCACGACACATATACATTGTAATGAAACCTGGAGTAAAGAATGAACCGTCTTTGTAACCGTTTATTTTCTCGAAGATTAAACCTAGAACAGAAGCGTTAATGAGTGATTTATTATCTTCTTGAATTTCTTCTGAACCTTCGCTTGTAAAGTCGTAAGCGTTTAAGAAGTCAAATAAATATTCTAAGGTTGTTAAATTTCCTGTTCGTTTTTTTCCTTGGTCATTTTTTAGAACGGTTGATGAAATAATTGGAATTGTTTTGTCATCTTTTAAATTGCTTATGAATAAAGTTACTTGCTCGATTTCTGTTGGCTCAAAAAGCGAACTATTTAAGTAAGGCACTTTTTCAAATGCTTTTTTTACGTCTTGGTTTCTGTCATCATACTTGCGTGCCAATACCTGAAAAAACAAGCTGTTTAGGTCATCATAGTTTTTGATTTTATCTAAACTTAAAAACGAATACGATTTGTCACCTTTGTGATAAGTTATAAGTTGGGCTTCTAGTAATTTGAGAAACAAAATTCTGTTTATCCAAGTAATGCTTAATTCAAGTCCTACGTTAAATAAGCGTTCTTGTTGATTGCTTCCAAATTGGCTCGGTCGATCTAATCGGTTAATTTTGTCTAAGCTGTCGAGCTGGATGATAGCATCTTCAAGTATGCTACCCGAATTTCGTTCTCCTTCCTTGTTTCTTTCTATTAGTTTTTTACTTCCATCTTTTGTTTCCGTCAGACCAATGATATGTAATAACTCGCTGTAAAACCTTTTATCAAGGCTGTTGCTGTCGTTAGTGAATGGAAGTTTTAAAAGGTGCTCAGCTGAAAGTAGTTTGAATAAAGCGATGAGCTTGGTGTCATCTGCCTTGTCAGAATTCCGAAGGGGTTTTTGATATTCTTGTAAATCGAAATAGGTAAATTCAATTTCTGTTTTGATGTCGCCAATGAAAGGTTCCGCAATTTGTTTGTAGAAAAAATCTGTTTTGGTATCTGCCAATCTTCCGCCTTCAAAGTCATTGAATTGTTTTACTAAGTTTTTGTTTTGAGCAAAAAGTCTGTCAAATAGTGTAGCGTCAAAAATGAACCATTCATTTATGTTGGTAGCAACAAGATATTTTACTTCAAGGTTTTTATGAGTTATTCTTTCTCGTAAATAGTAAAGCACTAATTCCTGAAACGCTTTGGCGTTGAGTTTTTTAGTGGATATCATTTCTGCTTTGTTGGTCGGTTTTTTAGCTTCTATAATTACTCCAACTGAGCTACTAGCGTTATTTCCATTATGAATAACAAGGTCGTTTCTACCTTTAGTATTTATAAAATGATTTGGGTCATAATAAGTTTTCTTTAAAAAGTCGATGACAAGATTTTTGTGAAACTCTTCACTTTCAGTATCATTTGTCCTATCAAGTAACGTAATAAGATTAGATTTGAAACTTTCAATTTCACTTCTATTTGGTTTCATTTTCAGGAAGGCTTTATTAAGCGCCTTTCTAGGTTTCAATTCTTTTGTACTTAAAAAATTATTAGTCATGCTTTTTCTTTATTGAAATACTCGAAGAGAAGAACTCCGTAGGTTCAAGTACCTAACTCTCCGTGTTAATTAGTTTTATACTGCCTTCAATCCAATTGTTTTAGCCACGGTTTTAATCGTTTCTTTGGCTACTTTTTCATCATTCACGACATCAAATACTTTATCTGCCAACCAAAAGGTGAGCAATTCTTCTTCGCTAACATTTAAGAGCTTAGCCAATTTAGGAATCCATTCACGCCTGGCTCTTCTGTCGCCTCGCTCAATGTTGCTAAGCATAGGCGAATCAATATCTAAATGATAAGCTACCTGACGTTGCAACAATCCCTGTGCTTCTCTCAATGCTCTTATCTTTTTACCAAAAAGGTATTCCATGCTTCTCTTTTATCGACTTGTCTGTGAAGTGACAAATATAGTAAAATAAAACAAACTGTAAAGTCGCAGTAATTCAATGCTTTTTTAGTTATCGTTTGTTGTAGATACTTATAAATTTCGCTTTCAAAATTCATGGTAGTATTAAAGGATAACTACTGAGATTTATGATTAGTACAATAATGCCGTTGTGAAAAAAAATATTATAACGTGTCATAAAAAGGATAAATAATCTTATATTTGCGCTTTATAAGACACATTATATGAAAACAGCACCAGCAATATTACCTAAAAACCTCAAGGTTTTAAATGTATTAGGAGAGCAGATTCAGCTTGCGCGACTGCGTAGAAAATTTAGTGCAGAGCAAGTTGCAGAACGAGCAGGCATAAGCAGAAAAACAGTTTACAATATCGAACAGGGAATTCCTACCGTTGCCATTGGCAGCTACTTGCAAGTGCTATTTGTGCTCGGCTTGGAGAAAGACCTTTCCATGGTAGCAGCTAATGACCCGTTGGGTAGAAAATTGCAGGATGCCGGAATTACAACAGCAAAGCGTGCCCCTAAAAAATAGAATAAACTATGAAGAAGAACGAAACTATCATTTGGGTATATGCCGATTGGGAACCTATGGAAGCACCTCAATTAATGGGAATACTCAATGCACAACGTGTAAGGGGAAAAGAGATTTTTTCATTTGAATACCATGACGCTTGGCTCAGTGCCAACCAAACTATCTTGTATTTAGACCCTAATCTAGGACTTTACAAGGGGAAACAATATTTGCCTGAAGGAAAAAATAATTTTGGGGTATTCCTAGATTCTGCGCCTGACCGTTGGGGAAGATTATTAATGCGGAGAAGAGAAGCATGGCAAGCTAAGTTGGAAAGCCGTGAAGAAAAAACACTTTTTGAAAGTGATTATTTATTAGGCGTTTTTGACGGTCATCGAATGGGAGGACTACGATTTAAGTTGGAACAGGAGGGTGAATTTATGAACAACCAAAAGAAAATGTCAACACCTCCTTGGACATCGCTTCGAGAATTGGAATTTGCCAGTTTGCAATTGGAAAAAGATGATGCCATTAAAGACCCGGAATATACTAAGTGGTTGAGCATGCTAATTGACCCAGGTTCTTCATTGGGCGGCGCAAGACCTAAAGCCAGTGTACTGGATGAAAAGGGCAACCTTTGGATTGCAAAATTTCCAAGTGCTAAAGATGATAAAAACACCGGTGCTTGGGAAATGGTATTGCATCAATTGGCTAAAGCTTGCGGTATTCATGTACCCGATGCAAGGCTACTTCAATTTTCCGGAAAGCACCATACATTTTTATCTAAACGATTTGATAGGATAAAACAGAAACGCATACACTTTGCATCTGCCATGACATTATTGGGATATCAAGATGGAGCAGATTTTCATGATGGGTTAAGCTATTTGGATATCGTTGCTTTTATCATTCAGCAAGGAGCATCGGTGAAAGCAGATTTAGAACAGCTGTGGAGAAGAGTAGTTTTCAATATGTTGGTTTCAAATACTGATGACCATTTACGTAATCACGGATTTATGCTTACAAATAATGGTTGGGAATTATCACCAGCCTATGATATGAATCCCAATGAAATGGGCAATGGCTTAACATTAAATATATCGGAGAATAGTAATGAACAGGATATTGCTTTGGCCTTAGAAACGGCAAAGCATTACAAACTAAAAAATGACGAAGCGGAAAAAATCATAAATGATATGCAGCGAGAAATTGCAAAATGGCGTACAGTTGCAAAAAAAGTAGGGATAAGCAGTAGTGAAATTGAACAGACGAAGCGTGCTTTTCGTGATGATGAGATGAAAAAGTAAAGAGGCTATTTTTTATTCGCTTTTATAAAAGTTGCGTTGGATTTTTTTTGATGATTCCCTTCTAAGAATTCATGAATTTCTTTAACCTTGAAATAGCTTTTGTTGTTGATACGGGTGCTTTGTAATTTACCGGTCTTGCTGTAATTGCTAAGCGTTCTTCTGCTAATGTTGAGCATCTTCATTACATCGTAAGTATCCACCCATTCCATGGCAAACTGATCCACAGGGTTATGCTTGCGCGAAACCTCTGCGTGTAACGCATCGATTTTTGCAATAAGCATTTGGAATGCCTGGGACTCTATTGTGATTACTTCCATGTGGTGCAAATATGGTAAAATCAAAATGGATTTTAGGTCGGTTTAGGCTCGTTTAGGGTCTATGAGGGTGTAAGAGGGTATAAAGCGACTTATGAGGGTGTGTGTAGCCCAAAATTTCGGAATATTTTTGGTGATAAATGCTCAAATACTCAAATGCTCATTTGCTCATTGGGTAAAAAATGCGCACATTTTGAGCAAATAATTTGAAGTGATTTTATTTTAAAAAAAAGAAAAAAACGATAAGAAAATACAACTTTCAAATTATTTTTTTACATTTGAATTGTCGTTCTTTTTTGTTGCTCATTTGTAGCTCAAGAAACCTCAAATTTGACGAGTAGTTGCTCATTTGTTGCTCGAAAAAATTGCAAAATCCAGCAAAATCAAGGGTTTCAACGTTTATTTTTTCTTATCAGTTCCTGTATCGGAAAGTAATAATATCACTTCACTATTTGGATTAAAAAAGTTTCAATTATCTTCAAAAAAATTAACCTTTTATTTAACTATTGGTTAACAAAATATTCAAAATCATCTGAATACATTTGTTTAGAATATAATTATAATGAAAGAAGTCCCATTCTACAAAATTATTTTACTACCTGCAATTCTATTATCGTTGTTAACTTCCTGTAAGAAGGAATTTTCTGGAGATAATTATGTTGCTTATTTTGGAGGAGAAGTTTCCAACCCAACCAGCCCGTATGTACTTTTTTGTAAGAATAATGTAGTTATTGATTCCATTCCTCTTAATAAAGACAATACATTTTCAATAAAATTTGATTCCCTTACTCCTGGTTTGTATACTTTTAAAAATGAACCTGAATACCAATATGTTTATTTTGATAAAAACGATAGTATAAAGGTACATATTGATTCGAAAGATTTTGATGGATCCATTAATTTTTGCGGTCGTGGCGATCAAAAAAATAACTATTTAATGGATATGTATCTACGAAACGAAAAAGATAAGAATGATATGTTTGAAGTATTTGATTTTGGTTTTGATAAATTCAATAGCTTCATAAACAAAACAAATAAAGCTAATCAGAAATTTTATGAATCTAAAAAAGAAGAAATAAAATGGAGTGAAGGTTTTGATTTGTATGCCAAAGGAATTGTAAATTTTCCAAACTATACTAAAAAGGAAATTTACCCAATGATTCATAAAATGAGAACCGGTGAAGATGTTACTTCTAAACTTCCTAAAAATTATTATGCTTTTAGAAAAGATATTGACTACAGCAACGAGGCATTAGCTGAATTCTCTCCATTTGTTATGTATTTAGACCATATGCTAAATAATGTTGGGGCTGTTAATTACCACAACCATTTTACAGATGTTGATTTAGCGCTAAAAACAAACATCAACAAACTGAATATTGCAGATACTTTAATAAAAAATGAAAGAGTTAGAAATATTGTTTTAAATAATATTGCTTTAAAATATTTATTAGAAGATCAAAACATGGTTAATAACCAAGAATTTTTAAAAACGTATCATAAATATTCTACGGATACTAGTAAACGAAATGAAATCCTAAAAATTGGAAACGCTATTCAGCTATTAAATGTTGGGAAGAAATTACCAGAAGTACAATTATTAACTCCTGATGGAAAAACAATTTCTTCTAATACTGTTATTACTCAAAATACCGTATTCTTTTTTTGGTCAGAAAAATTAACTTCTCATTTACTGGCAGCTCATAAAAAAGTAATGGATTTTAAAACTAAATATCCTAATTATAATTTTATTGCTATTAATTTAGATGAGGATTCAGATAAATGGAAAAAAGCATTAAAAAAATATAATTTTGGTTCAATAACCGAATTACATTGCGCAAATTTTGAAGATATAAAAAACAAGTGGGCAATTACAAAAGTACACCGCACACTAATTATTAATTCAAATAAAACTATAAAAAATGGTTTTACTAATATGTTTGATGTGCATTTTGAAGACGATTTGAAATAAGATATATAGGCATATTAAAAAAAGCGATTTTCAATTGAAAATCGCTTTTTTTTTGTGTCAACTATTTGGAGATATTATTTATTTCCTTTTTCAAAATCGGCAATAAATTGCGCTAAACCAATATCAGTTAATGGGTGTTTTAACAAACCTAATATTGCAGACAATGGTCCTGTCATTACATCAGCACCAATTTTAGCACAATTTACAATATGCATTGTATGACGAACAGATGCTGCTAAAATTTGTGTTTCATAGCCATAGTTATCATAGATTTCTCTTATTTCTTGAATTAAATTCAACCCATCTGTAGACACATCATCTAATCTACCAATAAATGGCGACACGAATGTAGCGCCAGCTTTGGCAGCTAATAATGCTTGACCAGCTGAAAAAACTAAAGTGACATTAGTTTTTATTCCTTTATCCGAAAAATATTTACATGCTTTAATTCCTTCTTTCGTCATTGGCAATTTAACTACTATTTGTTCGTGTAAATCAGCTAATTCCTCGCCTTCTTTTACCATACCTTCGTAATCAATAGCGTTTACTTCGGCACTTACTTCGCCTTCTACAATGTTACAAATGTCAACATAGTGCTTAAGAATATTGTTTTTTCCTGTAATTCCTTCTTTAGCCATTAAGGAAGGATTAGTTGTAACACCATCTAAAATCCCAAGAGATTGTGCTTCTTTAATGTCATTCAGATTAGCGGTGTCGATAAAAAATTTCATAGTTAATTGTGTTAGAGGTTGTGTTTATTTATGTGTCAAAATTACGAATTTCAATTTCAATATCAAAAATCAATTACAATTGCATAAGTCAATTATTGAAATTAAAAAAAAGACTTAAAAATCAGTGTAATATTACTCTATCATATTGATTTTGATATTTTATATTTTATAATGTTTCATCAACATTTTTTCATAGACTTTATCAGGCACTATACGTTTCAATACTATAGAAAATTTTTGCATAAAAGCACCGATTTTATAATGTCCTTTTGGGTTTGATGTTTGAATAATTTCATAAATAGCAACGGCCATTTCATTAGGATTGCTTCCGCTATCTACATGATTATTCATCGAATTAAGTGTTACACCATAAGGTATTTCATAGGGTGATCCTTTTATTAATGGAGCATGATATCTACCTGCAGCGATATTAGTTGCAAAATCACCTGGAGCTACATTCGTAATATGAATCCCGAAAGATTTTACTTCCATTCGTAATGCTTCAGTGATTAGTTCTAAGGCACCTTTGGAAGCTGAGTAAATTCCGCGATACGGCAATCCCATATAACCAGCAATAGATGAAATATTAATTATCAAACCTAATTTTTGCATACGCATAGATGGCAAAACAGCTTTCATTACTTCAATGGGTCCAAAAAGATTAGTTTCAAAGTTATTTATTATTTCTTCAGTAGGAATTTCTTCAATTGGACCAGTTATACCTACTCCTGCATTATTTATTACCACATCTAGTCTCCCCGATTTTTCAATAACCTCAGCTACCGCTTTATGAATACTTTCTTTATTTCGAACATCTAAGGTTAATAATGGGAAAATTGAATTGGTAATTCTCTCCGGATTTCGGCTAGTACCATATACTACGAAACCTTTGGTATGTAAAAATTCGCCAATTGATTTTCCTATTCCTGATGAAGCACCAGTTATTAATACTACTTTACTCATATTTTTTTATTTAGTACAACCCCAGTCTTCATTGTAATTACCGCATGTAAATCCTAATACATCACAATAAAAATCGACAGTTTCATTTAATTCTTTAGTCCAAATCATTGGAACAATTGGTTGAAATTTCATAAAAATATTCTTAATTTTTTCAATTTGTAAATATACCACTTTAGAAACTATAATATTTAAAGAGGTATAATTTTCTAAAATAAACGAATTACATTATATAAATTGTAATAAAAAAAAAGTAGTAAACAAATGCTTACTACTTTTTAATATATTATTTTTTGAATTCAAAAAGAATCCTCAAAACATAAAATTATTCTTTGATAACTTTTTTAGTTGTAGTTCCTTTATCAGAAACTATTTTCATCATGTAAATTCCAGAAGATAATTCAGAAACAGAAATTTGAGCTTCAGAGACACCATTTGTTTTTACACTTTTAACTATTCTTCCGTTAACATCTGTAACTTCTAAATTAGTGATACTTGCATCTATACTGTTTATAACATTAATTATATCTTTTGTAGGGTTAGGAAAAAGAGCAAATTTTTCTGACAAAAATTGGTTTATTCCTAAAACTGAAGTAATATTAACAGAATCAACCCTCATTGATTGTAATGTAGTTGTTATAGCTGAAAAATCGGTAAATTTTAAATAATATGTACCTGCAGCAGGTGCTGTAAAAACACTACCAGTAACTTGGGTATATGTTGTTAAATTTAATGCTGTATTATTAAATAATGAAGTCAAATTTGTAGGATTAGTATCTTGAAATATTTCTAATTTTAAAGATCTATTTCCAGTAGTACTTCCTTCTTTATGATAAAAGCTTACAGTAACTTGTTCTCCAGCTTGTAAATTTAATGGTCTTGAATAAATAGATCTATTGGTAGCAGCGGTTGTACTTGAATTAGAAAATATATATTGTGTTCCAGCTTGTGCATTAGCAGCAGTAGTTCCTGTTGACCAAGATCCACTCCATCCATCTACAGAATAACCTGAAGTATTATCAAAACCATAAGCATAAGGTAAGTTATTTGAAGTAAAGAAAGAGAATGGTCCAATCCATTGACTTCCACAGCTATTTCTTACATAATATTGGTATCTAGTATTTGCAGTTAATCCAGTAAATGTATATGAATTAGTGGAAGATGTGTAGCTTACTGAAGGGGTAAAACCTGCAGTACCAACAGCAATATCATAACTAGAAACTCCAGAAATTGCAGTCCAATTAATTTTTGCAGATGTTAATGTATTGTTATTGGCACTTAAACCTCTAGTAACTCCAATACAAGAACTGTTATTTACAACTGATATATTATCTATAGATAATAAAAACATATCAGTTGAAAAATTTTGAAATGCAATATAAACTGTTTGACCTGAATAAGCAGATAAATCAATGCTTCTTCTTGTCCAAGTATTGTTTTCTCCTGAAGTTCCTGTTGTTCCATTACCCTGAGTAAACAATGTTGTAGTAAAACTACTCACAGCATTATCACTAGTTGAAATCAAAACTTTGTAGGAGTCTAAATAAGTTGGATCGTAAGCTCTTGCATCAAAATACAATTTATTTGTTCCTGCTGGCAAAGTTATTGAAGGAGAAACTAACCAGTCATCTGATGTACCAGCAGTAGAATACCAAGAGGTACTCATTGCTACTTTATTATCAAAATCTTCATTTGTAGAAATCCATGCAGCATTAACAAAGCTCACATTCGTGTTTGGAGTTAACCCATCTTGATTATACAAAGTCCAACCAGCAATTCCAGGTCCTATTCCATCCCAATTTTCTTGAAAAACAATTTGCGCTGATGCAAATTGATTTATTGTAATAAACAATAATAAGAGTAATGATTTTTTCATAAATATTTTTTTTAATTATTTTTTTCAAAATTAATTATATATTCTTACAAAAACAATTATTATTCAATTTCTTTTTCCCATTTTCCTACAACAGATGTTGCTAAAGCATTACCCAAAACATTGGTTGCACTTCTAAACATATCACAAAAATGATCAATTGGTAGAATTAATGCAATTCCTTCAATTGGAATTTTAAACATACCGCAAGTAGCTGCTACTACAACTAAACTGGCTCTAGGCACGCCCGCAATCCCTTTGCTAGTAAGCATTAACACTAATAACATTGTCATTTGAGTACCTAAATCCAGATGGACTCCGTAAACTTGAGCAATAAATAAACTAGCAAAAGTCATATACATCATGCTACCATCTAAATTAAATGAATATCCTAAAGGAAGCATGAACGAGACAATTTTATCTTTCACTCCAAAACGTTCTAATTCTTCCGTTAATTTTGGAAAAACAGCCTCACTACTAGTCGTACCAAAAGCAATCATTAATGGCCCCCCAATTCTTTTTAACAAAGTGGACATGCTTTTTTTAAGAAAAATATATCCAATTAACAATAAAAAGATCCAAAGAGAGGCTATTCCGACTAAGAAGGAGCTAAAAAATTTAGCATAGGTGAACAATAATTCACTTACATCTTTAATAGCAAATACTCCTGCTATTGCACCAAAAACTCCAATTGGCGCAAATTTCATTACGTAATTTACCATTTTCAAAATAATATGTGATATTTTATCCAAAGCATTAACAATAGGTTTAGCATCTGCCCCTATTGAAGCTGCTGCTAATCCGAAAAAAATTGAAAAAATAACTATTTGAAGAATTTCATTATTAGCCATTGATTCAACAATACTTTTTGGAATAATATGTTCTACAAAATTTTGTGCTGAAAATCCGTCAACTTTATCTGTAAGCTCTGTAGCTGCAGAAACATCCACATTTCCTAGATGCAATCCTAAACCCGGCTTTAATGTATTTACCCAAAAAAGACCTATTAATAATGAAATAAACGATGCTGAAAAAAACCATCCTAATGCCTTTCCTCCTATTCTTCCAACTGATTTTACATCGCCTAATTTAGCAATTCCAACTACTAAAGTCGTAAAAACTAATGGAGCTATTATCATTTGAACCAAACGAATAAATATGGTTGCTAACATTTTTATCTTATCACTAAAATTTTTAGCATCCTCGGATAAATAATTATTATGAATAACAATTCCTAACAATGCTCCTAATAACATTGCTACAAGAATTTGAAAAGTTAAATTGCTAAAAATTGATTTCTTAGAAGTTTCTGTTGTATTCATTTATTTTTGGTATGTTTTGTTTAGTAAATAAAAATCTGCTAAGACTATAGCAGTCATTGCTTCTACAATTGGAACAGCTCTTGGAACTACACATGGATCGTGTCTTCCTTTGCCTTGTTGTTCTATAATAATATTGTTATTGGTAAGCACTTCTTGTTTTTGGATTATAGTAGCTACTGGTTTAAAAGCTACTCTAAAATAAATATCCATTCCATTTGATATACCACCTTGAATTCCTCCAGATAGGTTTGATTTAGTGGATCCATCAGGATTATATAAATCATTATGTTCACTTCCCTTCATTTGTGCGCCACAAAATCCACTTCCATATTCAAATCCTTTTACGGCATTAATAGATAGCATTGCTTTTCCTAGTTCGGCGTGTAATTTATCAAAGACCGGCTCTCCAAGTCCGATAGGAACATTTTGAATTACACAAGTAATCGTTCCTCCAACTGTATCTCCTTGTTTTTTTATTTCTTTAATGTAATCTTCCATTTTTTCGGCAATCACGCTATCTGGACAACGAACTACATTACTTTCAATTTTAGAAAAATCTAAATCTTGATAGGGTTTATCAATAAAAATTGATCCTACAGAGGATACAAATGCAGTTATTTTAATGTCTTTAAGTATTTGTTTGGCAATTGCCCCAGCAACAACACGGCTTGCAGTTTCTCTTGCAGAACTCCTTCCGCCACCACGATAATCTCTAATACCATATTTTTTTTCATAAACATAATCTGCATGGCTTGGTCGATAGGATTCTTTAATATGAGAATAATCCTCAGACTTTTGATTGGTATTAGGAATAGTAAATCCTATTGGTGTACCCGTAGTTTTTCCTTCAAAAATTCCAGAAAGAAATTGTACATTATCTTCTTCTTTTCTTTGAGTAACTATAGCAGACTGCCCTGGTTTTCGGCGCTGCATTTCGATTTGAATTAAATCAAAATCTAATGCAATTCCGGGAGGACAACCATCAATAATTCCACCTAAAGATTCTCCATGGGATTCTCCAAAAGTTGTTAATCTAAAAAGTGTTCCATAACTATTTCCAGCCATAGTAATTTATTTTTAACAAAAATAGGATAATATCCTTAATAGGTATACTCGAGTAGATTTTTTTTTAAAACAAATAGTTTTATTATATTAGCAATCGAAAAAAAAATAAATCTCTATGAAATCCAAATTAATTATTGCCTCTCTATTTATTGCAATCCTTACCTCTTGTTCCCATTCTAGTAATGATGAAGTAGATTTATCCGATGGAATTCCAACAATTTATATGCCATTAAAAATAAATAATTATTGGAAATATAATGTTGCTAGCACTTTTAACGGAACGGTTAATCCAAGTAAAGACTCTTTATTTATATCAAATGACACTTTAATTAATTCAATTACATATAAAAAAATGAAGAGTTATAGTCAAGACCCTTCAGGTCCTTCAACTGGTTTTTATTCTTCAATTGTTCATAATAATAGTGTTAGAATAGATGGCTCTAGATTAAAACTTACAGGAGTTGTTAATTTGCCAACATTAATTTCTGAACCTATCACTTTGAACTTAAGTGATTTTACAATTTTTAAAGAAAATTCTACAGCGGGAATCGAATTAAGTTCTGTTTCTGGAGATTTTACTAGAACTATACAAACTTATCTATTAAATTTTAATTATACTTTTAAATCTGTTTCAGATGAAAATTTAACTAGCTACACAACTAACGGACATACATATACTGATGTCAAAAAAACAAAATTAGTATTAAATCTAACGGTAACTTATCCGACAGTAATAAGCGGGATTGCTACTAATTTAGTAGTATTACCTACTCAAGATGTAATAGTTTCTACCCAGTACTACGCCAAAAACATAGGAGTTATATATAACAACACTACAATAGAATATGCTTTAAATCCGGCTGCTGTTTCTACTTTGAGCTTCCCTCCAAATGTTCCTACAAATGGAAACTTTACACAACAAGAGTCAGTTACATCGTACCATTTAAATTAATTTAAATTAATTTAAATATATTCAAAATATTACTTTTCATTCCATAAAAAATGCCCCAATTAGCGTCTAACTTTTTGGGGCATTTTTTATAATCTGGATTTTTTTTTATTTTATTTCTATCGTTTTTTTAGATTTAATTTTAATCACAAAACAAGGATTACTTGAATTTTCAACAGGAGCTGCATTAGGTTCTATCTCTTTTATTGAAACAACAATTTTATCAGATAATTCCTCAATACTATTCACTTCAATTGAATATCCTTTTTTTTGTTTTTCTCCTATATTTACTAAAATGAAATTACAAGTTGTAATATCTTCTTTCTTAACATAAGGCTTTATCATTTTATCTTTAAGAAGCATACTAAACTCTTTCTCTTCAGAAATAATTTCATAAAACTGAAAAGATGCTCCACCATAATCACTTCCGAAAAGAATGTCATATAATGGTTTTGAAACCATTGGCGGTTTAGTAGAGCAACTCGAAAACAATACTAAAATTAAAGAAGCAATAACTATTTTTTTCATCAATTATTAATTTGTTTTTTTTGATTTATCTAAAGCCTTTTGATATATAGATTCATATAAAGGCAAAATATTTTTTATATCAAACTGTTTTGCAATCGACAATGCATTTTCTTTAAACGTTTTAAGTATTTCTTTATTGCTTAAGATTTTAATTGCATTAGTAGCCATTTCGTCTATATTGCCTACATCACTTAAATACCCAGAAATTCCTTCAAAATTTACTTCAGGCAATCCACCTGAGTTACTTGAAATTACAGGAACACTCCATGCCATAGCTTCTAGTGCGGCTAAACCAAAACTCTCGGTTTCTGAAGGTAATAAAAACAAATCTGAATAGGATAAAATGCTGTCTATTTCATTACTGTTTCCAAAAAATATTACTTTATCTAAAATCCCTAATTCTTCACAAAGTTTTTCTGCTTTTACTTTTTCAGGGCCATCACCAACCATCATTAATTTGGCGGGAATTGTTTGTTGAATTTTGTGAAAAATCTTGATTACATCTGGTATTCGTTTTACTTTTCTAAAATTACTAATATGAGTAACTATTCTCTCCTCCTCTTTTGCCATTATTGATCTTTGGCAAGAAATTAATGTTTCGTTTCGATGTTTGTCTAATTCAATAAAATTCGGAATTACATGAATATCTTTTTTAATATTTAATAAATCATAAGTAGCGTCTTTCAAACTTTGTGAAACGGAAGTTACCACATCCGATTTATTGATACTAAAACTAACAGCCGTTTTATAATTAGGATGATTTCCTACTAAAGTAATATCTGTACCGTGAAGGGTTGTAACCATTGGAATAGAAATTCCTTGATCTTTAAGCATTTGTTTAGCCATATAACCTGCATATGCATGGGGAATAGCATAGTGAACATGCAATAATTCTATTTTATATAACTTGACCATGTCTACTAATTTGCTAGAAAGAGCTAATTCATAGGGTTGGTAATGAAATAATGGATATTCAGGTACATTTACTTCATGGTAGTGCACATTTGAATTTATTAATGCCAAGCGAACTGGTTGTCTATAGGTAATGAAATGAATTTCATGTCCGCGATTGGCCAATTCAATTCCTAATTCGGTAGCAACAACGCCACTTCCTCCAAAAGTTGGATAACAAACAATTGCTATTTTCATGGTTTTATTTTAAAGTAGGCTTCTACTTGTTTTTTATTTATCTAAAATTGCTTCTTGAATTATTTTTTGAATGTCTTCACGAATATTTTCTTTAGATAATTTATTTTCTACATTAGAATCGGGATACGTTCTATTAGATAAAAACACATACACTATTTCTGTTTCAGGATCTACCCATGCCATTGTTCCGGTAAAACCGGTATGCCCAAAACTCGATTTAGAAACGCAACCACATGTAGGTCCTTCTTTACCTAATTGAGGTTTATCAAATCCTAATCCTCTTCTGTTTCCCTCTGAACAAAAATAACAGGTATTAAACACATCAAAAGTACTAGGTTTAAAATATTGAATATTTCCGTAATTTCCTTTTTGAAGATACATCTGCATGATTTTAGCAATATCCATAGCATTTGAAAAAATCCCTGCATGCCCTGCTACCCCTCCCTGCATGGCTGCAGCCATATCATGAACATAACCTTGAACTAAAGAATGACGGAAATAAGTATCTTCTTCGGTTGGAGCAATCGCATTAATATCATTCTTTTTCAAAGGATTGTACATTGTATTATTCATTCCTAATGAATTATAGAAGTTTTCAGAACTTAATACATCCAATGTTTTACCAGTGGTTTTTTCCAAATATTCTTTTAATAGTATAAATGTAAAATCACTGTATTTATATTCTTTTTTCTCTAATAATTTACTGTCAGCAATTTGTTTAATTATACTATCCTGATAATCATTGCGAAGATACAAATTCTCAGCTACTCTTGTTGAAAATCCTTCTTTAGAAGTTGTAGAATAGTATTTGTCTGAAGGAAATTTATCTGAATTTAACGTAGCTTTATAGAAAGGAATCCATGCTTGTAATCCAGCATAATGAGCAAGTAAATTTTTAAAAGAAATATCTTGTTTGTTACTTCCTTTTAAAATTGGAAGCATATCACCTAATTTAGAATCTAAAGATACTTTTCCTTGTTCAAACAGTTGCATAACATTCGGTAAAGTAGAAACCATTTTAGTCACGGAAGCAATATCATAAAGATCGGAATTTTCAACTTTTTTTACCGGGTTATAGGTTTGATAGCCATATGACTTTTGAAAAATTACCTTACCTCTTCTAGACACTAACACTTGTATTCCTGGAGCCATTTTGCCATCAATTGCTTTTTTTGCTAGTACATCAATTTGCGATAAAACCTTCGGACTCATGCCTACATTTTCGGGTGCAGTAAAACCAAGTCGGTTTAGTTTTTCTGTTGTTAATCCGAATCCATCTTTAAATTCTTCGTTTATAGAAACAGGTAGTTTTCCTTGTGCCTCTATGGCTCCAAAAAGTAATTCAGCTCCAACTATTTGTGAAATATCGCTATTTTGATAAGACATTACTACCCCTTCAAAATCATCAAAATTAGAAATTCCAGATAACGAATAAGGTTTTGCAAACGCATCTAAAATAACTGTGTTTTTCTTAGCAATATCTTGCAACCACAATAACTCTGTTTCAGAAAAATCATGCTTTTTCCATGCTTTATCCGATTTATGGTAACCAACAATGACCGTTTTAAATTCATTTAATTTAACTTCTAAAGAATCTAAATTAGTATCAGAAACCTCTACCACTTCTGTGTATTTTTTCAAAGTTGAAACAAAAGTAGAATTAGTGTCATCTCCTAGTTTTACATAAGCAATCTTTTGATCTAATTTTTTTATTGGAAGAATGTTTTCTTTATTTTTCAATACTGTTGTTGCGTGCTCATACAATTGGTATTGCAAAGCATCTTTATAGGTTGTATTTAAATCATTAGATAAATTCTTAGTTTCTATAGGCTTAAATTTATTTAATTTTGCTTTGAATTTGTAGTGTAGGATTTTCTTAACCGATTTTGCAATTCTATCCTCTGTAATTAATCCTTTTTGGTAGGCTTCAGTTATTTTTTGTACTGCAAGAGGCACATTCTCAGCGAAAAGTAAAATATCATTCCCTGCTAAAAATGCTTCCAAATCAATATCGCCAGGTTTTAAAAACTTACTTGCTGCTTTCATATTTAAAGCATCTGTAAAAATTAAACCCTCAAATCCTAATTCATTTTGAAGTAAATCGGTAACCACATTATAAGAAACCGAAGTAGGATAATTTTCTCGGGGTTCTAAACTAGGAATATTTAAATGTGCCACCATTACAGAAACCAGACCTTCATCAAACATACGTTTGTAAGGATATAACTCCACTTTTTCTATCCTGTCTTTTGAAAAAGAAACCAATGGCAGAGCATAATGCGAATCAAGTGCTGTATCTCCATGACCAGGAAAATGTTTCCCAGTGCAAAAAACACCTTGACTTTGTATCCCTTTCATTAATGCAATAGCATGATCGGTTACATTCATTTTATCTTCTCCAAAAGAACGATTGCCAATAATTGGATTTTTAGGATTTGTATTGATATCAATTACAGGAGCAAAATTAAACTGGGCGCCAATTCGTTTTGCCTCTTGTGCCATGTTTTTTCCTACTTCTTCTATAAGTTTTAAATCTCTAATAGCGCCCAAAGTAGTATTCCATGGATATTTGTAAGTAGAATCTAAACGCATACTCAACCCCCATTCGGCATCTATACCAATAAATAAGGGCACTTTAGACTTTGCTTGAAAACGATTGGTTAAATTTGCTTGTCGAACAGGTCCTCCTTGAAAAAATATTAAACCTCCAATTTTATTTTCTTTAATTAATTTATCAATAGAATTTACATGAACCGAATCTTTATTAGAATAAGCTGCAACCATAAAAAGTTGCCCTATTTTTTCTTCAAAAGTCATTTGATTGTATATACTATCAACCCATTTAGTTTCGGGTCCTGAATCTTTAAAGAAGTTTTTTCTATCCGATTTTAAAACAGGAACATAAACTTCATCATCATAAGAAAATTCTGGTTTTGTTATTTTGTTGTCGGAAGTTTTATCTCTTGTTACCCCACAATTGGTAACAAAAGTAATAATAACTAGTACGAATGCTAATTGAACTATTTTTTTCATAAATAAGATAAAGGATTAAAAGAAACGACTGTGCCAGCTTTCATTAGCAGGAACCTCCCAATTTTCTTTCCATTCTTCAATAGTATTAACGAGATTATTAAATACAATTGTATTTTCGGAAACCGATTTATCTTTTGCAAGTTTTTTAAAATCTAATAAAGTTTTATAGGTAATAAATTCGCCTTGCTTAAAAGAAACATTCATTTTATCTAATAGATCTACGGAATATTTTACCTCTAGATTTTGAATAAATGCCACTGATGAATCAATAGAACAACCAGTTGCTGGATGCACCTCTTGATTTAATGCAATAATGATAAAGCGGTTGTATTTAATTAAAAAAGATGCTTCTAGCGGGCTTCCATGTGCCGACCAATTATCCAAAAATTCACCTAAATCATTTTCTATTTCAGCAACTTCCTCTTCCGAAAATTTTCTATTAGAGGAGTAAATCCAAATTCTGGATTCTTCGGGTAAATTTTCAAATGGTACGAACATAGTATTTGTAGATATTAAATATCAAAAGTATTATTATAAATCTTGAGCATTAGCTATTAATTCGGCTATATCTAGAACTTTTACTTTAGCATCATTTTCTGTTACTTTAACACCATCTGTCATCATGGTATTACAAAAAGGACAACCCGTTGCTATAATTTCCGAATTAGTTTCAATTGCATCTTCGGTTCGTTCTATATTAATTTCTTTATTTCCTTTTTCAGCATCTTTAAACATTTGCGCTCCACCTGCACCACAGCATAAACCGTTGGCTTTAGAGCGTTTCATTTCAACCAATTCAGAATCTAATTTCTTGATTAATTCTCTAGGAGCTTCATATACATTATTGGCTCTTCCTAAATAGCAAGGGTCATGAAAAGTAATTTTCTTTCCTTTATATTGTCCTCCTTCAATTGTTAATCTACCTGTATCTAAAAGCGATTTTAAAAATTCAGTGTGATGCACCACCTCATAATTTCCACCTAATTCGGGATACTCATTTTTCAAAGTATTAAAACAATGCGGACAAGCAGTAACTATTTTCTTAGCTTCATATGCGTTAAGAACCTCAATATTCATCATGGCCTGCATTTGAAAAAGAAATTCATTACCTGCTCTTTTTGCAGGATCTCCTGAACAACTTTCCTCAGTACCTAACACTGCAAATTCAACTTTAGAATGATTTAAAATCTTTACTAAAGCTTTGGTAATTCGTTTGGCTCTGTCGTCAAAACTACCTGCACAACCTACCCAAAATAATACTTCAGGTTGCTTGCCTTGAGCTAACATTTCAGCCATGGTTGGCACAATTATATTTTCTGACATCTTTTATTTAGATTTTAGATATTAAATTCCAGAACTTAAATGCTTTAATTATTATTCATGTTGTCCATCGTCAAAAACTTCGATTGTTACATCTTTTGGTATCAAATCTGTAAATTTACCTCGGTAACGTGTTGCTTTAACTAAGTGGTTATCAATCCAATGATAATTTCCGCCACGTGGTTTTCCAAATAGAATTCCGTGGTATTTAAATCCGTGTTGTTTTAACCAACGTTCTGTATAATCACGATGAGCTTCTGTTCTTGAGGTGAAGAAGAAAATTATATGTCCTTCATCATACCATTTATTTAATGTAATTAAAGCATCTGGATAAACTTCTGCAGTAAGCATTCTTTCTGGTTCTTCATTTGGAATATCATCACAAACAGTTCCATCAATATCAATTAAATAATTTTTTACTCCTTCTGGTAATATCGGACTCAAATGTTGTCCGTTTTCAGTTACTGCTTGTAAGGTTTTGTTAAGCTCTTCCATTTCAATATTTATAATTTAGTAGTTATATTTGGTTCAACAAATTCCCAAGCCTCACAATTGGGAAAATATTATATTATTATTTTCTATTCTTCTTTCCAGTTTAAACGATCCATTTGGTTGTATTGCCATGGAGCACCATTGTTTTCAATATTTGCCATCATAGCATTAAGAGATTGTGGTGCCGCACTTTGCTCCATCACTAAATAACGACGCATGTCTATTATTATGGACAACGGACTAATATTTACAGGACATTCCTCAACGCAAGCGTTACAGGAAGTACATGCCCAAATTTCTTCAGCTGTAATATAGTTGTTTAGTAAGGAAACATTATCGGGAATGAAAACCCCGTTATTTTTATCAATATTTTTTCCCACTTCTTCCAATCGATCACGAGTATCCATCATTATTTTTCGTGGAGATAATTTTTTTCCCGTTTGATTTGCTGGACAAGCCGAAGTACATCTTCCACATTCGGTGCAGGTATAGGCATTTAATAGCTGTACCCAATTTAAATCCATTACATCAGAAGCTCCAAACTTGCTAGGAACTGCAGTGGTATCAGCAGGTGGAGTAGCAAAAGGATCGGCATTAGGATCCATCATTAATTTCACTTCATTTGTAACACTAGCAAGATTATCTAACTTACCTTTTGCTTCTAAATCAGCAAAATAAGTATTAGGAAATGCCAATAAAATATGTAAATGTTTTGAAAAGTATAAATAATTTAAGAAAATTAATATACCTATTATATGCAACCACCAAAACGATTTTTCCAACATTAAAACACCACTTTCGTTTAATCCGTTAAACAAAGGAGTAATAAAATGACTCACAGGAAATGATCCAACCGAAGGAAATTCATGTAATCCTTTTCGTTGTAACCAGAAGTCGGAAGCATTCATTAATAAAAATAAAGACATCAATACTACTTCAAAGTACAAGATTATATTAGCATCTTTTTTAGGGCTTCCATTCAAATCCTGACTTATAAATCTTTTTAATCTTACTATATTTCTTCTTGTCCAGAAGACTAAAACCGCTATTAATACTAAGAGTGCTAATATTTCGAATGAACCTATTAAAAAACTATAAAAACTTCCCATAAAAGAGAAAACTCTATGAGTTCCAAAAAGTCCATCAATAATTATTTCTAATAGTTCTAAGTTAATAATAACAAAACCAGCATAAACAATAATATGAAGAATTCCTGCCAAAGGTCGTTTTACCATTTTAGATTGACCTAAAGCAATCATCGCCATATTTTTCCATCGTGCTGATGGGTTATCTGAACGATCAATATCTTTTCCTAATTTAATATTTCGGATGATTTTTTTAATGTTAATTGTAAAATATCCAAAACCTGCAAGTAATAAAATTGCAAAGAAAATAGACTCTAAATATTTAATTATGTCCATATTTAATTCTTTTTTAAAGTATCGTTAACTGGAGCTGTATATGGTTTGTTTTTCTTACCGAAAAGAGAAACATTCACATAACGTGTAGGATTTAATCGTAAATCTTGAAGTAACAATTCTAATTCTTTTGATGTTTTATTGAAGTTAAGATACAATGCATCATCTTTCATTAATTTACCAATTGTTCCTTTACCGGATTGTATATCGGCCATCATTTTATCTACATTCTCCAAAGTTTTTTCCAGATTTTTTACAGTTGGTCCGATATTAACTTTAGCTAATGAATCGGAAACCTTATTGAAATTAGCTGATGCTTTTTCTAAATTGGTCATCGTTCCATTAATTTTTGATTTATTATCTGCCAATAAAGTATTCACTTGTGAGGATGCTGCTTTAAATTGTGCCAAAGTTTCATTTAAATCAGCAAGACTACTTTTAAGATTTTCTTTGGTCTTAGCATCCAACACTTGGTTCACATTTTCCAACATTACATTAGCATTGTCTAATAATTTAGATATTTTATCCTTTAAAGGAACAATCTGTTTTGCTACTTCATCGGTTAACCCTAATTTACTTGAAGAAATTAATGTGTCACCAGTTACTGCTAACGCTCCATCTTTACTAGGAAGTATGGCAATTTGTTTACCACCAATAGGACTAGGCGCATAAATTTCGGCAATACTGTTCTTTTTAATAGGAAAATCCGATTTTATTTGCATTTCAACTGTAACTTTCCCTGTAGTATTATCAATTGAAATTTTACTTACTTTTCCAACATTCAAACCACTTATCGTTACAGGAGAGGAAACAACAAGACCTTCTACATTTTCATATTGGGCGTAAAGGGTTTTGTAATTTGCTAACAAATCTTTACCCTTTAAAAAACTATATCCCCAGATGAATAATGCTATGGATGCTAATACTAATACGGCAGTTTTTATTTCTTTAGATAATTTCAAAATAGTGTTTTTTAATGGTGCAAAAATAATATATTATTTGATAGCATCTTTGACATCGATGCTTTTCCCGTCTTTAAATGCAATAATAAAAGCAGAATCATATCCTTTAGAAATAGCTTCTTTCAACATTTTTTTTGCTACATCATAATTTGACGTATCGCCATACATGTATTTATAAATTGAAGTATGAGTACAAGTAATACCATTCAATCCCTTAAAGTTACTTGGAATAAGTTCTAATTTATTAGGACTTGCAGAGATTTGAATTTTAAATACAATTCCTTTTTCTGATTTTTTATCCGCTATTTTAGGCTCTTTTTTCTTCGCTACCGTATCTGTTTTTTTAATTTCGGGTACTTCTTTTTCTTCCTTATTTTCTATTCTTTCAGAAGGTTTTTCATATGAATTAGTACCACCGTCAAAAAAATCTTTTTTATAACTGATAATTGCTTGAGCAATGGCTTCGGCAATTTCTTGTTGCCCTTCTTCTGAATCTAACTTTGCACCTTCAACCGGATTGGAAATAAAACCGTTTTCTATTAATACTCTTGGCATATATGCTTTATGCAAAACCATGTAAGGTGCTTGTTTCACTCCTCCTCCTCTACTTTTTTTACCTAAATCTTGTACAAATCTATCTTGAATTTTACCTGCTAGAGCTATACTATTTTCAATAAATTCTTCTTGCATTATAGTCATCCCTAACATTGTTTCAGGTTTGTTAGGATCAAAGCCTTGGTATTTTTGCTTGTAATCTTTCTCTAATGTCACAACGGCATTTTCTCGTTTTGCAGCTTCCAAATTGGATGCATTCTTAGACATACCCATTACATAGGTTTCAGTTCCATCTGCAGCAGTATTTTTATTTGCATTACAATGAATAGAAACAAAAATGTTAGCATCTGCACGATTAGCTATATTGGCTCTTTCAATTAAATCAATAAAAACATCCGTTTTTCTAGTATAAATAACATCAATACTTGAATTTTTTTCTAAAATTTTCCCAACTTTAAGCATAATACCTAAGTTAATATTCTTTTCAATATGCCCATTATATACAGCACCAAAATCATGAGCACCATGACCAGCGTCTAAAGTGACTTTGAAATTAGTAGATTGAGCAAACAGAAAAGTAGAAGTGAAAACCAGTAGGATTGCCAGCGTATGTTTTGGAGATTTTATGTTAATCATTGTTATAAAAGTTAATTTTAATTAAAACAGCAAGGTTATAAAATTATAATTTCTCTATTTTTGACGAAAATTTATATGTAAGTTTGGCTTGTCAAAAATCAAACCATATTTTTACAAAAATAGCATTTAAACCTTTGCGTACAAACTTATTTTATATCGTTTTATTAGCATATTTTCTAACAATAGGAAGTTCATCTCTATTTGCTCAAGAAACAGTGAAAAAACAAAATTCATTCCCTGCTAAAAATCAAAAGGTTACCCAACAAAATAATGCTGAAATAAATCCTTCAAAAGAAAATTCTACAGTTAAAAAAGTAGATTCTATTAAAATAGATACCATAAAAAAATTCAAATCTATATTAGAAGGAAAAGTAAAATACCATGCTAAAAAATATGCTA
This sequence comes from uncultured Bacteroidota bacterium, assembly GCA_903838055.1. Classification (GTDB taxonomy): domain Bacteria; phylum Bacteroidota; class Bacteroidia; order Flavobacteriales; family Flavobacteriaceae; genus Flavobacterium. Next base: position 21,355 of record CAILWV010000057.1, on the reverse strand, counting down.
AGTTTGATCAAAAGAAAAAACTAATCACGCTATATGATGAAGCAGAATTAAATTATTTAGATTATAATTTAAAAGCAGGAATAATTGTTTTTGACTATGCAAAGAATGAAGTTTATGCAGGTAGACTTAAAGATTCTGTTGGAAATTACAGACAATTACCTAATTTCAAACAAGGATCAAATGTTATAGAACCTGATTCTATTCGATTTAATTTTAAAACTAAAAAAGCATTAATTTGGAATTCTAGAACTACCCAACAAGAATTAAACATCAAAGCCAAAATATCAAAAAAAGAGAATGACTCCATTTATTTTATGAAAGGTGCTCATTTAACAACTGCAAAAGATATTGAAGATCCGGAATATTATTTTTTGGTAAATAAAATGAAATTCGTTCCCGGAAAAAAAGTAGTAATTGGAACCACAAATTTATGGATTGAAAACGTTCCTACTCCGATAGCTTTACCTTTTGCTTTTTTTCCGATAACAGAGACTAATCACTCTGGAATTATTCCTCCAAGTTTTGGGCAGAACAACGAACGAGGGTATGCTTTGCAAAATGGTGGATATTATTTTGCATTAAGTGACAAATATGACTTAGCTGTTTTAGGTGATTACTATACAAATGGTAGTTATGCCACTCGATTTGAATCTAATTATGCTAATAAATACAAGTACAACGGAAGAGTAAATATCCGATTCGAGAATTTAATTACCAGCGAACGTGGATATCCTGATTATGCAAAAAGTAAAATTTACAATATCCAATGGTCCCATACTAAAGATATGAAATCGAACCCGAATTCAAGATTTTCGGCATCCGTAAATTTAGGAAGTAGTCAATATTTTCAACAATCTATAAATCTAGCAAATATTGGATCTACACTTAACAATACCTTAAGTTCCTCTTTATCCTATTCAAAAACAATTAATACAATTCCTCAAATAAATTTTTCATTATCGGCAACACATTCTCAAAACACCCAAACAAAAGCAATCAATATGACATTGCCTTCGTTACAAGCAAGTGTAGATAGGATTTATCCATTTGTTGGAAAAGATGGAGTTAAGAAAGGATTTATAAAAAATATTAATTTACAATATAATTTGAGAGGTGAGAATCAGATACTTACTACTGATGAGTTTTTCTTTAAAAAAGAAATGTTTTCAGCTGCTAAAGTAGGTTTCCAACATAGTATTCCGTTAAGTACTAATTTTAAAGTTTTTAAATATTTTAGTGCTGCAACTTCTGTTAATTATAGTGAAGTATGGACTTTAAATACAATTCGTAAAGATTTTGTTATCACATCTTTACCTCCAGCAATTCCTGTAGGAAAAGAGGTTATTTCAAACGTTAATGGTTTTGATTCATTTAGAACTTATTCTTTTTCCAACAGTCTTACTACTACAATTTACGGTACTTTTAACTTTGGAAAAAATAACCAAATTCAATCCATTCGTCATGTAATGCACCCATCCATTTCGCATACATACACTCCAAGTTTCGAAAAATACTACGACACTTATGCAATAGATGCTAGTGGTAAAACTGCTCAATATACTCGATTTGATAATGGAATTTATGGAGCGCCTAGTAAAAGATATTCCAATAATATTGGATTTAATTTAAGTAATACTTTTGAAGCCAAGGTAAGAGATAAAGATTCAACCAAAACAGAACCTAAAAAAATAATGCTGTTGAATAATTTAAACCTATCAACAAGTTATGATGTTTCTGCTGATTCATTACGTTGGTCACCAATGCGATTAAGTGGTGGTACAAATTTGTTCAAACAAAAAATGAACATCAATTTTGCAACAACTCTAGATCCTTATGCTTTAGGAAAAGATAATAAAACAAGAATTAACACCTTTAATATTGAAGACGGCGGTAGTTTATTTAGAATGACAAGTGCTAACATGACTGTCAATTATTCTATTACTAGTTCTAAAGAGGACAAAACAAAAAAAAATGTACAAGGTTCAAAAAATGGTGGTCGAGAGGATGATTTATTTGGATCTAACACCGAAATAAACGACAACAGAGATAGCCAATTTGCAAAAAAGGAAGATGAAAACGATGGTTTCACAGGTTTTTATAATGCCAAAATTCCTTGGGACATGACTTTTGCATATTCGGTTACGTACACAAATTTAAATAATGAAAGAAAAATCTCAAGTAATTCGGTAATGATTTCTGCCAATACCGATTTAACACCGAAATGGAAAGTTGGGGTTTCTACCGGTTATGACTTTGTTAAAAAAGGAGTTACATTTACACAAATTCGTTTAAACAGAGATTTATTGAGTTGGAATATGAGTTTTAATTGGTCTCCATTTGGACAATCTTATTGGGGATTCTTTATCGGAATTAAAGCAAGTGTATTGAAAGATATTAAATGGGATAAACGAAACCAAGCGGATCGGATTCTAAAATAATAAACCAATGAAAAAAATAATTAATACGACTAAAGCTCCTGCTCCCATAGGTCCTTACAACCAAGCTGTAAAGATTGGTGATACTTTATATACATCTGGACAAATTGCACTTGATCCTGAAACAATGGAACTAGTTCTTGAATCTATCGAGGCAGAGACTTCTCAGGTAATGGAAAATATGAAAGCGGTATTGGAAGCTGCAGAAATGACTTTTGAAAATGTAGTAAAATCAACCATATTTATTATGGATATGAATGATTTTGCTAGAATAAATTCGGTCTATGGTAGTTATTTTGACGAGAAAACAGCACCGGCTAGAGAAACCGTTCAAGTGGCTGGATTACCAAAAGGAGTTAATGTTGAAATTTCAATGATTGCTGTTAAAGAGTAAGTTAATGTGACGTTTAATATTATAAATACATCCATTTTCTAGCTCCAAAATGGATGTATTTTTTTTTAAATTCTTAACTCACCATTCTAGCTTCCAAATCTTTCAAGATATCTCTTCTACCAAGAATACCGTTGTAATTTTCGATTACTTTTTCCATAATTTCAATATCATCCTCTGCTATTAAAACTAAATCAGTGTCTTTTTCATATTTAGGAACAGCACTTTTAAAATCTTTTCCTTTGATGTATTTTGGAATTCTTTCAAATATTAAATCGTTATAACGCTCTGCAATAGTATTTAAATTCATATAACAATTGAAAGCCTGGTCCTCGGTTTTATCATATAAATAGGATTCTATTACTTCTTCCATATAGCATTCATAAAGCTCTTTAGATCCCTTTAATACTGCTGCCTGAAAGAAACAATTATCTGGAAAACCAATCATGCCTAATTCTTCATTACTATTAAGAATTACCTCAAGTAACTTAGCCGTTGCATTAGCATTAAAAGTAGTATGTTTATTTAATATAAATGCAGATAATAAAAGGCTGGCATTAGTAATATCAGTAACCATTAGCAATTCTTCTACTAAAGAATTAAATCCTTTGAGATCCTTGTTATCTGCACATTTTTCTAACTTTATAAGTATTTGTTTGTCGGCGCTCATTTTTTTCACAAATTTAAGGTAACTTTTGACTAATTGTGATTTAATTTTAAAGAAATAAATAGACACGTAAATTATTAGATCAATTATCTTTTTGCTAAGATTACTACCAATTTTTGTGTAAGAAATTAAATCTATTTTTCTTTATTATCATCAAAAGTGAAATTTCGTAATTGAGGGACTTTTACAAAAGTGAAAGCTATTACCCCCAAGGTAAGACATCCTCCAACTACAACTGCTCGAACGGTTCCAAGCCAATTGGCCATAACGCCACTTTCAAAATCACCAAACTCATTTGAGGAGCTAACAAACATAGTATTAACCGCAGAAACTCTTCCGCGCATAGCATCAGGTGTAACAAGTTGTAAAATAGTACTTCTAATAACTACGCTTACTGCATCTAACATTCCGGATAATAAAAGCATCGCAAACGAAAGATAAAAATTAGTAGATATTCCAAAAACAATAATCGACAACGCAAATCCTGTAACACATAGAAAAAGTTTTTTTCCAGGATTAGTTTTCAATGGTAAAAAAGCTAATAATCCTAAAGTTATCAAGGCTCCAATTCCTGGTGCTGCACGCAAAATACCAAAACCAATTTCGTTAACATGTAATATTTCTTTTTGATATACGGGCAATAAAGCCACGGCACCTCCAAACAAAACCGAAAACATATCTAAACATTGTGCAGCCAATAAAGTAGGAGTTTGAATAACAAATTTCAATCCTTCTTTTATGCTAAATAATATTGGTTCTTTTTCTCTTTTTAATATAGGCTTTACTCCGATTTTAAATATTGGAAAATAAATTAAAATAATAACAAAAATCACTGCAAACAAACCTGCTGCTATTCCAAAAAATGCAATGAATACACCTGCTACTAATGGACCTAACACTGCGCCCATTTGCCATGACATACTACTCCAACTTGTTGCATTTGCATAATGTTCTTTCGGCACAACTAATCCGAAAAGTGAAAACATAGACGGACTAAAAAAAGAACGAAGAATTCCACCTATAAATACAAAAAAGTAAATTAAGTAGACTATTAAAGAGGTCGAAAAACTTTTTTCAGTTATTGGTAACGCAAGTGCAAATAAGCAAATGCCTGTAACTAAATATCCCGAAAGACATTTAATAACCATTTTTCTTTTTTCACTTTGGTCAACAAAATGTCCTGCAATTAATGAACATCCAATTGCGGGGATTACTTCGGCAAGACCTACAAAACCCAATGAAAGTTTATTGTTTGTAATATGATACACCCAATAATACAGAATGGTTGATTGCATATTTAATGCAAAAATCAATCCAAATCGTGTAGTAAGAAAAGCTAAAAATTCCTTTATTTTTAGAGCTGGGTTTTTATAAAAAAAACCAGATGAAACAACAGATGAAAGATCTTCTTTTTTCATATATTAAATAAATACAACAGAAATTTCTAAATAAAATAACCTTTATTTCTATTTTCAAATGTATAAAATTCAAATTCCAGCAGGTTCTATAATAAATTATTTATTTGAAAATTTATTAACAATGGATAGCTATAGCTTTTATCAATTTTCTGTAGTTTTACAGACTTAATAAAAACAATATGCGTACGGATTATATTTTAGACCAAGAATTTAGAGATCAAATTCTAGATGATAGCAATACAAAGTACAAAGATTTTGAAAATTGTAATTTCTATAATTGTGATTTTAGAAATTGTACTTTTCAAACTGTGACTTTCATTGATTGCAATTTTTTTGATTGCAATTTTCAAGACACAAAAATTAATTATGTCTCCTTGCGTGGTGTTTTTTTTAACCGCTGTAATTTTACAAATGTTAATTTTGCCATGACAGATCAAGTGATTTTCGAATTTCACTTTATCGATTGTCTTCTGGATTACGCCAAGTTCTATGCTTTAAAACTTAAAAAAATGCAATTTATTAATTGCAGTATGATAGCAATCGATTTTATGTCGAGTGATTTAACCGAAGTACTATTTGACAATTGTAATTTAAGAAGAGCTGTATTTATTGATACAATTGCAAATAAAGCAGATTTTTCAACAAGCTATGACTACGTTATTGACCCCGAAAAAAACAAAATTAAAAAAGCTGTTTTTTCTGTTGATGGTTTAAAAGGTCTTTTGGAAAAATACGATATTGTTGTAAGATAATTGAATTTATTTTAATAGCTACTTCCCTATTTAGAATGTTAATTTTTTATTATATTAATTACTTATCCAAATATTGAATTACATTTGTATATACAAATGTTTGAATTTTGAAACGTATTGAATTTATCAAAACACTAATTGGAGGAGCAACTATGGCATCACTACAGCCTTTTTATAATTGGACAAAAGAACTAAAAGAAGAAGAAACTAAACTTCCTGTTTTATTCATAGGTCATGGCTCTCCTATGAACGGAATTGAAGACAATGAATTTTCAAGATCATGGAAAAAATTAGGTTTAGAAATTCAAAAACCTAAAGCCGTTTTAGTTATATCGGCACATTGGCTTACTAGCGAAACTAAAATTACTGCTATGGAAAATCCAAAGACAATTCATGATTTTGGAGGTTTCCCTCAAGCATTATTTGATGTCGAATATCCCGCAAAAGGAAACCCAGAATTGGCTAAAGAAACTTCTAAAATAATTAAATCAACCCACATAGGGCTAGACCATGACTGGGGATTTGATCATGGAACCTGGACGATAGACTGTCTGTTACGCCCGTTCAATAATTCGTTCCAATCAATGTAAGGTGATTTATCTAGTGTTGTTTCTTCTATTGTTGGCATACTATCATTGATGTAATTGTAATTAACTACTATTTCGTATAACTGATGTTCTTCATTCCAATCAATTAAAATATTATTGACAAGTAAATTTGTCATATATTTTTTAGATTTAAAATCTAAGTCATCTGAGTAAAAATGTAATTGTTTTTGAAACCTTTGGTATTCAGAAATAATTTCCTTTTTGTTCTGAATAAATTTAAGTTTATTATTAATATCATTTATTTCATTTCTAAAGGTTTCTTTCTTTTTCTCTATATCTTTTATTTCTCTTTCAACTTCAAGTTCGTTTAAGAGGTTTTTTCGAAATAGAAGCACCATTTTTTCTTTTTCCTGTTGAATAATAATTAATTTCTTTTCAATGTTTGCTTTTTCTTTTATCAGTGAAGAAGTTTCCATCTGTTCACTATCATCATCAAAATTGAATTCATTTCTCAATATTTGTAAAAAGACAGTAGAACCAACTACATTATCCCAAACAAACTCTTCTATTTTTTTTATCTCAATAGATTCATTTCCACAATTAGTTCTTTTAATATCTTTACTAGAGCATATATAGAAACTGTTTGGCTTATTTTTTCTATATCTACCAACATAATGCTTACCACATTTGGCACATGTAATTAACCCCTTTAATAGATAATTATAGGTTGTTCCGTTTTGGGAATAATTTTTATTTTTTTTAAGTTGTAATTGGACATAGTCAAAAGTTTCTTTAGATATTATTGAAGGAGCAGGGTAAATTTTATCTTTAAACTTCCTTTCACCATAATAAATTGTTGATTTTAGAATACTCCCAACAACCGAAGAAGACCAAAGAATTTCACTTTTATTTTTTTTAGTTTCTACTCCAGTATGTTTGTTTTTTATTGTAATTGAACCATTTGGGGAATTTATTTTCGAAGATGTTGGTATTTTCTTTTCATTTAGATATTCGGCTATAGTATGTGCACCATTTCCTTCTAATGACATTTTAAATATAGTTTGGATAATTTCGCTTTGTTTTTCATCTACAATTAGATTTCTATCTTTATCTTTAGTGTAGCCATAAGCTGGAGTACCATGAACTTTTCCATTAGACACATTTTTTTCTAATTTCAATTTTACTTTATACGCAGTTAGTTTTACAAAGTGTTTATTGGTAACTGATAAAATGTTTCCAATTAATTCTTGGTTAAAATCATCAAAATCTACAATTCCTGAGGTGTTTATATAATAGTTTATTTTTTTCTTTATGAATAATTCACGACAGAAAAATTTCACTGAAGGCTCTCTTTCTAATCGAGAATCATCTAATACCCATACATGAGAAATTAATTCATCATCAATTTCTGAAACCATTTTCACAAAAGAAGGTCTTTTAAAAAAATCACCAGTTCCAGAAATCCCTTCATCAATGTACACTTCATAAGGTAACCCGTTTTTTTCAGCATATTTGATTCCAATTTCAGTTTGTGTTTCAATTGAATCATGCGTCTCTCCATTATCTCTTGAAGTTCTGCAATATATTGCTAATTTTATCATATTGTGAATTAATTTATTAGTAATGAAGTCATTGTTAATGAACCCCCAATAGCTTTATCGTTGAAGAAACTTATTGAATCATTTCTATCTTGTAAAGCTAAAGTGTAAAGTAGAGGTAAATAATGTTCAGGAGTAGGAATTGCTAAATTAGAATATCTACTAAGATTATTATAATCAATAAGAGCTTTGTGGTTTCCATTTATAATATTAGTTTTAAAAATTAAACTAATTTCATTTGCCCACTCGTAACCATATTCAGATTCGTTTAATTTATCCCATTTAATCATCTTCAAATTATGAACTAAGTTTCCACTGCCAATAACTAAAATACCTTTATGTCTTAAAAAGTTGAGGTTTTTTGCAAATTCATAATGAGAATTAGACGTTTTTTTATAATCCAAACTAAGTTGTATTACAGGAATGTTTGCATTTGGGTAAAGATGTTTTAAAATACTCCAAGCACCATGGTCTAGCCCCCAATTATAGTCTAAAATAATTTCTGTTGGTGCAGCTGTATTTTTAATTTCCTCTGCTAATTTTTGATTTCCTTTTGCGGGATATTCAACATCAAATAATTCTTTTGGAAAACCACCAAAATCATGAATTGTTTTGGGGTTTTCCATAGCTGTAATTTGAGTTCCATTGGTTTCCCAGTGTGCTGAAATACATACTATTGCATTAGGCCTTTGTATTGATTTACCAATTAAATTCCAATTTTTTGTGAATTCATTATCTTCAATTGCATTCATAGGAGAGCCATGCCCTATAAAAAGAACAGGCATTTTTTGAGTATTTTTGAATTTTTCAGCTATATATTTCAAATCATCTATTTTCATATATTTAGATTTACTTCAATGCAAAATTAACTGCTTTTATTATTTTATCGCCATCTACATATAAATAATATTTGTTTGTTTTTTTATTGTAGCCTTTGAACAAAATTAAATGCTATGTTTGGATTCAACATGTAATTCAAGTTAAATAAATTATTAATCTACTTTAGATATTAAATATAAAAGTTCTAAATTTCTAATTCCTTTTGATTATTTAAATCATAAATAATTTGCTTGTAGTGCTTTTCAACGGTGGATTTAGCGACTCCAGATACTTCTTGTATTTTCCTTACCGTTATTTTTTGATTGTCTTCCATGAGTGTTTTAATTGCTGCTGTTATAACATTAATTTTTTCATTCATGATAGCGGTCTTTTTATTTTGTCCTACCATTGAATCAGATTGCACCATATATACAGCTGTGTGAGTGTTGTTCTTTCTTTCTTCCTTTCTTTCTTCCTTTGCTTCGCCCTTTTCATATAAGTAATTATAAGTGGTGCCATTTATATCAATGGTAGGACAAAATTCTTTGATGGACATTGAAATAAGTCTACCAAGAATAGAATAGCAATTATCATTGATAATTTTCTGAACCTTATCAATATCATCCATGTTTATAATGAACGCATCATGTATTGGAATAGCAAACATTCCATTTTTAACAAGGTCTCTTGTGATGTTATTTATAAACAAGTTAGATTCTGAACTTTGTAATTGACTTGCTTTCGATATATTTTTATCCATGTCAATCAAATGGTGAAATGTAATTGGGTATAATTTTTTGAATGCTACACCATATTTACTGTTGGCAATAACCGCTCTATTGCTGTTAAACAATATTGAGTTAAAGAATTTGCGTTTAAACTCTCTCTTTTTACTATCAATTGATATATCAATTCCCATTTCACCAGCAAGTTGTTGGTAAAATTCGCCACCATAAACAGCATCATTGAAAACTTCGTCATCATTAAACATATCGGATAACATCACCAATTGTGCATTTTTCCCATCTAATTCACCTAGCCTTATGTTATCAACGTGTTTGAGGTGTTTGCGTTGATTTTCAGGCATGTTTGTAAGTGTATGAAACAATCTACCAGTATTTTTAGATTTTTTCATATAAAGTGATGGAACATCAAAATTTGATGGTAATTGTAGTTGTTCTATATTATGAAGAACTTGTTTTTCAAAATCCAACAAACTATTATAGTTGGTTTGATGAAAATAATCAATGATTTTGATTAATGGTTTATATGTCAGTTGGTACTCAACCAACTTTTTAACACCACTAAGGAGTTTGTATTTATTGTAATAGTAACGACTATCTTGATAATTTTGGGTACATTCAACTATACCATTGTCAACAAAATAGTTAACTATAGCTTTATAGGGTCTGTCTCCGAATGTCTTTTTTAGTAATTTGGATGATAAGTAGATTGATTTTCTATCGGCTCTATGTCTGATAAGGGTATCAATGAAGTAAAAGTGTTTATCTTTTAGGTGTAAGTTGTCTTTAAAATCAGATTCAAGAAGATTAATTATTTCTTGTGTTGATTTGATTGTTTTGGGATTCATTTCTCATAGTATTCTTGATTTTATGTTATTGTTTGTTCTTGCTTCTGTCGGGGAGCAAGAACCAGTAGATAGCTACTTCTACTGGAATCCCCTAAACCGATATGGTTCTATTTAAAACTTTTGTGATACAAGGTTCAAGATGAATTGAGCCACATATCAATTATAAATATGCATAACGATAATAAAAGTTGCCAAAAAGTAAAGTCTAACTGAAAATAAATTACGGAAATAGTTATGTACACAAGTGTGTATACACGTTAAACGATAATTTGTAAATGAATGATTTAACTAAATGTGTTAAATCTGAAGTTAAAAAGGGTTTTAATATAATTGTTATGTGCGTCTCCTTTTGGGGTTTGGATAAGACCAACCTAACATATTACATTAGGTAACTAACTATACCGCAAGAGCGATATAAGCAAATATACTAAGAAAAATTGGATATAGCAAGGTTTTTGATGAGAAAAACTTTACTGCTTCTATTAAATATTGTTGTTTAACTCATGAAGATATAATCCACCAACATTTTATATAATATCCAAAAAAATATTCCAAATTCAAGTATATTGATTTTATAAAATTAATTGTGCAGCATTTTTTTAATTATAAATTTAAAAATCAGTAATTATGTAGAAACACAATTGCGTGACAGTTCGATTAATACAATCAATATACCCATCCCTTCCTGCTTATAAAATTACCTCCCTGCTCTGGTAGCCTTTTTTAGCTGTATAACCCTCAAATAAATGGCTACACTCAATTTTTCCTGGGTATATTTCTGGGCTAATATTTGGATTAGAGTTCTGGAAAAATGTCAAAATAAATTTCTTAATTTGTGTTTCTAAAAAAAAAATTTTTTGAAAAATTTGAGAGATATTTTTAACTACAAATCAATGGATAGCCAATTTATTATATTCAACTTACTCGCATCGTTTTAGCTAATATTTAAGCTTTTTAATCACTCAAAATAGGTGTTTTAATGCTCTTCAAGCATTTTTAATAAAATTGCTTTAATTGACCTTATTTGTCAAAATGATTTCAGTAATTTGTTTGTTAAAACAAATTTTAACTAAGAATCAATAATAAGATGTTACTAAAAAGAAAATTCCTATTTTTAAGGTTTTATATTTAATAAGCTAATGCACTTTATAATAATTTGCATTTCATAATGTATTTTTGAAATTATATGATAAATAAAAAGAGTTTATCTGAAAGAGATATTTGTACAAAATTTATAACTCCTGCACTTCAAAAGGCAGGATGGGATTTGCATAAGCAAATTTTGGAAGAAGTTTTCTTTACTGATGGCAAAATCTACGTTAGAGGTAAGTTAACAGCACGTGGGGAGCGGAAACGGGCTGATTACATTCTATATTATCAAGATAATCCGATTGCGGTAATTGAAGCAAAAGACAACAAACATTCTGTTAGAGCAGGTATTCAACAAGCTCTAGGTTACGCAATAACCTTAGATATTCCATGTGTTTTTAGTAGCAATGGTGATGGTTTCCTATTTCACGATAGAACAGTAACGGATGCTACAATTGAAACGGAATTATCGATAGAAGAGTTTCCTTCTCCCGAAGCTTTATGGGATAAATACAAACAATATAAAGGCATCGTAACTCCAAATGGAGAGAAAATAGCTTTGCAAAAATACTTTTCGGATGGTTCAGGTCGTAAACCTAGATACTACCAACAAATTGCTGTAAACAGAACTGTTGAAGCTATTGCAAATGGGCAAAACCGAATCATTTTGGTAATGGCAACTGGAACTGGAAAAACCTATACTGCTTTCCAAATTATTCATAGACTTTGGAAAAGTGGTGCCAAAAAAAGAATCCTTTTTCTTGCCGATAGAAATGCTTTGATTGACCAAACCAAAAGAGGTGATTTCAAACATTTCAAAGATAAAATGACGGTAGTTAAACACCGAATGATTGACAAAAGTTATGAAATATACTTGGCTTTATATCAAGGTTTAACTGGCTCTGATGAAGAAGCCAATGCTTACAAACAATTTTCTCCTGACTTTTTTGATTTGATTGTTATTGACGAGTGTCACCGTGGTAGTGCCAATGAAGAAAGTGCTTGGAGAGAAATACTAACTTATTTTAACAACGCAACTCATATTGGTTTAACTGCTACTCCTAGAGAAACCAAAGAAACAAGCAATACGGAATACTTTGGAGAACCTGTTTACACTTATTCGCTAAAACAAGGAATTGATGATGGGTTTCTAGCACCGTACAAAGTGATTCGTGTGGCTTTGAATGTAGATTCCGAAGGGTATCGACCACAACAAGGGAAAACCGACAAAGATGGAGTTGAAATTGAAGACCGTATCTACAACCGTAAAGATTTTGACAGGAAGCTGGTTATTGATGAACGAACAGATATTATTGCTCAAAAAGTAACGGAATACCTAAAAGGACTAGACCGTTTTGCAAAAACTATTATTTTTTGTGTTGATATTGACCATGCCGAAAGGATGCGAAATGCAATTTCAAGACATAATGCCGATTTGGTTGCTGAAAATTACAAATATGTGATGCAAATTACGGGTGATAATGATGAAGGCAAACGAGAACTAGATAACTTTATCAATCCCGAAGAAAAATATCCTGTTATTGCCACCACTTCTGAACTAATGACAACAGGTGTTGATGCCCAAACATGCAAGGTTATTGTATTGGATGCCAATATTAATTCCATGACCAAGTTTAAGCAAATTGTAGGTCGAGGAACCCGAATTAATGAAGAATTTGACAAATTGTATTTTACGATTTTAGACTTCAGAAATGCTACTGATAATTTTGCTGACCCTGCTTTTGATGGAGACCCACTTCGAGTGAAACCTATTACTGAAGATGTTGATTTGACTGATATTGAGGATGAGGAAGAAGAAGATGAAACCCCAATTATTGACGAAGTAACAGGTGCTGAAATTACTATAGTAAAACCTGTAATTAGAAATACATTTGAAGAACCGCAAACAGAATATATCAAAAAACCCAAACAATACATCAATGGTGTAAATGTTTCGGTTTTAGTTTCCAGAGAGTTGTTTTTTGACTCTAATGGCAAGCCGATTACAATAAGTTTAAAAGACCATACCAAAGAAATAATAAAAGGAAAATACACATCTTTGGAAGATTTCCTATTGTCTTGGAACCATGCAGACAAAAAAGAAGCCATCATCAAAGAATTACAAGAACAAGGCGTGATGGTTGAAGCACTTTATGATGCCGTTGACAAACAACTTGATTTGTTTGATTTGATTTGTCATGTGGCGTATGACCAACCGCCATTAACGAGAAAAGAGCGTGTAAACAATGTTAAGAAACGCAACTACTTTACCAAGTATGGTGACCAAGCTCGAAAAGTATTAGAAACCTTACTTGATAAATATGCCGATGAAGGCGTTGAGAATATTGAAAGCATTGAAGTGTTGAGGGTAAAGCCTTTTGATGAATATGGCTCTCCAATAGAAATCATAAGTCATTTTGGGGATAAACAACATTACTTGGATGCAGTAAAAGAATTAGAAAACGAATTATATAAACAAGCATAATGTCAAAATTAGAAATATACAGTTCTCTAAAAGATAAAGAAGAATCTTTTGAACAAATTAACATTGATTCAAAAGAACAATTAGACATTTACATTGAAAAATATAAAAAGGAACAAATAAAAGAAGGCCTTGTCTTTAGAGGATGTCCAGACGCAAAGTATAAATTATATAACTCATCGCAAAGGAAATGGTTAAATATGGAACTTCAAAAATTAGGAAGGACATATAATGAATTCATTAAATTAGAAATAAATAATGCAAAAAATTGGCAAAATGGGTTATTAGAAAAGTTTTTTAATGCTTTTGGTCAACCTGCCTTTGATATTTCGATACTTAGTTTTCTTCAACATTATGGTGCTCCTACGCCATTACTAGATTGGACTTATAGTTTTGAAAATGCTCTTTTTTTTGCTACAGATGGTCTAAAATTAGCTGACTCAGATAATGATATAGATAATTATTGTTCAATTTATATAATAAATACTAAATGGAAGGAGCTTACAAACTATCTTCTATATGTTCAATCAGGTTTAAATCAAATTGACAAAATATTAGAAAAATTTCCAAAAGTTAATTCAGACAATGAAATCGAAAAATTTCAAAACTTCAATTACAATACATTACAAGATATTAAAATCGCACAAATTCCAGGTTATAAGAGAAATGGGTTTGCATTTAGTTTACGTAACAGACCCTCTTTCAATTTAGTTTGGAACCAACAAAATTTAAATATTATTAACCAGAAAGGACTTTTTATTTTTAATTCGAGTAAAAATAGACCTTTAGAATTTTTTTTTAAGGGGGAAACTAAAATGGTTGAAGAAAGTCCTTATTACTTACCAAAAATTATATGTTTGAATATACACAAATCTTTATATGAATACATCAAACTAAAATTGACCAAAGGAAAAAGATTTCCAATAAATAAAGATTATATATATCCTCAAGAAGAAATGATTGCTAATAAATCATTTCAACATTTTTTAAATTTTGACAACTTAACAACATAATAATGTCCAACATTTCCTCTATACTTAAAAGCATACAAACCATCATGTGGCAAGACACAGGTCTTAACGGTGATGCCCAACGCATTGAACAACTCGGTTGGATGCTTTTCTTAAAGATATTCTCTGATAAAGACAAAGAACTAGAATTACTAGATGATAATTACACTTCGCCAATTCCTGATTTGTTTCATTGGGTTAAAGCCAAAGGCAATTGGGCTGGCGATGATGAAGGAATGACAGGTGATGAATTATTAGAATTTTTAGACCGACAATTGTTTCCTGCTTTGCGTAACATTGATGTAAGCACTGGCAATCGCAGAGCATTAATTGTACGTGAAGTTTTTGAAGGCAACAACAACTACATGAAAAGTGGTATCAACATTCGTAAAGTGTTGAACAAGCTGAACGAAATGGACTTTAACGTTGCCAAAGACCGTCATGCTTTTGGCGAACTGTACGAAAGCATTTTAAAAGGTTTACAAAGTGCTGGTAAAAGTGGAGAGTTTTATACACCACGTGCCATTACTTCGTTTATTACCGAAATGATTAACCCACAATTGGGTGAAAAAATATTAGACCCTGCGTGTGGAACAGGAGGTTATTTGACTTGTGCCATTGAACATTTAAAATTGCAAGCCAATAGTGTTGAAGAAAGCAAAAGTATTGGAGAAAACATTATAGGTTGGGAATACAAACCGTTACCATATTTGTTAGCAACAACCAACTTGATTTTGCACGATATGGAAGTGCCTAACATTCGTTTTGGTGATGCCTTAGACCAACCTTTGAGCAACTTTACAGAGAAACACCGTGTTAATGCTATTTTAGCCAACCCACCATTTGGAGGGATTGTAGCCAACAATAACGAAAACAACTTCCCACAAAACTTTAGAACTAAAGAAAGTGCCGATTTGTTCCTGATTTTAATGATACATTTATTAAAACAAGGAGGTCGTGCAGGAATTGTATTGCCTGATGGTTCGCTTACTGGTGATGGTGTAAAACAACGGGTACGACAAAAACTGTTGGAAGATTGCAACCTTCACACGATTATACGATTACCTAACTCTGTTTTTCAACCGTATGCAACGGTAGCGACTAATTTATTGTTTTTTACCAAAGGAACACCTACCAAAGAAATTTGGTATTACGAACACAAATTACCTGAAGGGCAAAAGGCTTACAACAAAACCAAACCAATACAAGCTAAAGAGTTTGACCCTATAAAAACATGGTGGACAGACCGAAAGGAAAGTGATATTGCATGGAAAGTACCAATCCAAACCATCATAGACCGTAATTATGATTTGGACTTTAAAAATCCAACCAAACAAGATGAAACACATGAATACAATAGTATAGAATTGATGGATTTATTGCATAACTCTTTTGATAAAAGCAATAGTTTATTAGAACAATTAAAAAATGCTGTGAAATGAGTTTAATGAGGATTGATGATTTATTCCACTTTGAAAAAGGAATATTACAAAGTTCAAAATGTACCGAAGGTCAATTTGACTTTATTACTGCATCTTCTGAATGGAAAACACATAACGAATATACGCATGACTGTGAAGCATTAGTATTTGCAGCAGCTGCTTCGGGTTCATTAGGAAGAACACATCATGTTAATGGTAAATTTATATCAAGTGACTTGTGTTTTATTATTACTGCGAAAGACCCTATAAAACTTCCAATAGATTTGAAGTTTTATCACATGATTTTTAATGAATTTAAAAATGATATTGTTAATAGCACCAAAGCTGGAACTTCAAAAGAGGCAATCGGCATGAAAGCATTTGGTAATTATAAATTACCCTATTTTGATATTGATAAACAAATTGTAACTAAAGTTCAATTTGTAAATTTGCGAGAGTCCAAAATTGAATTGAAAATTGAACTTACTCAGCAACTCATTCTAATCAAGCAATTGCGTCAGGCTTTTTTGCGTGAAGCGTTGCAAGGGAAATTAGTAAAAAGCACTAATACCAAAGAAACAGGAAAACAACTGTTAGAAAAAATAAAAGCAGAGAAAGCCCAATTAATTGCTGAGAAAAAACTAAAAAAAGAAAAAGGGTTACCTACTATTACAGAAGATGAAATTCCTTTTGAAATTCCAGAGCATTGGGTTTGGTGTAATTTTGATGATATATCTGAAACGATATTTGATATGGAACATCAAATGCCTAAAGCTGTTTCAAATGGGGGTGTTATGTTTTTATCAGCTAAAGATTTATTGGATGATGGTACGATTAATTATTTAAATGATGTAAAGTATATTTCTGAAGAAGATTATGAATACTTTACAAGGAATTTTAAACCGCAAAAAAATGATATAATTTATTCCAGACGGGGTGCTAATTTAGGAAAATCAAGAATAGTTAAAACAAAAGAAAAATATCTTGCTTCATATTCCTGTTGTACTATTCGAACTTTAAATCCTAATTTAAAATATATAAATTTCCTTCTTGATAGTGGTTTTACTTTAAAGCAAGCAACATTAAATACCACAAATAATAGTATTCCTGATTTAGGAATAAACAAAATAAAAAGATTCAAAGTGCCACTTCCACCACTTCACGAGCAAGAGCAAATTGTAGCCAAGTTGGAGGAGTTAATGTCGTTTTGCGATGGTTTAGAGCAAAGCATAAAAGAAAGCCAAGGATATAATGAAATGTTGTTGCAACAGGTTTTGAGAGAAGCGTTGCAGGGAGAAGATTTAGCGATAAAAATACCTTAATAATAAATTAAATATACAAATGGGGATTTTAGACAATTTAAAGGATAAGGTTTTTTCTAATGGAAGTACTAAAGGATTTTATTTTGGAGCAACAGAAGCAGAAGCAGAAAATAATGGAGATTTAAGTCTGCCAAATTATTTTAAAGATTATCTTGAAGTTCTTGGTGAAATGGAAATTGGAAAGTTTTTATTTACAGGCAGGAAAGGGGTAGGTAAATCTGCAATTGCTAAATT
This sequence comes from uncultured Bacteroidota bacterium, assembly GCA_903838055.1. GTDB lineage: Bacteria > Bacteroidota > Bacteroidia > Flavobacteriales > Flavobacteriaceae > Flavobacterium. Next base: position 3,578 of record CAILWV010000057.1, on the reverse strand, counting down.
TATTAAAGACACTTCAGATGTTTCAAATAATTCGGATGCAGCTCTGATTAGAATTAGTGATTTTGAACTTGAAAGAATTATTCAGCAAGATGAATTGAAAAGCAAAAAAGAGTACGTTATTCTTGAATGGCTGATATTAGTAAATCTAGTTAAATTGATTATTAAAAATGGTGGAGGAATTTACACAAAGGAATATGGAAAATTAAAGGACTTTATAGATAGAAATTCTGGAATAGTCAATATTGACAAATATCAAATTGATAGTGTTTCATTACAAAATGGAGGTGAAGTTAATTTTAATGTTTTGAGTCAGGTTTTTGGGGGAGTACTAAAAAAATATTTTGACGTTAAAACATCAAAAGCCCCTTTTTACAAACTAATACCACCATTAAGAGAAATAGTTGAAATTATTTTAAACTATGACGTTAATAAAACTTCGGAATTTTGGATTTTATTTGATGATTTAGATATAAATTATTCTATACAAAATGAAAGTGATAATGATAAAATAATAGAATTAATTAGATTGTCAAAAAAATATAATAATGATATTTTTAAAAACAATAATGCCAAAATTTTAATGTTTTTAAGAGATGATATTAGACAAAATATTGTAGCTAAATATGCCGACTCCGCAAAATTATTTTCAAGTTATGAAATATACATTAATTGGTACAATAATGAGTTGTATAAAGAAAATGAAAATAAATTACCCTTAAAAAAACTTGTAAACAAACGATTAGAACTTAATTTCATTAAAAAAAATATAAAATTTGATATAAAAGACCCATGGTATTCTCTGTTTGAAAGAGAAAACTACAATCCAAATATTACTCCATACAAATCGTCATTTAAATATATAGCAGATTTTACTTTTTATAGACCCAGAGATTTTATAACATTTTTATCAATTATTGGAAATAATAACTATACTTTTCCAATTGACAAGAAGACAGTAAAATTAATTTTAGCAAAATATATTCAAATTAATATTTTAGAAATAAAAAGCGAATTAAGTTTATATTTTAACGAAACTGAAAAGTCTTTTATTTTTGAAAATATTCTTCTTTATTTGGCTGATAACTCAAATGTGAAATATAATGATTTATTAGAAAAAATAGAAGAATATAAATTTCATAATTCTTCAAAAGAAGTTTTAGAAATTTTAAATAGATATTCCCTAATTATACATAAAGATGAAGACGGATTACTTTTTTTTAATTACAGAGAAAATCCTGAAATTGACCGTTTAGACAAAGAAACTACAACATTTTCATTACCAAAATGCATATATCACTATTATAAAAGAATTAATAATTAATTAGAGGTAAGTTGTAATAAAACACCAATTATGAAATTCGGATTAAGAATACCTTCAATTACCAAAAGAATAGCGGCACGAACTTCTGTAAAAAGAATAGTCCAAAATGAATTAGGTCTAAAAGCACCTCGTGGCTATGGCTGGATAACCAATCCGAAAAAATTTGTTTACAATAAGGTTTACAATAAAACTACTGTTGGCAGTGGATGTATGCTTACTTTATTAGTTTTAATTGCTATTCCTCTAGGAATATTTTTGCTATTGGTTAATTAATTTTCAAAATCACTTTTGTTATTTTCTAAAGTTGTAAAGACATAATTCTTTAAATAGTCTTTAAATTCGATAGAGCCTATAATCTCAACATCGTCTAGTAATCCAAGAACAAACCGAATTACTGGTTTAGGATTATTAATACTCATTTTTAATCTGTAATTATTGGTTTTAGGCTCTTGTTTTGTAAAAGGAACAACCATTGGATATTCTTGTTTTAGTAGCACAAAAGCTCTTAAATTAAGTCTTATATCTATATCAAAAGGCAATCCATTCAAAGCTGTAAAACCAAAAGCATCGGGAGCATCTAATTGGTGTTGGTCTTCAAATTCATTTTGTTTTTGCAATACTTCAACTTCGTTGATGCGTTCTATATTAAAGTACTTGTTTTTTGATGTTTCCACCTCAAAAGCACACAACGAAGCGTAGTTATCGGTAAAGCTAATTGGTTCCACCAAACGGTCTGTAATAGTATTGGAATTAGCAGATTGATACTTCTTCAATACTACTTGTTTACGCTCACCTATGGCTTTGCTTAAAACAGAAACTATTTTTCCTAAGTGGGCATTAAGCAAATGATTGCCCTGAATAACAATTTCAGATTTTAAGTATATTTTTCTCAATATTGCATCCTTCAGATTGCTTTTTGTTCCGCTACTTAGTAACAGTTCTCGCAACAGTGATGCTTCTTCATTGGTAAAATCAATAGTTTCATTCTCTTTTTCACTTCCAATAAAAAATCGATTATGGGAATCTCGTTGTAAATCAAATCCCAATTCTTTTACTAAATCCAAATAGCGATAGACGGTTCTGTCAGTACTTTCCAATATCCCAGCAAGAAATTTAATTGATTTAGATGGCTCTTTTTTGAGCAAAGAAATGAGCTGTAAAACTCTAAGTATTTTGTGTTGATTCAGCATAAAATGAAAATATATCGACAAATTAGGTCAATTTAAATAACATAAACAAATGATTGACCTTAGTTGTCAAAATACTAGAAGTAATTTGTTGAAAATTTAAAATAACTATTATGAAAAAATTATTATTAAGTACAGTGTTATTGTTTGGTTTGGTAGGTTTTGGTCAAGAAACTGTAAAGGCATCTTATGATGAAATAACTTCTGCTAAAGAGCGACCATCATACAATGGAGACATTACAGAATATGTTGCCAAAGACGGTTCCGTTTATAAAATTGGAGATAAGATAACTATTGGAGTTCCTTCAAGCAATAAAACTTTTGCATTTCTTTCTTCTGGTGATGGGCTTATGACACCTTTGGTTCCACTATCAATTGGTGTAAGTGGTCAAAAAGCTGAAATTATGAAGTTTAGAATTTCAGGAACAAGAAGAGCTGGGTTCACAATTTGGTTAAAAGCAAAAAGCTCAACTGGCATGGGAAATTACAATGTAGATTTTGAAAATGCAATTTTGAATGGTGAAATAAAATCTTTTGGAATGACAAGTGATGAAGCTTTGGGTGAACTTAAAAAAGCAAAAGACAAATTAGACTTGGGTTTGATTTCAAAAGAAGACTATGAAGCTAAAAAGTCTGAGCTTGTAAAGTTTATAAAGTAGATTAAATTGATGGTTGTTATTGGGCAAATTAAGGTGAAATATTTCCTTTAATTTGCTCATTTCGTTTTCCTATAGATGACTGTTAAACACGTATTTGTTATAAAGCTTTATAACAAATACGTGTTTTAATTACGCTTATTACAATCTAATAATCATGTAGTTAAAATACTTATCCTGAATTTTACTATAAATTTAATAATTATTCGACATTTAACTAATAATTTTATTAAACAATCTTTAATTAAATCAAAAATTGGATATTATTTGATATTATCTTAAAAAAAGAATTATTTCTCCAACATTTATTATTATGAGAAGTTATTTACTCAAAAACAATAATTTTTATCATATCGATCTTTATAGAATTGATGGAAAAGAAAATTTTTCTAACCTTGGTCTTTTAGAGATCAT
>CAILWV010000056.1 GCA_903838055.1 uncultured Bacteroidota bacterium | reverse complement strand
ATTCTTCCTTGCTCGATTTCTTGAACAATTTGCAATTTAAAAGACATGGTATAATCTTTTTGTGTGCGCTTTATATAGCGACTTTCTTCATGTTTTTCCATAAGGATACTTTTTATGTATCGCTATTTCAGGACAAGACATGTTCAAATTTTATTAAGACCTTCCAATTTTTTGGAAGGTTTTTTTATTTACTAAAACTTTGTACATTTGAACAGGGTTTTTATAGTATTTATTAACTCCTAAACAATTAATCTTCTGAAATGAACTACATACTTTTTGACGGAACAGTGCGTGAGGCGCTTTTGCCATTTACTTTTACTCGACCTGTGGCTGAAATTAGAATTGGAATATTAACCATTCGTGAAAAATGGCAACTGTATTTAGGTTACACTACAACCACTTTGACAGAAGAATACCTATCTGGAAAATATCCAATGGTGGAGCTTGAAAATAATGTTTTGATTAATGCTTCATTTTTACCAAATAAATCTCTTGTTGAGAAAGTGGCTAATTTGCAAAATAATCAAGCTATTTTTAAGGGAGATTCTGTAATTGCTTTTTATACCAATGATTCCCAAGAAGAAGTAGATTTCGACACTTATGAAATTATTGAATTTATAGAGGATTGTCTTACAATAGAGCACACTTGGGATATCTTTGCAAAAAATGATGCCGCTTTACGAGAAGATTTTGAATTGATTACACACGAAAGAACTTCACAACCCATCCCAAAATCAATTAATGTAATTGCACCCGAAAATATTTTTATTGAAGAAGGGGCTAAACTTGAATTTGTAACTTTAAATGCATCTACAGGTCCTATTTATATTGGTAAAAATTCTGAAATAATGGAAGGATCTGTAATTCGCGGACCTTTTGCTTTGTGTGAATCTGGTAGAGTTAAATTAGCAACTAAAGTTTATGGCGCCACTACCGTTGGACCACATTCGGTTATTGGAGGAGAAGTTAATAATTCTGTTCTTTTTGGATATTCTAATAAAGGTCATGATGGATTTTTAGGAAATTCTGTTCTTGGCGAATGGTGTAATATTGGAGCCGATAGCAATAATTCGAATTTGAAAAACAACTATGAAGCAGTAAAATTGTGGAGTTATGAAACAGAAAACTTTGCTAAAACAGGCTTGCAATTCTGCGGATTAATGATGGGCGACCACAGCAAATGTGGTATCAATACTATGTTCAATACCGGTACTGTAGTTGGAGTAAGTGCAAACATTTTTGGTGCTGGTTTTCCTCGAAATTTTGTGCCAAGTTATTCTTGGGGAGGAGCTTCTGGATTTTCAACTTATTTAACTAGCAAAGCATTTCAAACTGCTAAAATTGTAATGGCGCGTCGTAATGTGGAATTTACAGATGAAGATGCTATGATTTTAGAACACGTTTTTGAAGAAACTAAAAAATATAGAAAAGAGTAATTTTTTATAGTTCACTGCCAGGCAGTTTTTATTTTAAAAATTTACTTAAATTTGCAAACTCAATTTTTTGACAACGATTTCATTAATTGAGTTTATTTATGGAAAACAAAAAAAAAGTAGCATTCTACACTTTAGGATGCAAACTCAACTTCTCTGAAACTTCTACTATCGCTAGAAATATTCAAGAAGAAGGATTTGATCGCGTTGACTTTGAAGAAGTAGCAGATATGTATGTCATCAATACCTGCTCTGTTACAGAAAATGCAGATAAACAATTCAAGCAAATAGTAAAAAAAGCTATGAAACTCAACGATAAAGCATTTATTGCTGCCGTTGGTTGCTATGCCCAATTAAAACCTGAAGAATTAGCATCTGTTGATGGTGTTGATTTAGTTTTAGGTGCTACCGAAAAATTTAAAATCACTGATTATATAAACGATCTTACTAAAAATGATAGGGGGGAAGTACATTCTTGTGAAATTGAAGAAGCCGATTTTTATGTTGGAAGTTATTCTATAGGCGATAGAACTCGGGCTTTCCTAAAAGTGCAAGATGGTTGTGATTATAAATGCACCTATTGCACGATTCCTTTAGCACGCGGAATTTCTAGAAGTGATGCTTTAGAAAATGTTTTGAAAAACGCCTATGAAATTTCAAAACAAAACATCAAAGAGATTGTACTTACGGGAGTGAATATTGGGGATTATGGTAAAGGAGAATTCGGAAATAAAAAACACGAACATACTTTTCTAGATCTCGTTCAAGCATTAGATGAAGTAGAAGGAATTGAGCGTCTACGAATTTCATCTATTGAACCTAACCTGTTGAAAAATGAAACTATAGAATTTGTATCCCAAAGTCGCACTTTTGTGCCACATTTTCATATTCCGTTACAATCTGGCAGCAATGAGATATTGAAGAAAATGAAACGTCGTTATTTGAGAGAAGTTTATACCGAGAGGGTTGCTAAAATTAGGGAAGTAATGCCTCATGCTTGTATTGGCGTAGATGTTATTGTTGGCTTTCCTGGTGAAACTGACGAAAATTTTCTTGAAACTTATAATTTTTTGAATGAAATGGATATTTCCTATTTGCATGTTTTTACCTATTCTGAAAGGGATAATACTGAGGCAGCTGCAATGGATGGGGTGGTTCCTATGAATGTACGATCTAAAATGAGCAAAATGCTAAGAGGTTTATCGGTTAAAAAACGTCGTGCTTTTTATGAAAGTCAAATAGGAAGCAATAGAACTGTTTTATTTGAAAGCGAAAATAAAGAAGGTTATATTCATGGATTTACAGAAAATTACGTAAAAGTAAAAACCCCTTGGAATCCAGAATTAGTAAATACATTGCATAAAATAAACCTTACTCGAATTGATGAAGATGGTAGTGTTCGAATGGATTTTTTGGAAAAAGTAAATAATTAGAATAGTACCCTTATAAAAATATTAGGAGTTAGACCTAGTGAATAATAATTCTGAACTGTATATTTAGGATTGATAAAATCATCTTGTGTACTATACCTTCTTTGAAATTCTTTGCTAATTATTTTGTGGTTGTTGAAAGCGTTGTATAAAGAAAATCCTACTTTTATTTTACTTTCTTTAGTATTTAAAAATTGATATGCACAAGAAATATCTAAATGATTATAACTTGATAAATTTTCAGAATTATAAGAAGCTATTTTATCAGTGTCGCTTAACAATCCATATGGTTTTCCGGAATAAATAAACCAACCTGCAGCAATACTAAAGTTACTCCATTTTTGATTTATTGACAAACTAAATGCATGTTTAATATTAGTGTTAGTTTGAAAATAATTATCTTCATTTATGTTCTCAAATTTGTTTTTTGAATCTTGATAGGTATAGGTTGACCAAATTCTGGTTGATGGAGTTGCCATTTGCAATAAAACATCAATTCCTTTTGTAAAACCAATACCAGGAACTATTTTAGATTCATTTTGATTTTGAAATCCAAAAGTATAAGAGCTTATTCCATTGATATTTTTGTAATAGGTATCAATATCAAGCAACCATTTTTTTGTTTTAAAAATGATGCCTGTAGTAGTTTGACTAGATTTAATTATAGGGTATCCATCATTGCTTGAAAGTACCCACACATAGTTTTCAAGACTTAAATCATTAGCAAAGTTTTCCTTTATTTGACTTAATATTTGACTTCTTTTTTCATAAGAAAAATGCAAGAAAAAAAAATTGCTTATTTTTTTCTGAATATAACTTCGAGGTTCAATACTTTGAGCTTTTAGGTTGTTGAATTTTACATAGCGCAAACCAATATTAATAGTCCATGTCTCTGGTTTATATTTAAAGTCAAAATAGCCAACATGGCTTATATTGTAAATGTGTTTACTGCTTAAATCAATTCCAAATTCTTGATTGTAGTTGTTGAAAAGATGCGAGGCATCATTCCCTAAAATTTGATAACCATACTCTAAATTCAGGTTTTTTTGGAAAGTAGATGAGAAATTTAATTCTATTCCAGAATCTATAATTCTATTAAGTTTCTTAAAGGCTTCAAATTTACTTAAAGGATATTCAAGTTTTTTTTCATAATCAAAATCATAAATTGAATAGAAAACCACTATTTTTTGGCTAAACTTTGGACTGTAATATTGCGACCAATTTAAACTATAACCATAGTTGGAAATAGCCATTAATTGGTTATTAATTGTTAAATCTTGATTTTGAGTAGTGAAGTTTAAATGATTATCTATGTATATACTTGATAAAGAAATTTGAGCTTTATTGTTTGGTTTGTATATTAATTTGGAACAGAAATCTTGAAAACTAAATTGATTATTAGTGTCAAATTGATTTAAATTAGTGTTTTGAAAAACCTTTTCCGCTAACTGATTAAATGTTGGAGATTGTAACCATTCTGTAAATGATTTTCGCGCAGAGAATTGAATGCCTAATTTTTTTTTAATTATAGGAGTTTGAAAGTTTAAGTCGGCATTTAAAGCATTAATTCCAATATTCAATTTTTCTTTTTCAGAAAAACTATCCGTTGTTTGAATGGCAATAATACTTGATATTTTTTCACCATATTTAGCACTTGCAGCTTTATTAATGTAAGTTACAGTTTGTTCTATATTGGGATTTATACCCGAAATCATGCCGAACAAATGCCCAGAGTGGTATAGTCTAATTCCGTTCCATGTAATTTGATTTTGGTCTGGAGTTCCGCCTCTTATATGCAATCCCGTTGCGGTTTCATTTGGGCTTTTTACTCCGGGTAATTGTTGAAGTGATAACAATAAATCAACATCAGTAACACCAGGTAAGGACTCTATTTTATCTGGTTTAATTGTTAGCTTTTGATCTACTTTATTTATTCCTGTTGATAAAAAACCTTCAATTAATACGTCTTCAAGTTTGTGTACTTGTGTAATATTTTCTTGCTCACTAATTGAATAATAATGATTATCAATATTAATTATTTTTAGTCCGGTTTGGTTTTCTATAGTAAGATTAATTTCTTGTAGAGAAAATCGATTTTTTTGAATCGTTATTTTTTTATCAATTAAAATACTATCAATATATGAATATCTGACATTGAATTTTTGTTCAATTTCATGAATTACTTTTTCAACCTCCGATGAGTTAAAACTGAATTGGATTTTTTCGGTTCTTTGTGACCATGAAGTTTGAAAAAATAAACAAAATATACTTAGTATAATTGGGATTCTCATTAATATATTAGTATTACCCCCTTATTATTGTTATTGAATTTTAAATTTAACGGAATACAAATTGACTTTAAAGCAGTTTCAATGTTATTATTGGTAAAACTCCCTGTGAATTTTATTCTATCCATTTCTTTTGGATATTTAATCGTTACATTATATTGTCTTTCAAAGTTTTCAAATACATATTTAATTGGAGTTTTTTTAAAATTGGATTCCCCATTTATCCACATTGGTGAAGTGATAGTGGTATTTTTCCAGTTTTCCTGTTTTTTTTCATAAAAACGAACGGCATCATTTGCTTTTAAAATGGTTATTATTCCTTCGTGTTCTACTCTAACACTACCTTTATAGCAAATAACTTCAAAGTAGTTTTTTGTAGAATTTACGTTGAACTTAGTTCCCAATACTTTAATAGATCCAAGTGGTGTTTTTACAGTAAATGTGCTTCCTTTTTCTACTTCAAAAAATGCTTCACCCTCTAAATTTAGTGTTCTATTATATTTAAAAAGATTAGGATAGGATATTTTAGATTTTGTGTTTAATGTTACTTGTGAATTGTCGCTTAATACAATTATTTTTGTTTTTCCAGACTCGCATAAAATTGTATTTGAATTATAAATAAGTTGAAAAGTTCCAAAAAATAATAATAAACTTGCTGCAATAGCTACAAAGGGCCAAATAGAAATTGGCTTTTTATCTTCTATTTTATTTTTTCTCAGATTTATTTTTTCATGAATTGATTTGAAATTTTGTTCCATATTTGGACTTTTAACTTCATATTGTTCAAGCATGCTTCTTAATTTTTTGTAAGCAATAAAGTCAGCTTCCGAAACAATTTTTTTCAAATCTTCATCTGTAATTTTATTTGCTAACCAATCCGATAGATATAGGTCATTTTTATTTTTCATATTAGGGGTTGTTTAATAGGATTTATATCTTTTAAACATTTTGCACTATTTTTCTTAAAGATAATAATGCTAGGTGCATTCTTTTTTCAACTGCTTTTACAGATAGATCTAGTAAAGTTGCGATTTCGGTATAAGATTGATTTTCAAATCTATTCATTAAAAAAACAGTTCTTTGTTTTTCGGGTAAATCAGTTATTGCTTTTTCTAGCAATAGTTTTAATTCATTTTCTTCTAGCAAAAATTCGGGGGATTCGGTATTGATGGATTTAGGATTGGAAATAATCTCAAAATTTGAAACTATTTTATTATGTTTTATTTGATTTAAAGAAAGTCTTATTGCCGTAGTATATAAAAAACTTTTTGCCTGTTCTGTTTTTAAAGATTTACAATTTTCCCATAAAATTACAAATGCGTTTTGAGCTACATCATCTGCAAATTCAGTGTTTCGGTATCTGTATATTAAGAAATTCCTTAATAATTTAAAATAAGACTCGTATACCGAGCTAAAAATAGCATCCGAACATAATGGTGGAAATGGAATTAAATTAACTATTTTCATGTTTTTCTTTAAATAATTACCACATATTTAAACGGTTAAATATGTGGTAATTTAATATTAACTTAGAGGTCCTAAATTAGTTACAGATGTTTAATGCTAAGAATTCATACAAATTATTAACTTGTAAAATCATAGTACCTTGACTGTTTGTTGCCACTACTGCAAATGGATAAACAAAATTAATAGGATTGTGTGTGCTTGCATAAGTAGCAAGTTCAGTGTCATTATTTAAAGTCACTGGTTGATTGTTTGTATCAATTACTGATATAGGATATACAAAATTAAAACACGTAGATAATGTTGCTATGTCATTAATTGTAGGAATGTTGTTATTTTCTAAAACCGTTTCATATCCATCTTCATTAGTTACCGTAGTAGTGCTATTATCACTTGCAATAACTACTTGAAATGGAAAAGCAATACCATCTAAATAAAGTGTTTGTGTTTCATTTGCTAATAAAGTTAATAAGGCTTCATTAGATGCAACGGTAACTGTAGTTCCGTTAGAATAAGAAAGTGTAACTGGAAATAAAAATGTATATGCGTCCGTTCCACTTTTACCAGGAATGTTATGGTTAATTTTCATCTTGCTAAGTTGTGTTCTTAGCGAAATACTTTTTGTAGGTGCCACAACTTCCTTATCTACAGATTTGTTGTCTGAGCAGGAAAAAAAAGTAACAGACGATAACGTTACTAATAATACTAATAATTTAATGTTTTTCATAATAAATAAATTTAATGTTCTTAGTTAAGACAACCTAAATACAAAACACCCTACCAAGTATTGTGTTTTAATTAATATTTATTATGAAATATAATTTTAGTAATTCTAAAAACTGTTTCGCTGTATTGTTCTATAAATTCAAATTTATGCCTGCCTGGCTGCTTAAAATCTATTATTTTTTCTCCAGAAATTTCGTAATACATGCTATCTCCCTCCAGCATAAATCTCCCTCCATTTTTTCTATATGCGGAACGAATTAATTCAAATTTAGATAGATTCCAGGTGGTTAGATTTGCATCTAAATTATTTAATTCAGAAAATAAACCTTCCGTAATTTCGGTTTTACAGCCATAGTATTTTTCGATATTTTCGAAAAAACTAAGAACAGTAGTGTTTAATTCTTCAACTTTCATTTAGTAAAATACTATTTTCCAAAATAAAAAATCCAAATTTTAATAGCAAATAATAATTAGAATTTGGTTAATACTATTTTTGGATTAATAATAAAATTATATTTTAATGCCTGGAGGTAATAAATCTCGATAAGTGCTATTTTTTCTAAAAAATAAAGCGATTTTAGGGAGAATAGGAACTACTTTTAGTTTGCGTTCGTAAGCAATTTCCATTATGTTTTTTAATAAATCATTAATGAATTCTTCATTAATAAAACCATCGGGAACGTTTATTCGGGTAAGAAAAATTTTCTTTTCTTGAAAGGAATATTCAAGGGAAACTAACTTTCCATCCACCAAAGTCTCAAATTGTCTAGCGAAGGTATTGTCTTTAATTTCCATTTTTTCTAAAATTATCTCGGGGTTCATATATTAATTTAATATAAATAAATTAATTTTATGCAAATTTCGGAATAATTTATGGATAATAGCATTCAATTACGTTAAAATATGAGCAAGATACACGTTTATTTTATGCCTGGTTTGGCTGCGAGTTCTTCAATTTTTGAAAGAATTAATTTGCCAAAAGACATTTTCGAAGTTCATCTCTTAGAATGGTTTCAGCCTGAAAATCAAGAAACACTTACTAATTATGCCAAACGAATGTCCAATAATGTTTTGCATGATAATGCTGTATTACTTGGAGTTTCCTTTGGAGGGATTTTAGTTCAAGAGATGTCCCAGTTCTTAAATTTGAGAAAATTAATTATTGTTTCTAGTGTAAAAACTAATAAAGAATTACCTAATAGGATGAAGTTTGCTAAAAATACAAAGGCATACAAATTGTTGCCTACTAGTTTATTGCAAGACGTAGAAAAATTAGTAAAATATGCTTTTGGCGATGTAATGAAACAACGCGTAAAATTATATGAGAAGTTTTTACACTTGCGTAACAAAGAGTATTTGGATTGGGCTATAGAACAAGTTATATGTTGGGAAAGAGTTAAAATTGATCCCTCGGTTATTCATATCCATGGGGATAACGATGAGGTTTTTCCTGCTAAAAACATAAAATCTTTCATCCATGTTAAAGGTGGTACTCATTTAATGATATTGAATCGTTTTCGATGGTTTAATCAAAATTTACCTAAAATAATATTAGAATAGATAGTTTTGTTTTCTAAAACAAATACACACTAATTTGAGTTATTTTATTTCTACCTCCATAAAAATTGTTCCACTTATTTTAAAACTTAGTGCATTTTTTGAAATTCGTGTATTTAGTGTTGATTTTTTTTATTGAATATAGATTTATAAGTTAGATTTTAGGCGCGATTGTTGTAGTTTTGTATATTAAAAAAAGAATAAAGAAAATGAAAAAGATACAGGTTTTAGGAGTCTTAGTAGTATTAGTTTTTACTAGTTGTTTGTTTATTTTTGCACTTTCAGGGGATGATAAAAAAAAATTATTACATGAAGGCACTTCCCAATACTTCCCGCAGTCGGTTGATTTTGCAGGAGAAAAAACACCCCTTCAAATATCCGATGTTCGCGAACGATTTGATCGTGAATTATTAGTTAATGCTAATCTTCATTCGTCAACTATTTTAATAATTAAAAGAGCAAATCGTGTGTTTCCTATTATAGAACCCATTTTAAAGCAATATGGTGTGCCTGATGATTTTAAATATTTAGCAGTAATTGAAAGTGCTTTAACAAATGCTGTATCGTCTTCTGGTGCTAAAGGGGTTTGGCAATTTATGCCCGAGACCGCAAAAGAAAAAGGAATGGAGGTTAATGATGGAGTAGATGAGCGTTACCATTTGCAAAAATCAACGGAAGCAGCTTGCAAATATTTAGTTGCAGCTAAACAAAAATTTGGAAATTGGACTTTAGCGGCAGCCTCTTATAACGGAGGAATGAATGGAGTAAATACCAAAATTTCCGAACAGCAAGTTTCCGATTATTACGATTTATTACTAACAGATGAAACGTCAAGATACGTTTTTAGAATCCTTGCGCTTAAAGAAATTATGCAACATCCTGATCTGTATGGATTCGAAGTTTCAAATACAGAAAAGTATCAAAACATTCCTTCTAAAATTATTGAGGTGGATAGCTCTATAACCGATTTAGCTATTTTTGCTAAAAAGCAAGGAATAAATTATAAGATCTTAAAAATTCACAATCCGTGGCTACGGGATAAAAAATTATCTAATCCTACTAAAAAGAAATATTTAATCGAAATTCCAACCGAAGGATATTAATATTAAAATCAAATTTCCAGTAATCAATTATTACTATTTATCAAACGATAATGTTAATAACTTGCAGTATAAAATACTTAAAAGGACTTTGTATTCCTTCGTGAATTAATATATTTGCGTGTTATACAAAAAATACATTTTAGAATAAAAATATATGAGCGAAGAAATCAAAAAGAACAATTATTCAGCAGATAGTATTCAGGCATTAGAAGGAATGGAGCATGTTAGAATGCGTCCATCTATGTATATTGGAGATATTGGTGTAAGAGGTTTACATCACTTAGTATATGAGGTTGTAGATAACTCTATCGATGAGGCAATGGGAGGTCATTGTGATACAATTGGAGTATCTATTAACGAGGATGGATCTGTATCTGTAGAAGATAACGGTCGTGGAATTCCTGTAGATATGCACAAAAAAGAAGGTGTTTCTGCGCTAGAGGTTGTAATGACTAAAATCGGTGCAGGAGGTAAATTCGATAAAGATTCCTATAAAGTATCTGGAGGACTTCACGGAGTAGGGGTTTCTGTTGTTAATGCTTTGTCTGAGCACTTAACAGCTACAGTGCATAGAGATGGGAAAGTATACGAGCAAGAATATGAAAGAGGAAAAGCACTTTATCCTGTTAAGCAAATAGGGGAAACTACTAAAAGAGGAACTATAGTTACTTTCTATCCAGATAGTACTATTTTTACTCAAACAATTGAGTTTTCTTACGATACATTATCCGCTAGAATGCGTGAACTTTCTTTCTTAAACAAAGGAATCACAATTACTTTTACAGATAAAAGAGAAGTTGATAAAGATGGAAATTTTGTAAGTGAAGTTTTTCATTCTGAAGAAGGTTTAAAAGAATATATCCGTTATTTAGATGGTAATAGAGAGCCTATTATTTCTCATGTCATATCTATGGATCATGATAAAGGAGAAATTCCAGTTGAGGTTGCATTGATTTATAACACTAGTTACACAGAGAATATTTTTTCTTATGTAAATAATATTAATACACACGAAGGAGGAACGCATTTACAAGGTTTTAGAACGGGTCTTACTCGATCTCTGAAAAAATATGCAGATTCTTCTGGAATGTTAGATAAATTAAAGTTTGAAATATCAGGTGATGATTTCCGTGAAGGATTAACCGCTATTATTTCGGTTAAAGTTTCTGAGCCACAATTTGAAGGCCAAACAAAAACTAAACTTGGAAATAGAGAGGTTGTTTCGCCAGTGAGTCAAGCTGTGAGTGAGATGGTTGAAAACTATTTGGAAGAAAATCCAAATGATGCTCGTATCATTGTTCAGAAAGTTATTCTTGCTGCACAAGCTCGTCACGCTGCTAAGAAAGCTCGTGAAATGGTGCAAAGAAAAACTGTTCTTGGAGGCGGTGGTTTGCCAGGAAAATTATCTGATTGTTCCGAGCAAGATCCTGCACGTTGCGAAGTATATCTTGTAGAGGGAGATTCTGCAGGAGGTACTGCAAAACAGGGTCGTGATAGAGCATTTCAAGCTATTTTGCCATTACGTGGTAAAATTTTGAATGTTGAAAAAGCAATGCACCATAAAGTATTTGAAAACGAAGAGATTAGAAATATTTTTACAGCACTTGGTGTAACTATTGGAACTCCAGAGGATAGTAAAGCATTAAATATTGAAAAATTGCGTTACCATAAAGTAATTATTATGTGTGATGCCGATGTTGATGGTAGTCATATTGCTACTTTAATTCTTACATTCTTCTTTAGATTTATGAGAGAATTAATTGAGCAAGGTCATATATATATTGCAGCACCCCCTTTATATTTAGTTAAAAAGGGTAATAAAAAAGAATATGCATGGACAGATGATCAACGTGATATTGCTAATGAAAAAATGGGAGGTAGCGCCGCAATCCAACGATATAAAGGTCTTGGAGAAATGAACGCAGAACAATTATGGGAAACCACAATGGATCCTAATTTTAGAACACTACGTCAAGTTACCATTGATAGTTTAGTAGAAGCAGATCGAGTATTTTCTATGTTGATGGGCGATGAGGTTCCACCACGTAGAGAATTTATTGAGAAAAATGCTGTTTACGCTAATATCGATGCGTAAAAACTTTTTAAGATATATTAAAATAGGGATTTGCTTGATTATTTCAGGCAAATCCTTTTCTCAATCCCCCCAAACCCTTTCGCAAATAAGTTTGTTTTTAAACGATGCTATTTTTTACTCAGATAAATATATAACTCCCGCTACAGATGCCGCAGTATATCAATCGTCTGTCGGGTGGATGTCTTCTCCAAAAAAGAGAAAATTATTTGCGGTTACTTTAGGTGTTTATGGAAATGTTTTTTTGGTTCCTAAAAATGATAGAAGTTTTGAAATAAAAAATTCCGACTTTTCATTCTTTTCTATTCAAAATGCTAATTCTG
Organism: uncultured Bacteroidota bacterium; assembly: GCA_903838055.1. Lineage (GTDB taxonomy): Bacteria > Bacteroidota > Bacteroidia > Flavobacteriales > Flavobacteriaceae > Flavobacterium. Next base: position 6,344 of record CAILWV010000056.1, on the reverse strand, counting down.
ATCCAATTTCTTCAGCATCAGTTCCAACGTCATTAGGAAATGATAACCAGTATTACTTGGTTGGTCAATTAGATAGTAATAATCAAATCCGTATGGAAACTCCCAAAGGAGTAGATCAGGAATCCATTATTTATCCTTATATTCAAGGATCTGTTTCTTTATGGAAAGGTATTGAGGTCATCGGAAAATATTCATCTAAAGTAAAATTAAAGCATGGTGACTTTCAAGTATACGGCTTTGGATTAAAGCATAATTTTAGCCAATATGTATCTTCGCTTACTAAACATAAAATCAACTTATCCGCACTTTTTGCTTTTTCAAAAGAAGATATTAGTTTTGATTTTTTAGATACATATACCTCATATGGTAATTTAGGAATTAATAGAATTACCGGAAAAGTTCAAACAAGTCAATTTCAAGTTAGCGGATCTAAAGAATGGAAAAAATTTGAATTGATGTTAAGTTCAATCACAAATTTAAGTGATTTTAAATATTTTTTAACTGGCGATAAAGGGCAGATTGAAGATTTAATACCTGTTCAATATATATTAAATGAAAAGTTGAAAGATATTTACAAGAGTAAAGTGAATAGCATTTGGGAAATATCCGGTAGATATCAATTTAACAAATTTTATGTGCAATCTTCCGTTGCTTTTGGTAAATTTGTAAACACAAATTTATCTATACAATACGAATTTTAATTTTTTTTATAAATATAAAACACAACAAAATGAAAGTTACCATAGTAGGAGCAGGAAACGTAGGGGCTACATGCGCAGACGCTATTGCTTACAGAAGAATTGCGAGTGAAATCGTATTATTGGACATTAGAGAAGGTTTTGCAGAAGGAAAAGCATTAGACATTATGCAAACCCAAACAACTTTAGGATTTAATACTAAAATGGTGGGAAGTACTAATGATTATTCTAAAACTGCAGGAAGTGATGTAGTAGTAATTACATCAGGAATTCCAAGAAAACCAGGAATGACAAGAGAAGAACTAATTGGAATTAATGCAGGTATTGTTAAGACAGTTGCTGAAAATTTATTGGCTCATTCTCCAAATGCAATAGTAGTTGTAGTTTCTAATCCAATGGATACCATGACTTATTTGACTTTGAAAGCTACTGGATTACCAAAAAATAGAATTATAGGTATGGGTGGAACTTTAGATAGCTCTCGTTTCAAAACTTATTTATCTTTAGCTCTAGATAAACCAGCTAACGATATTCAAGGTATGGTTATAGGAGGTCATGGCGATACTACTATGATTCCTTTAACAAGATTAGCGTCTTATAATGGAGTACCCGTTTCTCAATTTTTGTCAGAAGAAGAATTGGCTAAAGTTTCAGCGGACACCATGGTTGGAGGAGCAACGCTTACTGCATTGTTAGGGACTTCTGCTTGGTATGCGCCAGGTGCATCGGTTGCTTTTTTAGTAGATTCTATTTTGAACGACCAAAAGAAAATGATTCCATGTTCAGTTCTTCTTGAAGGAGAATATGGACAAAGTGATATTTGTATTGGTGTTCCATGTATTATTGGAAGAAATGGAGTTGAAAAAATTGTTGATATTCACTTAAATGACGATGAAAAAGCAAAATTTGCTAAAAGTGCAGACGCAGTTAGAGCAATGAATGCCGATTTAAAATCAGTTTTATAATATAATAATTACCGATTCTTACAAAAGACTGCAATTTTGCAGTCTTTTTTTTGATATTAATGAGTAAATAATTTGTTAATCTTTAGGTAAATTATATATTTGCACGTTTATAAAAACGTGTAGATTGTATTTTATTTTGATTTCATTTGAAAATCAACACATTAATCAATATTTACTTGTTTTTATCAACACAATAAAAAAATTAATTAATTTTTAGTAATAATGCAGAATAAAGGACTTATTAAATTTTTCGCAATTCTATTTGCATTGGTGAGTATTTACCAATTAACATTCACATTTGTTTCAAATGGAATTCAAAATGATGCTAAAGCTTTCGCTAAAGGAAATCAACAAAAAGAAGTAGATTATCTAAACGATTTGAAAAACAAAAATGTTTTCAGTTTGTTAGGATTGATAGACTATACTTATGCTGAAGTAAGTGGAAAACAAATCAATAAAGGTCTTGACCTTGAAGGGGGTATCAATGTTATACTTCAAATTTCGGTTAAAGATGTATTAAAAGGTCTTGCTAATGATTCAAAAAATCCAATTTTTAATAAATCATTAGAAGATGCAAAAAACAACCAAAAAGGAAATCAGTCTTATTTAGATGCTTTTTACGAAGCATTTGAAGCAAATTCTAATGGTACTGTAAAACTTGCAGATCCAAGTATTTTTGCTAATAAAAATTTATCAGATCAGATAAATTTCAATATGACTGACGCTCAAACTAAAAAAGTAATCAGCAAAAAAGTTGATGAATCTGTAGAAAGTGCTTTTGAAGTATTGAGAAAACGTATTGATAAATTTGGAGTTACCCAACCTAACATTGCTAAATTAGGGCAAACAGGTAGGATTCTTGTAGAATTACCTGGCGCTAAAGATGTAGATAGAATTAAACTTTTATTACAAAGAACTGCTCAATTAGAGTTTTGGGAAACCTATAAAATAGACGAAATGGGTAGCTTCTTAATGGCTACTAACGATTTATTAAAAAAATCTGAAACTGCAGTTGCTCCTAAAGAAGTAAAAACTGCTGCTAAAGATTCGTTAACTGCAATGTTAACAGATAAATCTAAAGATTCTGTTGCAGATAAAAAAGGAAGTAACCCATTATTAGATAAATTTGTATCTCAAGGTGGTGGACCAATACTAGGAATAGTTTCAGTTAAAGATACTGCTAAAATCAACTCCTATTTTAAAAGAGCTGATGTTCGTGCTTTAATTCCTGCAGATAAACGTTTTGTGAAATTTGTATGGGGAAAACCTACAACTACTAAAGATGAAAAAACTAAGAAAGAATCTGAAACTTTTGAGCTTTATGCTCTAAAAGGAAATAAAGATAATGCGGCTCCATTAAGTGGAGGTGTAATTACTGATGCAAGAGATACTTTTGACCAATTAGGAAAACCAGCAGTTTCTATGCAAATGAATGGTCAAGGTTCTAAAAAATGGGAAGAATTAACAGGAAATGCTTTCACTACTAAAGGTTATATTGCTATTGCACTAGATAATGTAGTTTATTCAGCGCCAGGGGTATCTTCTGGGCCAATTGCTGGTGGAAGATCTGAGATTTCAGGAAATTTTGATATTGCAGAAACTAAAGATTTAGCAAACGTATTACGTGCGGGTAAATTACCTGCTAGAGCAGAAATTATTCAATCGGAAGTAGTAGGGCCATCCTTAGGAGAAAAAGCAATTCATGCTGGATTTGTATCTTCTATAGTTGGATTCTTGTTAGTATTTTTATGGATGGTATTCTATTATGGTAGAGCAGGTTGGTATGCTAATATTGCATTATTAGTAAACTTACTTTTCTTATTCGGAATCTTAGCAAGTTTAGGCGCTGTATTAACTTTGCCAGGAATTGCAGGTATCGTTTTAACGTTAGGAACTGCAGTAGATGCAAACATTATTATATATGAAAGAGCTAAGGAAGAATTGCGAGATGGTAAAACACTTACCGATGCAGTGAAAACTTCTTATGGTTGGAAAGGTGCAATGCGATCAATTATTGATGCTAACGTAACTCACGTTTTAACAGGAGCTATCTTATTTATATTTGGAACAGGACCTATCCAAGGATTTGCTACTACTTTATTAATAGGTATTTTCACTTCATTATTTACTTCAATTTTCATTGCTAGAATTTTCATCGATAGAGATGTTGCAAATAATAAGGAATTAACTTTCTCTACTACATTAACCAAAAATTGGTTTACTGGATTCCACTTTGATTTCGTTGGAATGAAAAAATGGACTTACTTATTCTCTTCAGTAGTTGTTGTCGGAAGTTTAGTTTCTATTTTCTTCATTAATGGATTAGATCAAGGTGTTGATTTTGTTGGAGGTAGAACTTTCCAAGTAAAATTTGAAAAAACAGTAGAACCTACTCAAGTATCTGATGAATTATCTAAAGAATTTGGTACAGCAGTAGAGGCAAAAGTATTTGGGGATTCAGATCAATTAAAATTGACTACCAAATATAAAATTAAAGAAGAAAGTGCTGGTGTAGATAAAGAAGTTAATGAAAAATTATTTAAAGTATTAGGTAAATATTATACCAATATGACTTACGAAAAATTCATTAATTCTTATGATGGTAAACAAGTTGGAGTTTTGCAAGCATCTAAAGTTGGTGCAGCAATTTCTGAAGATATTAAAACAAACTCATACTGGGCAGTACTTGGTGCAATGCTAGTTGTAGGATTGTATTTAGTAATTTCGTTCCGTAAATGGCAATATTCATTAGGCGCTATCGCTGCGGTATTACATGATGTTATTTTTGTTTTAGGAATGTATTCTGTTTTATATAAAGTTATGCCTTTCCATATGGAAATGGACCAGCATTTCATCGCAGCTATCTTAACTGTAATTGGTTATTCTATGAACGATACCGTTATTGTATTTGATAGAATTCGTGAATATCTTGGTGGTAACAAACAAGGTCACTTTAAAGATGTAGTAAACGCTTCTATTAATAGTACTTTGTCAAGAACATTAAATACTTCTTTAATGATGATCTTAGTGTTATTAACGATGTTCTTGTTTGGTGGTGAATCAATCAGAGGATTTATCTTTGCTATGTTGGTTGGTATAATTGTAGGAACTTACTCTTCTTTATTTATTGCAACCCCAGTCTTAGTTGATACTATGACTAAAGGTGATATTGATGATATTGAAGAAAGACATTTTAAATCATAATATTATATAACAATTTATATTTTACATAAAACAGCAGTAAACATTTGTTTATTGCTGTTTTTTTATGTGCTAGATTTTTCAACTATTCCAAATTAATTATGCAAATTTGCATATAAAATAAAACTATCATGCCAAAGATATCAAATAAAGGAAAACAGATGCCAGAATCACCAATTCGTAAATTGGTGCCATATTCTGAAATTGCTAAGAAAAACGGAAATAAAGTATACCACCTTAATATTGGACAACCTGATATTAAAACACCAGAGGTTGCATTAAACGCAGTTAAAAATGCTAATATTAAAGTTTTAGAATATAGCCATTCGGCAGGATTCGAAAGTTATAGAACTAAATTATCTCAATATTATATTAACCATGGTTTGCCAATTAATGTTGCTGATATTATTATTACTACTGGAGGTTCTGAAGCTTTGCTTTTTGCTCTAGGTAGTACAATGGATGTTGGTGATGAAATAATTATTCCTGAGCCGTTTTATGCTAATTATAATGGTTTTTCTGTTGCATCAGGAGTTGTTGTAGTTCCTGTTATTTCAACTATTGATGATGGTTTTGCATTACCGCCGATTGCAGCATTTGAAAAATTAATAACACCTAGAACTAAAGCTATATTAATTTGTAATCCCGGTAATCCAACGGGTTATTTATATTCAGAAGAGGAAATTCAGCAATTGGCAGCAATGGTGAAAAAACATGATTTGTTTTTAATAGCTGATGAAGTTTATAGAGAATTTATTTATGATTCCCAAGACAAACATTATTCTGTTATGAATGTTCCAGGGATTGAAGAAAATGCTATCATGATAGACTCAGTTTCTAAAAGATATAGTATGTGTGGTGCAAGAATAGGATGTATAGTTTCAAAAAATAAAGAAGTTATGGCTGCGGCAATGAAATTTGCACAAGCAAGATTAAGTCCTCCAACCTATGAGCAAATTGCTAGTGAAGCAGCTCTTGAAACTCCACAAAGTTATTTTGATGAGGTAATTGAAGAATATAAAGAACGAAGAGATATATTGATTTCCGAATTACAAAAAATTGAAGGAGTAAAGGTTGGGACTCCCAAAGGTGCTTTTTACTGCATAGCTCAACTGCCTGTCGAAAATGCTGATGATTTTGCACAATGGTTGTTGGAGTCTTACAATTTAAACGGAGAAACTGTTATGGTAGCTCCTGCTGCAGGATTTTATTCAACACCAAATGTTGGCTTAAATGAAGTTAGAATTGCTTATGTGTTGAAAAAAGAAGATCTAGTGCGTTCAGTTCAAATACTTAAGGCAGCACTAATTGCATATAATTCAAAATAAGATTTTCATATATTGACTAGTCCTAAATAATCGATACAGATTATTAGACAAAAATAGATAAATTAAACAGCATCAAAAACGTTTTTGGTGCTGTTTTTAGTTTTATAGGTTTTAATTTTTAATTTACTTTGCTGATGCATTTGGTTTGGCGT
>CAILWV010000055.1 GCA_903838055.1 uncultured Bacteroidota bacterium | reverse complement strand
TTAAAAATCAAATTAATATGTAAAAACATTTTTTATACTTTCAAATAAAAATTAAATTAAAAACTAGAATTTTTATTTGTAATAGCAGTATTGAATTACCAGAGGAAATAAGTGGAAAACTTTTTTAGTATTTTATGTCAGTATTTTTGAAATACTGAAATTATATATAATTGATTATCAATATATTTAAAAATATAAAAACTATATATTGTGTTGCATGTGCAAAAGTACTATTCTTGAGGGAAATAAAAAATGAATTTCCGAATAAATTTATTTTTTTAATGCTAAACAATGTACTAAAACAATATTTTATTTTGTCAATTATAGTGATTTATTAAACTATTTGTTCGTTATTGTTTGGAGTCATAAGAAAACCAAACTATACAACCGTCTATCAAAAAAGTAATATTGAATTACAGTAAAACAGGAATGTTAAGCAATTGAAATTAAAATAAATACTGTTTTTTTTTGTAATTACTATTTTAAAAAATTACTTTTGTTTTAACTAAATCTAAATAACCGTATGAAAAATCAATTACTTAAAACAATATTGTTGTTTTTTATTGGAACTTTTTTTATGTCTGCACAATCAATTATTTGCGGAGGTTCCTTTACCGATCCAGCAGGAGTTAATGCTAATTATGCAGACAATTCTTCAGTAACTACAACAATATGCGCTTCTAATCCAACCGATTATGTTACCGTAACTTTTAACTCATTTGCATTAGAAAGCAATTATGATTTTTTAAAAGTTTATGATGGAAATTCCGCAAGTGCTCCTTTGATAGCATCTTTTTCAGGATCTACAATTCCAAATCCTATAAGCTCTTCTGTTCCTGGCGGCTGTTTAACTTTTGTTTTTACATCTGACAACATTATTAATGCTGCTGGATGGGATGCAACTGTAAGCTGCAGTTCTGACATACCTTTAACATGTCCAACTCCAAATGGCTTACTTGTTAGTTCAACATCTGGAAGTCCCGTTGTAACTTGGGCAGCCGGAAACGCAACTCAATGGGAAGTAGCTCAACTACCTTCAGGAACCTCACCATCTGCAACAACAGTAGGAACAGTTGTTACTACTAATTCTTATCAAGTTACTGGAAACTCAAATAGTATAGTACTTGTATATGTAAGAGCTATATGCTCCTCTACGATGACAAGCTATTGGTCTGCTCCAGTTACTGCTACCATTCCAACACTTTGTGCAGCTCCTACATTATCACCTCCATCAGGAATAACAACAAATTCTGCAAATTTATCTTGGTCAAACACTATAAACACCACTTCTTGGCAATACGCAGTTCAATTAAGCACAGTAACAACTGCTCCTGTCACCGGAATAATAACTTCTAGTAATACAAATAACTTAGTGACTGGTTTATTACCTGGAACAGATTATAGATATTATGTTAGAACAGATTGTGGTGGTGGAAATTACAGCCCATGGTCTTCGGTATATCAATTTACTACATTAGGATTGCCATTGACAACACCGATATGTGGTGGGACATTTATGGATAATGGCGGTTTAAACGCATACTATAACAACAATACTGATTCAACGGTTACAATTTACCCAGCGAATCCAGGAGATGTAGTAACCGTAACATTTACTTCGTTTGACACTGAAACTAGTTGGGATGGATTATATATATTCAATGGAAATTCAATTTCAGCACCACAAATTTCTAGTTCAAATCCAGCAGGAAGTGTTCCAGGTGGAGTACCTGGTGCTTTTTGGGGAACTACAATTCCTGGTCCTTTTACTTCTACAAGTCCTGATGGATCTTTAACTTTCAGATTTAGAAGTGACCCTTCAGTAAATAGAGCTGGATGGCAAGCTAATGTTACCTGTGGTCCTGCTCCAACTTGTCCTGCTCCTAATCAATTAATAACATCTGGAACAACTTTTACAAGCACTTCTATTAACTGGCATGAAACTGGTTTAGCAACACAATGGGAAGTTATTGTATTACCTGCTACATCACCAGCACCAACAGAAAATTCTGTAGGAACTATGGTAAATAATACTAGCACCTATTTAGCATCTAATCTTACTTTAGGAACTGCCTATAAAGCTTATATTCGCTCTATATGTTCCTCTACAGATTTTAGTACTTGGAGCAGTTTAAGTTTTTCTACTTTATCTTGTGTAAACCCAACAGGTTTTTCTGTATCTAACATTACGGCAACTTCAGCATTTATTAATTATTCTAATACTACAGGCGCTGCAGTTCAAGTTATTATTGCTCCTTCAGGAACACCAGCTCCGACAGCTAACTCTACAGGCTTTCTAGTTACAAGTAATGGATATGCTGCAACTGGATTGACATGTGCTACAAGTTATGTAGTTTATGTAAGATCTATTTGCAATAACACCACAACAAGTGCATGGGCGTCGGCAATAAATTTCACAACCACTACTTGTGTAATCACAACAGGACATGCTAATAACATGACTGATTGCAGTGATGCTTCTCAAGCTTGTTTCAATTTAACAGACAATAATTTACCGATTTTAGCAAATTTGAATCCTCTTGAGTATACAATAAATTATTATTCGACTTTATCGAATGCAACTAGTCAAACTTCAGCATTATCATCACCATATTGTGTAGCAAATGGAGTTTATACAATTTATGCTGTTTTGGTAAACAACACTACACTAGCACATCAAACACTTCAATTCACAATTTCATCTCAAAATGTATCCTCAACAACTACACTTGCTAATCTAGAGCAATGTGATGAGGATTATGATGGTTTTGTTATTTTTAATTTAACAAATCAAGTAACGACAACTAATCCTGTAAGCTATTATTTATCACTAGCGAATGCAACTAGTCAAATAAACCCAATAGCAAACCCGGCAGCTTATTCTATTTCTTCTATTTCTCCTAGTGTTACAATATTTGTAAGAGAAAGTATTATTAGCGCCTGCGATCCAATTTATAGTTTTGAACTTCACGCTTATTCTAATTGTAATTTAGCTCATAATTGTGGTCAAGCGAATCCATTATGTGGTTCTTTAGGAGTACCATTCCCTAATACACATCAAGGAATACATGCAGATGCAGGAAACGCTTATGGATGTTTAGCATCTACACCTAACCCAACTTGGTTTTATTTACCAGTTAGCACTGCTGGAAATATTAATTTAACTATTCAACAAAACAGCAGCATTGATTTCACAGGAACTTCTCTTGATGTAGATTATATTGTTTATGGTCCTTTTTCTAATCCAGTGACACCATGTTCTACTGCATTTACACAAAGTGACATTGTAAGCTGCAGCTTTTCAGGAAATTCAATAGAACATCCTGTTATTGCTAATGCTCAAGTAGGTCAATATTATTTATTAATGACAACTAACTATAGCAATCAAGCTGGATTTATTACCATTACTATGGATCCAACATCCCAAGGCGCTATTGACTGTTCTGGCTTGAGATTGAATGCATTTTTAGACACTAATAATAATGGTAGCCAAGACACTGGAGAATCAAATTTTCCTTTAGGTCAATTTCATTATGATGTAAATAGTGGTTCAGCTCATAACGTTACATCTCCTACTGGTTTATATACTATTTACGACATTAATCCTGCTAACACTTATAATGCAAGTTATACCATTGATTCTTCTTACACATCTATGTATGCACTTTCAACAAGTGCTTATAGCAATTTACATGTTGTTACAGGAGCTGGGGTTACTACTTATAATTTCCCAGTTACAAGTTTGCAGAATTATGATGATTTAGCAGTAACAATAATACCTATGACTTCTCCAAGAGCTGGATTTATTTATAAAAACAAAATTGTTTATGCTAATCTTGGAAGCCAAACAATGACTGGTGGGACTGTTAATTTTACTGCTGATGCAGGAACAACAATAACCTCGGTATCACAATCTGGAACAACAACTACATCTAATGGATTTAGCTATAATTTTACTAACTTAATGCCATTTGAAATTAGAACGATTACTGTTACAATGTCAGTTCCGCCAATTCCTGCTGTTACAATAGGACAATCACTAACCAATACTGCTTCTATATATCCTACGGTAGATGATATTGTTTTGAGTAATAACACTAACTCTTCAACTCAAACTATTATTGCATCTTATGATCCAAACGACAAAACGGAATCTCATGGAGATAGAATTCTTTATTCCTCTTTTACAAGTAATGATTACTTATTTTACACAATCAGATTTGAAAATACAGGTACTGCAAGTGCTGTAAATGTTCATGTTGAAGATGTTTTAGACTCTAAACTTGATGAAACATCAATTAAAATGGTAAGTGCAAGTCACAATTATATTTTAGATAGAGTTGGAAGTAATTTAACTTGGAAATTCAATAACATTCAACTTCCTGTTTCGGTTGCTGATACAGAAATAGGTAAAGGGTATGTTACGTTTAAAGTTAAAATGAAACCAGGGTTTGGTATTGATGATATAGTTCAAAATACTGCATCAATCTATTTTGACAATAACCCAGCAATTATTACTAATACCTTTACAACACAGTTTTATTCATTACTTAATAATTCTGATTTCAATACATTAGATTTCTTATTATACCCGAATCCAACAAGTCATTTCGTTCAAATTTCATTACCTAATTCTGCCGAAATGATTAATAATGTAACTTTTTATGATGTTTTAGGAAAATCAATTAAAACAGTCACTAGTATTTCTGAAAGTCAGTTATCTATTGACGTTTCTGAGATGCAAAAAGGAGTATATTTTGTTGAAATCCAAACAGAAAATAAAACTAAAATGATTAAAAAATTGATTATTAAATAATCAAAAACTATTTATTAAAATTATAAGGCAGGAAATTTTCCTGCCTTTTTTTTATTAATTTAGCAGTAAAACAATTCGCAATGAAAAAACTAATAAAAAATAGTTTAAGTATATTCTTATTAATATTCACTATTATTTCCTACTCACAAGTTTCTGTTTGTAGTTGGAACTTAATGAACTTTGGAAAATCAAAATCGGATACTGAATTAGCATTTATTGCCACAACTTTAAATGATTATGATGTAGTAACAATTCAAGAAGTAGTTGCTGGCGACGGAGGGAGTAAAGCCGTATACAGATTAATAGCTATCCTTAACAATAAAGGATTTAAATGGGATTATGCAATTAGTAATCCAACAACAAGTGCTAATCCTTCAAGTCGTGAGCGTTATGCTTTTTTATGGAAAACGTCAAAAGTAAAAAAAATTGGAGCAAGTTGGTTGGAGCAAAATTATCAAGAAGAAATAGACCGAGAGCCATTTATGAGTACTTTTGAATATAAAGGAAAACAATTTACAATTGCAAGTTTTCATGCGGTACCCAAAAAGAAAAATCCTGAAAGTGAAATAAAATACTTTAAATTAATTCCTGCTTTATACCCTAAACTAAATATTGTATTTATGGGTGATTTTAATTGTCCACAATCCAATTCGGTTTTTAACCCTTTAAAAAAAATGGGGTATCCTAATATATTAGAAAATCAAAAAACAAGTTTACGTCAGAAGTGTATCAACAACGATTGTTTGGCTTCAGAATATGACAATATGTTTTATAATTCGATGAAAATAAGTAGACTTAAATCTGGAATTGTTCCTTTTTACAGCAGCTTTACTACACTTAAAGAAGCGAGAAAAATATCAGATCATATTCCTATTTGGAGTGCTTTTCAATTGCTATAGTATTAGTTTTATTTAAAATTCTTACATTTGAAATCAAATAAACAACTATGTTTAAAACAATCCTTTTTATAGGTTTAGGCGGTGCAATTGGCAGTGTTTTAAGATACTTAACTTCGGTTATGGTGTCTAAGTATTGGGCAAATCAATTCCCGCTTGCGACTTTAATCACTAATATATTAGGTTGTTTTATCATTGGGTTGTTTATAGGTTTATTAGAAAAAAATAATTTGGCCAATAGCAGTTTGAAATGGTTCTTAGTAACTGGCTTCTGTGGAGGATATACAACTTTTTCCACCTTTGGTTTCGAAAATTACTCCCTTTTTCAATCTAATAATTCCATTTTAGCATTTATCTATATTGCGATGAGTGTACTTCTAGGAATATTTGCCGTTTGGCTCGGACTTTTTGTTTCCAAATAACATTTTTTTAACACAAAAAAATGTAATTTCGCATCCTATGAACAAAAAAGACATCCAAGAGTTAACCGAATTGTTGGCAACGCCAAAGAGAATCGCTATTATACCCCACCGAAGTCCAGATGGAGATGCCTTGGGGTCTACACTTGGATTGTATCATTTTCTATTGAAATTAAACCACAAACCGGTTGTGATTTCACCCAATGATTTCCCTAACTTTTTGGCATGGTTACCTGCATCAGAAACGGTATTAGTTTATGAAAACGAAAAAGATAAAGTAGCTAAAATTCTAAATGAGCAAGAAATTATTTTTACTTTAGATTTTAATGCTTTGCACCGTACAGGTGAAATGGAAAACGTTTTGAGCAAACTTACCGTTCCAATGGTAATGATTGATCACCACCAATTACCAGATACCTATGCAAAATACACCTACTCCGATACTGCTTTTGGTTCGACTTGCGAAATGGTATACAATTTTATCGGATTTTTAAATCAAAAATCCTTAATAGACAAAACTATTGCTACTTGTTTATATACCGGAATTTTAACTGATTCTGGTGGATTTCGTTATCCAAAGACAACCGGAACAACACATAGAATAGCTGCAGAATTTATCGATTTAGGAATTGATAATTCAGAAATTCCTACGCAATTATTCGACAATAATTCCTATGACAGGTTACAACTTTTAGGAAGAGCCTTGCAAAACATGAAGGTAATTCCAGAATTAAAAACGGCTTATATTTCGCTATCACAAAAGGAATTAGACGAATTTAATTACGTAAAAGGCGACACTGAAGGAATTGTAAATTATGGATTAACAATAAAGGGAATTGCATTTGCAGCAATTTTCATTGAAAACCGAGACGAAAACATAGTTAAAATATCCTTTCGCTCACAAGGTGTTTTTGATGTAAATCAATTTGCTAGAGATCATTTTAACGGTGGCGGCCATATTAATGCGGCAGGGGGAAAATCGGAAGATACTTTAGAAAACACCATTGAAAAATTTGAAAATATAATTTCAAAAATCACTATCTAGAATGAGAAAACTAAAAAATATTTTGGCTGTTAGTATTGCCATTTTAACCTTAGCAAGTTGTAAACAACAACAAGCGCGTATGCCAATCTCTCATTCTTCAGGTGAGTTTTTAAAAGCATCTGCTGAACGCAATAAAAAACTAATTAAAGGCGAAGAAGGTCAGATAGATTCTATTATTAAAAGTAATCCAGAAACCAAATACATTGCATCTCAAAAAGGATATTGGTATTATTATGATGTTAAAAATGAAAAAGATACGCTTCACCCTAAAAAAGGCGATGTAGCTACTTTTGATTATGAAATTAAAGACATTAGCGGCAACGTAATTTACTCACAATTGGAATTAAAACCTCAAACTTACATTGTAGACAAGCAAAACATCATGATGGGATTACGTCATGGAATCAAATTAATGCACAAAGCCGAAACGGTAACCTTTTTATTTCCATCGCATATGGCCTATGGATACCACGGAGACAACAGAAGAATTGGAACCAACGAACCTCTAATTTGTACCGTTACTTTGAACGATTTTAAAACCGAAAATAAAACAACACAAGAATAAATGAAAAAAATTGTAACCTTATTGTCAATACTAATTGCAGTATTATTTGTAGGATGTAAAAGAGATAGACACAACAATTTACCAGATGGTTTGTATGCAGAAATAGAAACATCAAAGGGAAATGTATTGGTACAATTAGAGTATACTAAAACTCCAATAACAGTTGCAAATTTTGTAGCTCTTGCAGAAGGGAATCACCCATTTGTTTTGGAAGAATACAAAGGTAAACCGTTGTATGATGGATTGAAATTTCACCGCGTTATCTCTAAAACCAATGGTGATGTTGAGGATTTTATGATTCAAGGTGGTGACCCTTTAGGAAATGGTACTGGCGATGCCGGTTTCAAATTTAAAGATGAAATTACCGATTTAAGTTTTAACAAAGCAGGCTTACTAGCTATGGCAAATTCTGGTCCTGGAACTAATGGAAGTCAGTTTTTTATTACTTTAAAAGACACTCCTTGGTTAGATGGAAAACATACCATTTTTGGACATGTAATTGAAAAAGGAATGATGGTTGTAAAAGCTGTAGTTCAAGACGATGCAATTAATTCGGTTAAAATAATTCGAAAAGGAGAGGCCGCAAAGAAATTTGATGCCGTAAAAATATTTAGTGAGTACTATAAATCCGAATTAGAAAATCAAAAGAAACAAGAAGCAATTTATGCAGCAAAATATAAAAAAGTAACTACAGACAAACTTGCTTTTTTTGCACAAATGAAAGCGTCAGCAACTAAAACTAACACTGGATTGCAATTTACTATTTACCAAAAAGGAAATGGTAAAAAACCAGCTAATGGAAGTCAAATTTTTATTAATTATGCCGGATATCTTGAAAACGGAACTTTGTTTGACACCAGTTCTCAAGAAACTGCTCAAACTTTCGGAAAATTAGATCCTCAAAGAGCAGCGCAAAACGGCTATTCTCCACTTCCATTCGAAGTTGGATCTAAAGGTGGCATGATTCCAGGGTTTGAAGAAGGATTGTCCAAATTAAACATTGGAGATAAAGCCGTATTGTTTATCCCTTCTAATTTGGGATATGGCGAAAACGGAGCTGGAAATGTAATTCCACCAAATGCAAACATCATTTTTGAAGTAGAAGTATTAGAAAAATTATAACTTAAATATAAATCAATTAAATAATAACCAATGAAAATGAAATTTAAAATTGCTTTGTTAATCTGTCTTGGACTAACAATTGCAAATGCACAAACAAAAAAACCAGTTAATAAAGCAACTACAACTGTTGCAGTAAAACCTCAATTAACAACATCTCCTCCTGCAGCACCAGCAATTAATACTGATGAAGGTATTTTTGCCGAAATGGTAACAGCAAAAGGTAAAATTTTAATTAAATTAGAATACCAAAAAACTCCAATTACTGTAGCTAACTTTATCGCTTTAGCGGAAGGAACTAACACGCAGGTAGCCGAAAAATACAAAGGAAAAAAATTCTTCGACGGATTAAAATTCCACAGAGTTATTTCTAAATTAAATGGTGACCAACAAGACTTTATGATTCAAGGAGGAGATCCTGATGGTAATGGTCAAGGAGGCCCAGGATATGCATTTAAAGATGAATTTACAGATGCTAAATTTGACAAAGTTGGAATTTTAGCAATGGCTAATTCTGGTCCAAAAACAAATGGATCACAATTTTTTATTACTATAGCTACTACAGAATGGCTAAATAACAAGCATACAATTTTTGGATATGTTGCTTCTGGAATGGATGTTGTAAATAAAATATTAAAAGACGATGTAATCACTAAAGTAACCATTTTAAGAAAAGGTGCTGAAGCAAATAAATTTAATGCTACTAAAGTTTTTGCAGATTATTTTGCCGGAAAAGCAGATGAAGATAAAAAACAAGCAGAATTAGATGCTGAAGCTAGAAAAAAACAAGCAGAAATAGATGCAGCTAAAAAAGCAGAATACGCTTCGAAATTTGGAAGTATTATGACAACTAAAGCTACAACTTTAAATACATTAAAAACAACTGCTACTAAAACTGCTTCAGGATTACAATATAGTATCACTGAAAAAGGAACAGGTAAAAAACCAGAAAATGGAACTACCGTTTTTATTAACTATGCAGGATATTTAGAAGACGGAAGTTTATTTGACAGCTGTATTGAAAATGTTGCTAAAGAGTATGGAAAATTCGACCAAAACAGAGCAAATGCCAATGGATACCAACCGATGCAGGCAAAAGCAGGTGAATATCAATTTATCCCTGGATTTGTTGAAGGTTTAAATTTATTGTCTTTTGGAGACAAAGCAACTATTTTTATTCCTTCTAACTTAGGATATGGTGAAAGAGGTGCTGGCGGAGTTATTCCTCCAAATGCTAATATTATATTTGAAGTAGAATTATTAGAAGCGGCTCCTGCTCCAACTAAATAATTTTTTCAACACCAAAAAAAGGCACAAAAGAAAAAATCTTTTGTGCCTTTTTTTTATGCTTAACGGTGAAAATTATTTTTTAAATTTCCATTCAAATTCATCCTTGTCGTTTATTATAGCTCCGATTTCTACTCGAATAATCTTACCGAATTCCGAATGCAGCACCAACCAATTACTCTCATTAAAATGATGTTCAGTGGAATCAAAATCTTCTTTTTCCCAAGCCTTAAAAGGCAACTCATTTTTAATAGCTTCTACATCGGCATTCATTATTTTTTTATCAAGTAAGGTAACTTCAGGATTGGAAGTTATCATATAACCCAATTTCATAGCTTCGTCTTGATAAAAAGTCAAACGTAATTGCGGTTTATTATATAAAAAAATTACATTTTGATCCTCGTCTTCAAATTGTTTATCGGGAGCGCCATAAATAGCGATAACGTCTTTTTGCAACATTCCGAAAAGAAGTTGATCGATACCATTTTTTGGATTTACTTTCATAGAATTATTTTTTGAAAACAAAGTTCGGAAAGTTTTCCTTACGAAGGATATAATTTGAAAATTATCTTACAAAATTTAAAACAAAAAAGTGCCCAATTTCTTGGACACTTCAAATCAGAATTTAAAAAAACAATATTACATTTGTTTTTTAGTTTCTTCTTTTTTAGCAGCTTTTTTTTCTGCTTTTGCTTCTTTTTTCTCAGCTTTCGCTTCTTTTTTCTCAGTTTTAGGAGCTTCTTTTTTAGCTTCTGGTTTTTGTTGAGCGTTTACTGTTCCTGAAAATAAGATAGTAACTACTGCCATCATTGAAATTAACTTTTTCATTTTTTTTGTTTTTGAATTAATAATTGTTTAAATTTCTATTACAAATTTAGTTGAATGGTTTAAAATTATTCCCTAAATAAACATAAATAAAACTTAAACTTATCATAAATTTATTATCAAATAATATTAAATTTTTAACTTAAATATGAAAGCTGATTTAAGACAACTTATAAATTGCAAAATCTTATATTTGTAATCACTAAATAAAAAAAATATGTTTACTATTTCATTAACTGAATGGGTTGGTTATGCTGCGTCACTAGTATTAATGATTTCATTTTTAATGAAAAACATAAATACATTGAGAATTATCAATTCAATTGGTGCAATACTATTTATTGCTTACGGAATAATGCTAGCTATTTCATGGCCAATTATAATAACAAACACCTTTATTTTAGGGGTTAATGTTTATTTTTTAAACAAACATTTTAGAAGCAAATAACGTTGCATTAATAAGGAACCGATGCTTAGTAGGCAGTTATAATTATTAAAGAATATGAATTCATTATTTCCTTCCGATAAAATTACTTTCGATATACCGAATGGAATAGTTGAATATTATCCAAATTTCTTTAATACTCTTCAAGCTAAAGAGTTATTTAACAAATTATACCATGAAATTCCGTGGCAACAAGATGAAATAACAGTTTTTGGAAAAACCCATCCACAACCTAGATTAACGGCTCTTTTTGGAAATGAAGGCAAGCCCTACTCCTATTCAAATATAGTTATGCAACCACATTCTTGGAATTCATTATTGACATTTATTAAAAATGAAGTTGAAGAAATCTGCAAGGAGAATTTCACTACAGTGCTGCTAAATTTATATCGGGACGGAAAAGACAGTAATGGCTGGCACGCTGATAACGAGAAGGAACTAGGACGAAATCCCGTAATTGCTTCAGTAAGCTTTGGAGCTGAAAGAAGTTTTCACTTACAACACAATACTATTTCTGACGCTAAACTTAAATTAACTTTGCAAAATGGAAGTTTGTTGTTAATGAAAGGAGAAACCCAACATTATTGGAAACACCAAATTCCAAAAACTGCTAAGGAAATAAAACCGAGGATTAATCTTACTTTTCGGATAATTAAATAATTAAAATTGCCATTTTACAGAAATTAAAAAATAAATTTATATTGTTTTTAAAAAGTAATTAAAATTTTTATTAATATTGGTAGGTAAATTGATATTGATATTTAATTAACATTAATAGTACTTTTCGACTAATGAAAAAAAGTAAAAGAGTTGAGCTAAGCCAAGAGCAAATAGAACGCGTGGTTAGCATGGCCCAAGAGGAAAAAAAACCTTTTGAAGTATTAAAAGCAGAATTTGGAATAACCGAAAATGAGGTTACAGAATTAATGCGCAAACGCTTGTCTAAAGATAATTTTGAACTTTGGAAAAAGAAAGCTACAGCAAGTAAACCAAAACCAAAACCTATGGTTGCTGATGATTTTGACGATTTAGACGGCAAATATTACATGAAAAATAAATTAGATTAAAGAATATTTTTTCTAAATCCGTTTTCCATTTTTCAAAAGAAATATAATTACTCCTTTTTAAAGCTTGAATTTTGTTGCAAAATCGTAAATTAGCACTTAAATTCAACTTTATGAAAAACCCTATTTTCCTACTCCTTTTATTTGTAGTAACTGCTACATTTTCACAAGAAAACAATAACACTACCGAGGAAATTGAAGTGAATTCTTTAATAAAAGGAACACTTTTTTCTCCAGAAAAAGTTACTATAAAAACTAAATTGGTAATTCTTATTGCAGGTTCTGGACCTACAAACCGCAGCGGAAATAGCACTGTTGGTGGCATAAACAATTCCTTGAAATTTTTAGCTGAAGGATTAGCACAAAACGGAATTGCGGTATTTAGCTATGACAAAAGAATTTTTGCGCAAATGATTGCTAAAACGTTAGACGAAAAAAAGCTCTCATTTGAAGATTTTATAAACGATGCCAAAGATGTAATCACCTATTTCAAATCGCAAAAAAAATATTCTAAAATAATCATTGCAGGTCATAGCGAGGGATCACTTATAGGAATGGTTGCTGCTCTAAATACCGCTGATGGGTATGTTTCGATCGCTGGTGCAGGAAGATGTATTGACGAGGTTTTATTAGAACAAATTGTTAAACAATCTCCAAAAATTAAAGAAGCTGCTCAAGAAGGATTGGCTTCTTTAAAAGAAGGTAAAACTTTTGAAAATAAAAATCCTATGTTGGCAACCTTATTCCGAGAAAGTGTGCAACCCTATATGATTTCTTGGATAAAATATAATCCGCAGGTTGAAATAAAAAAACTAACCATTCCTATTTTACTGATAAACGGAACTAAAGACATTCAAGTTCCTGAAACGGATGCGGAGTTATTGCATGTTGCAAATCCAAAATCGGAATTGAAAATTATAGAAAATATGAATCATATTTTTAAGGAAATTACCGTAGACGAAGACAACTTAAAATCCTATAATAATCCAAAATTACCTGTTATTCCTGAACTTATTAACTCGATAACAAAATTTGTAAAATCAATATAATTTGTAACGAAATCCTTTAACTGTCGTCCAATATAAAAATATAAAATTATGAGAAAAATTATTTTAGGAATTGCTATTGCAACTTTATTTTTTAGTTTCGAAACAAATGCAATTGCACAATCCAAAAAAAATCAACAAGTAACGGTGGTAATAGACCTCAACAACGTTAAAGACGATAAAGTT
Organism: uncultured Bacteroidota bacterium; assembly: GCA_903838055.1. GTDB lineage: Bacteria > Bacteroidota > Bacteroidia > Flavobacteriales > Flavobacteriaceae > Flavobacterium. The sequence goes on along the minus strand of CAILWV010000055.1, from coordinate 48,999 downwards.
CAGGTAACAGTTGCAGCTCCTACCATCACAACAAAAGAAATTGTTTACCACATTCCTAAAATAATTCCAGGCACTTATTCTGAGGATGATTATGGTAAATTCATTGACGATTTAAAAGCTGTCGATTCAAAAGGCAAGGAATTAGAAGTTACTAAACTAGATGACGATTCATGGAATATCAAAAATGCAACTAAATTAGATAAAATTACCTATTGGGTAAACGATACTTTCGACATTGAAAGTGGCGGAGGATTTGGCAAAGGAATATTTTCTCCTGCGGGAACCAACATTGTGGAAGGCAAGAATTTTTTATTAAACAACCACGGATTTGTAGGTTATTTTGACGCAAAAAAAGATTTGACTTACAATGTAACGGTGACGCATCCTGAAGCACTTTTTGGCGCTACATCACTTGTAGATACCGACAGTAGTTCTACATCGGACACTTTTGTAGTTGCAAGATATAACGATTTGGTAGACAATCCAATTATGTATTCTGCTCCTGATTATACTACATTTAACGTAGATGGAATGGAAATTTTATTTAGTGTTTATTCGCCAAATGGCAAGCATACTGCAAAAGATTTATCTCCAGAATTAGAAAAATGTATGCGCGCTCAAAAGAAATTTTTAGGACCAATAAATACTAACAAACGATATACTGTTTTGTTATATCTATCGGATATGAAAACAAAAGACGCACGAGGTTTTGGAGCACTTGAACACAATAGTTCTACATCGGTAGTTTTCCCAGAAATGATGCCTAATTCGGCTCTTGGAAAACAATTAATAGATGTTGTTTCACATGAGTTTTTTCATATTGTAACTCCGCTTGGTGTGCATTCAAATGAAATTCATTATTTTGATTTTAATGCTCCTAAAATGTCTGAACATTTATGGATGTATGAAGGAGTAACAGAGTATTTTGCCAACCTATTTCAAGTAAATCAAGGGCTTATTGATGAAGACGCTTTTTACAAAAGAATGGCTGGAAAAATCAGTAGTTCTAAAAGTTTAAATGACACTATGCCATTCACAACAATGAGTGAAAACGTTTTGAAAGAACCGTATAAAGATCAGTACTTAAATGTTTATGAAAAAGGCGCATTAATAGGAATGTGTATAGACATCATTATCCGTGAAAAAAGCAATGGCCAAAGAGGAATTTTAGATTTAATGCAAAAACTCACAAATGAATATGGACCTAAAAAACCATTTAATGACAGCGAACTTTTTGGCAAAATTACCGAACTAACTTACCCAGAAGTTGGCACTTTCTTAACTACTTATGTTTCTGGAACTACTCCGATTCCGTATGCGGATTATTTTGCGAAAGTTGGCGTTGCTAAAACTAAAATTCAAAAGGCAAGCAATCCGTTTATTAATAAAAAATCGGGTGGAATTACAGGGACTTCTAATAAAGAAATTAAAGTGAAGGCGAATACAGAATTGAGTCCGTTTTTGACAAATTTAGGATTAATAGGAGACGATATTATAACTGAAATTAATGGTAAAGTCTGTAATTTAGATCAAATATCAGAAATGATGATTGATGCCCAAAAATGGAAAGAAGGTGATGTGGTGACTATGAAAATAAAACGCGATGGCAAAGAACTTACCTTGAGTGGAAAAGTAATACTAACATTTGAAGAATCAGAAGGATATCATATTATAGATCCTTCTAAAGACGCATTGAAAGAAGCTTGGTTAAAAGGATAAACAACTGTCTTTTCAAAACGAATTTGCACCTATTGTTTATACACTTATTGGTAAATGCTAAGCGAATAAAGTTGTAAATGCCTCATACAATTCTTGTAATCCAAGAGTAATTACACTTTAATTAGTGCAATTCATATCTAAATCTTAATTATTAAATCCTCATTTTATATCATAAATTGAGGATTTTTTTATTATTTTGCCGAAAATAAAAAACCATGCAAAAAACACTTGTAGCTATATTCGCTCTAGCATTACTTTTCTCTTGCTCTGAAAAAAAAACAGACAAAAATCTTCACATCACAGGATTTATCAAAGGATTTAAAAAGGGTACTTTATATATTCAACGAATAAAAGATACCACTCTGGTGGCCATTGATACAATTAAAATTGATGGCGATTCTAATTTTAGCAGTGATTTAAAAATTGATTCTCCTGAAATGATGTATCTATTTATTGATAGAGGAGTAACTAATTCCATTGATAATAACCTCCCATTTTTTGTTGAACCTGGGAATATTAAAATTGAATCTTCTTTAGATTTTTTTACTGCAGATGCTAAAATATCAGGATCAAAAAATCAAGAATTATATGATGAATACAAAAAAGTAGTTTCTCGATATGTAGATCAAAATTTAGAATTAATTGAAAAAAGATTCAAAGCATTCAAATCTAAAAACACTTCTGAATTAGCTTCTATTCAAGAAGAACAAGACGACTTACTAAAAAGAAAATACCTATACACTACAAACTTTGCTGTAAATCATTCTGATTATGATGTTGCGCCTTATTTAGCCGTTGCTGAGATTTATGATATCAATTTGAAGTATTTAGATACCATTCAAAAATCGATGACTCCCAAAATTGCAAAATCACTTTATGGCAAAAAGCTAAACACTTTGATTCAGGAAAGAAAGAAATTAGAAAAAAAATAGACAAAAAAATTCCCGTTCTAAACAGAACGGGATTTTTTTTTATTCATATGGAGGATAACAAGTTGGATCTAAATGCCTTCTTAATCTTGTTGCATCTGTAAAATCTGAAGGAAGTGGGGTTGTTAAATGCGTTGTTGAATTAACAGGACCTGTATACTTTCTTGGAATTCCTTGTCTTTCATCATAAGGAGTTGTAGGGTCATCTGCAGTAGCTCCATTAAAACCAAATAAGTGAACTTTTAGAGTTACTGGATCTGTATATTGTTTAATCTCAACTCTTGTTAATACATGATCTCCATCATCATCAATATCATACATATTTACATAACCATCACCATCAATATCATAGGTCTCTGGAGAATCTACTGTTCCGTCGCCATCTGAATCATATAAAGTTGTAGATGTATCAATTGCTCCATCCCCATTATAATCATTTCCTAATGGATTTTCTTTCCATCTAAATAATGGATTAACAAGAGGATTTAATCTTCTCTCATCTTTAGACAATACACCATCACCATCTTGATCACGGTATCTTAATTCATATAATTTAAAACTAAATATAATTGGCGAATAGGAAGGAATTGATCCTGCTGCACTACTATAATATGCTAATCCAGAAGGCAAGAACATAACACCTGCTCCAAAATTATCAAAAGTAGTTCCGTTACCTCCTGTTCCAGGTGTATAGGTTCCTGTATGAAAATTAGTTAAAACATGAGACCAACCTGTAATAACTTCTTGCAGTTTAAACCATGCTGGAGTGATTGCTTGATCAAATGTTGCGCTTTTTAATAAATTAATTCCTTTGTAAGCAACATGAACCGAATCGGCTTGAGTAGGTCTATCTTTAGTACCTTCTCTAAATTTAATGAAATATATTTTATAATTAATTCCGTCCTCAGCAACTGTAGTATCTTTTAACTGAAAAGAAGGATCTGTTCTTATGGAAGAATGTCCACCTGTTGGCAATAAAGTGTCAAATGTTACATTATAATCTGCATCATGTGTAAGGTAGTGCGTATCAATGTAAGTATTGATTGAAGCCAAATCCGTTGCATATTGTGTAGCATAATCTCTTAAAGGCTCCGGATCGGTAGTACTGCTCTTAGAACAAGACGCCACCAACACACAAATAACAAAAACAGAAAGTATTTTAAAAATATTATTCATTATTAATCCAATTTAGGTGCGCAAGATACAATATTGATTTATTTTTGTAAACTATTTAACGTTGATTTTAGATAATTTTATGAGAGTAGATAAATATTTATGGTGCGTGCGCTATTACAAAACCCGAAATATGGTTACTGAGGCCTGCAAAAAAAACCATATTACCGTAAATGGTCAAGTGGCAAAGGCATCTAGAGAGGTTTATCCGAGTGATAAAATCACTTTTAGAAAAGACCAAATTGTACATATTATTTCGGTATTAGATATTCCTGATAACCGTGTGGGAGCTAAATTAGTAGATATCTACAGAAAAGACGACACCCCTGCCGAATCGTTTGCGCATTTAGAACTTTTAAAATTATCAAAAGAACATTACAGAAAAACTGGAACCGGTCGTCCTACAAAAAAAGATCGTAGGGATTTAGATGATTTAGAATTTAATACCGAGACAGAATAGACCATAAAAATTCAGAAAACAAACCATTAAAAAGGAACTCTTTTTTATCTTTACAAAAAAATAACACTATGAATGCCAATAGAATTTTAAACCACGCGGAAATTGAGCATAAAATAAAACGAATTGCCTATCAAATTTACGAAACATTCGTAGAGGAAGAAAGCATTGTTATTGCCGGAATTACAACTAATGGATTTATTTTTGCTGAAAAAATTGCTACAGTATTACAATCAATTTCACCTTTAGAAGTAGTTCTTTGTGAGGTAACGATGAACAAACAAAATCTAAATTCGGATATTACGACTTCTATTGCTAAAGAAATATACCAAAACAAAGGAATCGTTTTGGTGGATGATGTATTAAACTCGGGATCGACCTTAATGTATGGAGTGAAACATTTTTTAGAAGTGCCATTAAAGAAATTCAAAACTGCAGTTTTGGTAGACCGAAACCATAAAAAATACCCTATTAAAGTCGATTTTAAAGGAATCTCCTTATCTACTACTTCTCTAGAACATGTGACAGTTGTATTTGAAGAAAACAATAGTTATGCAGTTTTAGATTAAAACACTCCCCTATTTTGGCTGCAGAAGAATGGATAATTATAAATTCAATTACCCGTTGGGTGCAATTAATTAAAAGTTCAAATATTTATAAATTAATATAATGAACCACGTAGAATCATAGAAAAAAGTATTATAAATTTAATTACACGCAACGGGTAAATTCAAGAGTGTTATTAATTCTTCTACAATCTCCTTTACACTTTTATTATCAACAGAAACTTTAAATTCTGCTTGGTTATAGTAAAAATTTCTATCAAAGAGATGTTTTGCTATAAATTCACTTAATTCCTCAGTGCTTAAATGCGAGATTAAAGGTCGAGTTTCCTTATCCATGTTCAACCTTTTGGTTAAAGTGTCTATAGAGGCCTTTAAATAGACCGAAACCACATTATCCAATTGCAGCAACTCGTGGTTATTGTAATAACAAGGAGTTCCTCCGCCAGTACTTATAATAAGTTTTCTTGAATCTTGTAAGAATTCTAAAAAAAGTTCTCTTTCTAACTTTCTAAAATACAATTCACCTTTAGAAGCAAAGATATCTGCAATAGACATTTTGCATTTTTTTTCTATTTGCTCGTCTAATTCTATAAATTCTATTCCCGTTTTCTGTGCTAACATAGCCGATATAATCGACTTTCCGCTACCCATGTACCCAATTAAAACAACTTTATTCATAAAATAAAACCTTATAAACTAAGGCATTAAGAGATAATATTTAAAAAAGGCAAATTTAAAACAAAATTGCTTTGAAAAATAAATAATATCGCCTTATATTTGCACCCGCGTTCAAGAAATGAAAATGACTCGATAGCTCAGTTGGTAGAGCACATCACTTTTAATGATGGGGTCCTGGGTTCGAGCCCCAGTCGGGTCACTAATAATGACTTAAGTCTAATAAAATTTTGAACGCAATGACTCGATAGCTCAGTTGGTAGAGCACATCACTTTTAATGATGGGGTCCTGGGTTCGAGCCCCAGTCGGGTCACAAAAAAGAAGTCGAGCAGCAAGCTTGGCTTTTTTTATTTTAGGCCACGTGGAGAAACGGTAGACTTGCCATCTTGAGGGGGTGGTGCTCGAAAGGGCGTGTGGGTTCAAATCCCGCCGTGGTCACGAATAAAAAAATCCAAATAAAATAATCAAGCTTACTTGAAGTTATTTTATTTGGATTTCTTTTTTCAAAGCTTAGCTTTGCCGGGAAGGACGTAATCAATCCTATCAAGGCCTGATAAAAAGCAACTTGATAATTGCTAACGCTTTAAATTATTACTTATAAGGATTTCAACACCTCATCAAATTTATTATTACTCAAAATGTCCTAACAACATTTTTCTATTTTACGAATATAGAAAAAACATTAATTAGTTGACTATAAGACATATTAAAAACTCTAAATATAAGAGCTTCTATTTAGATTTCAACTAGATTACGATAATCATATTTTTGATAATTAACTACATTTTCTTTTTTTAACTCAATTAGTTCGTTTTTTACTTGAACTCTGTACCAATATTCTGGTTTAGTATGAGAAAAAGCACTAAGTTTTAAAACTACTTGAGCATTTAATTTTCTTTCACCAGAAAGATATTTTTGAAGATTACTGTCTTTCATTTCAAAATAAGTAGCTAACTTCTTTTTGGTTAAGTTAAGAGCTTTTAAATACATCTTAACGAAGTCAAGAATTTTCAATACTTCATCATCCGACTCACTCTCATTTTGTATATAATCTTCTAACTTATATTGAATAGAAAGCAACCTATTGGTTAATACCCTTTCTTTAGATTGATTAGCAGAATGTGAAGCAATAAATTCTTTTATTCCTTCTTTCTTTTTATCATTCCAAATCTCTGCAAACTGAATTTCTTTATTCTTCATATTCCGTTAGTTTAAAAATTCATTTATTAATTTTTCTCCGCCTTCTGGTGGAATAACCATAGTAGTTGTTTCTCCATATCTTAAAGCATTATATTTAGTTGAGTATAGCGACATTAATTTTATTTCATTTTCTTTTTCTTCTTCAAAAACATCAAATGCCAACCAACCTTTATAAACATCACTGCCTTTCATAAAACTTAATCTACAAGCAAAAGAAATGAGACAACCAGCAACTTTTTCATGCTCCTTATTTCTACCTTGATTATGAGGTGCCACTTCAACAAAAGCCATGTAAGGCTCAGCTTTATCTTTCATTTCAAAAATTAGACACCCTTCAACTACCTTAGGTGTATCCTCTTTTACAAGAACATAAATTTCAAATCCTTTGTTTTTACTATATTTATTGAAATTAAATCTCCAACCATTAACAACAGAAGGAAGCACCACCTTAAAAGTTTTTGAATCTAAAATCTCAGCATCTATTAAAGCGCTATTGCTTATTTTTAGTATCTTTACTTTCATTTAGTGCTTTTTTTTGCTAAAGTAAATATATAAAATAATTATACAAAACGTATAATTATTTTTTTTATTTAGATAAATTTCTATATCGGAAAAACCATAATAATTAAACTAAATACTCCCACAATCAAAATAGCAATAGTTATTCCTAAAATTAGTGTGAATATTTTTTTAAATTAATCTTTTATACAACGAACTGAGTAACCAAGAATTTTACTGAAACTTGTTCTTTCAATATTTTCAACATCAAAATTAAGTGATCTAAACCAAGTATTTGGAGGATTGTGATTTGATGAGCTCCACCAACTACCATTTTTACCAATAAATCCAAAAGACCCTGTTAGAGACCTAAAGCCTCCAGGAAGGCCTGTAAAGCCACTAACATTAGAGTTTCCAGTATTAGGGTATAACCAAAGCACTGTACCTTTTTCTTTCATTTTACCCCCTGCAACTAGTTCTTCACCTAAAAAATTTGTTAATATCGTCCATTCTGCATCTGTTGGAATATGAAAACCATTAGGCGCTATTCCTCTATAATCATTTACGGCATACCAATTATATAATTTCCCATAAATAGAACCATATCCTGGATCATTATTGTAATAACACCATGCTCCTGTTGTTAGGTTTTTCCATTGTGTTGGATCAGTTACTTGTGGGATAACATCGCCATTTCTATAGTGAGATACATTAAGGTTTTCTTTCATCCAAACTTGTATACCAATAACAACACTATTATAATGGTTACCATCAAAGTCTTTCAAACCATCTCCTGGTGTTTGACAGTTTGAATGAAATGTTAAACCTAAAAAGATCCATATTAACTTTTTCATATCGGATTGAATTTTAATTATTTAACAAAAGTAATATTTTTTTATTCTTTGCACAACGAACTATTTTATTGCACAATGCTTGTTCGGGTATGGGATCTAGGTGAATATTTGAGCGGGGGTTTTGGTAGGGAGGATGCTTATTATGCGAACATATTATAAATAATTGATTGGTGAACTTGATTTTGTTAATATCTGCTCTTATTATTCAAAAATTTATGCTCTTCTATCAAACGCAATATATGTATCGTCAAGTTATTAACATGAATAATTTCATAGCTTACATTTCCTGAAAAAGGATCTATAATATTGAAATGATATTTATTTTCAAGATATTTTTCATTGTCAACAACATAAATCATTTTCATGTTATTATACAAGCATCTTTTTAACTTAATATCATCTCTTTTTTTATTTAATTCAAATGATTTATTAGCCCAATCTTCTCCTTTACCTGCAAAATCAATAGGCTTAAAGTGCTGAATTCCTTGACATTCTATTGCTAAATTATAATTTGGAATATGAAAGTCAATTGTTTGTTGCCCTTTTCCTTTTTTTAGAAACAAAGGACTATACTGTCTGTCAAATCTTATATTTAATTTATCCAAAATTGATGAAACTTCTTTTTCTAATTTACTTTGTTTGCATGCTGGACAACCATTACCGCTTAAATGATATTGAGCCACTTGCCAAAAATCTTCATGTTCATAGCATCTAATGCATACTTTACTATTACATTTTTTATATATAACTTTATCATAGTTGTATTTATCTCCATGTTTTTGTTTAGCCTCAATAATCCAATCTTCAGTGCTTTTATTTTTGCCAACACACTTAGGACAACCTTTTCCTCTTAAATGATTATTAGGAGTGCATAAGAAATCACCGTGTTTATTGCAGATTATTATAATGTTAGTTTTAGCATTTATATATTTAACTTTATCATAACAATATATATCTTTATGTTTGATTTTGGATTCTTCAATGAATTCATTATTTGTTTTTACATTTTTTAAGTTTCTAATCTCATCAGCACATTTTGGACATGTATTACCATACAAATGTTTTGACGGGAGTTGATAGAAATCGCCATGCATAGGGCAAGTTATACATACTTTTAACTTTGCATTTACATATACTAACTTAGAGTAATCAAATTTATCTCCATGAACTTTTAATGCTCTTACTAAAAACTTATGCTTTGTACTTGTTAGATTTTCGCTTCTCTTTTCATAAGAACATTTCAAACATTCTTTACCAGATAAATGATTACTTGGAGTTTGATAAAAATCTCCATGCATTGGACATATTAAACAAACTTTCGTATTTGATTTTAAATATTCTACCTTTGAATAATCATACTTTTTCCCATGAATTTTCAGGGATTCCTCAATAAATTGTTCCAATGTTTTCTTTATTGGCATAAATTAAAAGTTTAATTTAGCTAAATTACTACAAAGAATTAAATTTTGAATATTTTAAATTTATTAATCGATAATTATTCATTTGTGGGCAATAATCATTTTTTCACAAAAAAAAGCAACTTTAAAGTTGCTTTTTTTTAATTTGTTTATTTTTTAACACTAAAAATGAAAAGATGATTGCTGTTAGAGCCAGTAGCGGTAACCAATTATCAATTGGTGCTTTTGGTGGGTTATCAATTACATCGTCTTCAAAACCGGTTGCATCTTGCGCTAATAGTGTAAGTGAATCACAACAGAATAATACTAATACATATACTATTTTATTTTTCATAGTTATTCTTTTATCCATTTTTTTACAATTCTAGAACCTTCTTTTTTAGTAATTACAACCTGATATATTCCTGTTGAAATAGTAGATGCTACTTTGCAATTAATGGTATTCTCTCCTATTTCAGTAGTTTCTACCGCTACCAATTGTCCTAATGAATTGTAAACTGTAACCATACAATCTCCCATTCCTGCTGGTAATTGTAAGTTAAAATCATTTGTTGTGGATGGATTTGGATATAAAGCAATAGCTTCCGTTGTGAAATTATCAGTACTTAAATTCGGATTTGAATAAACAATTTCAAAGCGATTATTTGCCGATGTAGCCAAATTACTAGCATCAACAGTAAAGTTATAATTTACTGTTGGATTTATTTCAGTATACGTTTGCATGAAAACATCATGAATATAAGGAGTCAATCCCGAGTAATTATCCAGTTGCGCTACCATAGTATAATTTGTATACCTATACTGATCAATAACTAAAGGATATACCGTAGAATACTGTGGATATTGAAAATTAGAAATACTTAATTTTGTAGTTCCTATTAATACCGACATGTTTTCATCAAGATTTGTCAACTTTGTAGCGTCTGTAGCGTCAACTGAATTATTGTAAGTTGCATCAAAAAACATCAATAGTCCATCTGCAGGAGTTTGTTGCTGATTGAAAGCATTAGCTTCAAACAAAGTTAATCGCAATGATGGAGTAGTGACTTGCGAATTATCCGATTTATAAATATTTTCATTGGTAGCAACAGTATATTTATTGTTTTCATTAAAGGTAATACTAGCAGATCCCGCGGCAAGAGTCTTAACAAAACAAGACTGCATTGGTTGTAAATATTCATTCACTGCAGATCCCGAAACATTATTACTATTTGCAGAAAAAGAATAGGTTACATAAGCACCTCTACCATTTGCACCTCCAACTTTTGGATCCCAAACATAATAATAGTTAGGATTCAAATTTGTACTAGCAGTTAGTATACTTGCTATAGCAACCGGAGCTTGGTATGGGTTTCCCACTAAATTATATCCACTAGCCACCGAACTCAAATTAGAATTAGTAAAAGTTCCTATCTTCAAGGATCCAGTAGTTCTTAAAGTTGTTGGCGAAGGTGTTGCAGCATTATTTGTTAAGTCTACTGAGCGACTTCCTCTAACCATTAATCTATAAGAAGCGCCAACATTAAGAGTATTAGCATTAGTATTTGATATGGAAGACCAGGCTTGCGTAGTATTATTAAATTGAAATAAAGAGGCAGCACCAGTTTGAGTAGCGTCAAATCCATTTGCACCAATTGTAGAACCCGTTATATGGGTGCCATAATCAAGAACAGTATTAGAATTACTAGCGTAAGCTGTAGCAGTATTATTTTGATTCTCTTGCCAATTACTATTAATAGAAGTTGAAGTAGTAACAGGAGAACTCAAAAATCTATAGGCCCTTTTAGATGGAATATATCTTTCTACCACTATATTATCTATGGCACCTCCAGTAGATTGCTCTACAATTGCTGTTTTAGTAGCGGTACTTCTCATAATTAATTTACCGCCCCCATTAATAGTTCCTTGTGTAGACAACAATCCATCTGTAATAACAAGACTGCCTGAATTAAAAGTAGCAGTCCCAGATGCTTTATCTAGTTCAATCCTTTTTGCCACATCTGCAGAAGCAAAATCAAATGTTTGGGTTTTAGTTCCTGTAACAGTAAGTGTACCATTAGACAATGTAAGTATATTATTGTTATCTACATCTCCTGCAATATACAATTTACCCGTTCCTAAAGTTACAGTTCCGTCATTTATTAGGTTCTCATTGGTATAAATATTTTGTGAGCCCAACATAAATAGCACCTCCCCAGTAACAATCTTTAATTGCGAATAGCAAAAGCTAGACGTACTAACCAGCAATAATAAAAGTATCTTAATTTTCATAATTTGCATTTATTACCATTGTTTCAAAGTAGTATATTTAATACTATAGTTCAAAAAGTTTGATGCTGCAAAAGAGCCTGCAGTAGGACCTCCAATAGAAGTACCAGTCAAACTACAAGTACTTGTTCCTTCGGGACTTGTAGAAGAAGACACATCTGAGGTACAGCCGTCACAACCATGACCTATACCACTTCCACCCCAACCATTATTATATCCTTTAACCGCTAATTTTTGAGTTGAAAGTGTTTTGGTAACTGTTGGTCTTTTCAAAACAAAATAATACAATCCGGCAGTTGATGTAGTTAATAAATAACAAGCACCGCTATTCCATGCTACATCTGCAGCTGAATCTCCAGTTTGTTTAATTATATAAACCCCAGCAGTTGTTATATTCAATAAAGTTGTAAAAGCAAATGGATACGCTCCAATAGGGATATTATTAGAAGTCATTCCATTAACATAATTATTAGATCCTGGTCCGGCTATTGTATCATCTGCTGCTACTCTACCATAATTTGTAATCCCACTAACTATATTTTGCAATTGATTAAATTCGACAGCGGTTACTCTCACCACATCATTAACAGCAGCAGCATCATAAGCAGCAGCGCTTGCACCACCACCCATTCCGATAGCGCCTCTAATAACATCTCCTCCTTCATCTATACCAACAGTATTACTTAAAGAATTTCCATTAACATTCAAAGCAAGTGAAACGCAATTAAAATTTATTACTGAAATAATAGAAACACGTTTTGCAGGCCATGCAGTTGCTACTCCACCTTTTTTAGTAATCATCGTAATGGTAAGATTTCCCGATGTTGCAAAAGTTCCAGCAGTATAACTGTAACCAAATGTCCAATCAGAAGCATTATCTTCGCAATTCGCTGCAGGTATAGCTGTAAAAGGACTGCTGTAAGCAACATAAGAACCTAATCCGCCCGTGTAGGGTGCTGAAATGGTTGCTCCTATTGCCAAAGTTCCTTGAATGTTAATTGGAACTGTTGCATCATTAGCAGAAAATACATAAGAATTATTTCGTGCATTGGTAAATGTAGCATCTCCTAAACCAATATTTTTTATTTTTTGACAAGTCAAATCACCATAAGCCCAATTTGAAGTTAATGCACCTACAGAAGTTGGAGTACCACTTAGCGTATAAACTATTGTTTGAGAAGCACCGATCGCTATGTTGTAAGTAGCACTTGGAGTAACCGATGCTACTGTAATGGTTCCTGTACCAGAATAGAGGTTAGTTAAATTAGAGGTTAAAGGCGAAGGCATTCCCGTAATTGCAACACCAGAATTATTAGTTAAAGTCACAGAAAATGTATTACCTGCTCCGAAAGCAACACCGCTAACATAGGTTCCGTTTAACGTAGCATTGGTACAATAATTTGTTGCTAATAATCCACTAATTCCTGTTACAGCTTTAGTTTTGACACAATTTAATGATAATTTATTCCATGTGCCTGTCAATGTTCCAATTGAGGTAGGAGTTCCAGTTAAGGTATAAGTAACTAATTGCGATTGACCTGCAATTAAAGCCGCTGTAGTTGGCGTCACCGCAGAAACAGTTAACCCAGCAACACCACTTAATACTAAATCACCAGGAGCAAAACTAATATTTGCCGTTGAAAATGCATTATTTGTAACGGTTACCGTAAATTTATTTGCAGCCAACATTGCAAAACCAGATGTATAGGTACCTTCAAATCCATTAAGAGCACAATTGTTTACTACCGTTGGAGATGCTGGTGCACCCAAACATTCACTCCATGCTAAATTTTGATAAAGCTTAACGCAATTGGAACTCAAATCATAAATAACCATCCCGTTAACTGGCGCTACTACAGCTGCCGTGGTAGCAACTCTAGGCAACAATAATGCTTTATCAGTAGCTGTTAAATCTAATATTGAATTAGAGTTTGGAGAAGTGGTTCCAATACCTACTTGAGCATAATTTGTAAATCCAAAAAAGAGTAGAAGGATTAATAAAATTGTAGAATTGTTTTTCATTTTTTTGTATTTAATTAAATAATTAGAATTTTTAAATCTCTTTAGAATTAAGATTTATTAAGAATTGCTAATTTCCTAACTAATTACTTGGTTTAATACCTTTATATAAACCATAATAACGCATAATTGATATAATTATCCTAAACTATTTCTTACATTTAAATAGTAACAAAATCTCCATTTTTTCTTTTGATATGGGGTTGAATAATAAAAAAAAATAAACAATTTTATCCGAAATTAGTGTTTTGTTTAATATTTTGATTACTTTTGTTAAACAAAATAGAAAGCCATGAGCAGTGTTAAAAACACTTTTACAATTAAAGATTTAGAAAATCTATCGGGAATAAAGGCACATACCATACGTATTTGGGAAAAACGTTATAATGTTTTAGAACCTATGCGTACCGATACCAACATCCGATTTTATGATTTACAAGCCTTACAGAAATTATTAAACATAACCTTACTACATGATTATGGTTATAAAATCTCTAAAATTTCTAAATTACCTAGCGAAAAAATTCCTGAACTAGTTCAAGAAATAATTTCTAATAAAAGCGCCAAAAGTCATGCTATTAGCTCTTTTAAAATGGCAATGATGAACTTTGATCAAAAGCTATTTTTAGACACTTACAACAGTCTATTGTCAGAAAAATCTTTTAGAGAAGTATTTTTTGAAGTGTTTATTCCACTTATGGAAGAAATTGGCTTTTTATGGCAAGCAGAAACTATTAGTCCGGCTCATGAACATTTTATCAGTTATTTAATCAAGTTGAAATTATTGGTAAATACCGAAAAAATTCAAAGTGAAAATCCGACTAAAGAAGATAAATTATTTGTACTTTATTTACCTATGGATGAAGTGCATGAACTAGGGTTAATGTATCTTAATTATGAGATATTATCAAGTGGATACAAAAGTATTTATCTTGGACAAAGCGTTCCTACAGACAGTTTAAAAGATCTAAAAAAATATTTTAATAATATAGTTTACATCTGCTATTCTACTGTTGAACCTATAAAAAACAACATCAATCCTTACATAAAAGAAATTAAAGAGAAAATTTTAGTTGAAGATTCCCAATTGTGGGTTATTGGTAGAAACGTTCAATATATTGATAAAACAATTCTCAATTCGACTATTAGAAAATTCGATACTATTTCTGATTTAGTAATGGAATTGTAAGAACACTATTTAGTACTACAATACAATTTTAGAAACAAATTAAATCTACTCTTAAAAAAAGAGAAGTAAATTGAACACAATATGAACAAAGACATCAAAATAATTGGCTCCGGATTTTCAGCATTAGCTGCCAGTTGTTATTTGGCTCAACAAGGAAATTCCGTAACTATTTATGAAAAAAACAGTACTATTGGAGGTAGAGCACGTCAGCTAAAAAGAGACGGTTTCACCTTTGACATTGGTCCCACTTGGTATTGGATGCCTGATGTATTTGAACGGTTTTTTGCCGATTTCGGAAAGAAACCATCCGATTATTATTCCCTTCAAAAACTTTCTCCAGCCTACCAAGTATATTTTGGTGAAGCAGATTTTGTAACAATAGCAGATAATCTTCCAGAGATTGTAGCAACATTTGAAACTATAGAAAAAGGAAGTGGCAGCAAATTAGAGGCTTTTATGAAAGAAGCACAAAGCAACTACAATATTGCAATTAAAGATTTAGTCTATCGCCCAGGTGTTTCTCCATTAGAATTAGTTACCGTAGAAACAGCAATGAAAGTCAATCAGTTTTTTGGTAACATCTCTAAAGACATTCGAAGACGTTTTAAAAATAAAAAACTAGTTCAAATTCTAGAATTTCCAGTTTTATTTCTTGGTGCTAAACCTTCAGATACACCATCCTTTTATAGCTTTATGAATTTTGCCGATTTCGGATTAGGAACATGGCATCCTAAAAATGGAATGTATTCTGTAATTCTAGCTATGGAACAATTAGCTAAAGAACTTGGAGTAACCATCCATACTAATTCAAATATCGAGAAAATTGAAGTCGAAAATGGCAAGGCAGTTGGATTAATTGTAAATGGCGAAAGAAGCAGTGCTGATGTGGTACTTTCTGGTGCCGATTACCACCATTCGGAAACTTTATTAGATCAAAAATACCGTGCTTATTCAGAAAAGTATTGGGAAAAGAAAATATTCGCACCTTCTTCCCTACTATTTTATGTAGGTTTAGATAAAAAAGTAGAAAATGTAGAACACCACTCGTTATTTTTTGATGTCGATTTTGATATTCATGCTAAAGACATTTATGATACTCCGAAATGGCCAAAAGAACCTTTATTTTATGCTAGTTTTCCATCTAAAACCGACGCAAATTCGGCTCCTGAAGGTAAGGAAGCAGCCATATTTTTAATTCCAATTGCACCAGGTTTAGAAGACACTCCTGAATTAAGAGATTTATATTTTGAAAAAATAATCACTCGTTTGGAAAAATTAACACAGCAGGAAATAAAAAATAATATTATCTTTAAAGATTCTTTTTGTGTGAATGATTTTGTAAAAGATTATAACTCCTACAAAGGGAATGCTTACGGGTTGGCAAATACACTTTTGCAAACCGCATTTTTAAGACCTAAATTAAAGAGTAATAAAGTGAAAAGTTTGTATTTTACCGGTCAATTAACCGTTCCAGGTCCTGGTGTACCACCTGCATTAATCTCTGGAAAATTGGTTGCCGATTTAATACAAAAACATAGTTAAATAATAAAAGCAGTATGAAATCCCTTTTTGACACCATATCTTTTGAATGTAGTAAGAACGTTACTAGCGCCTATAGTACCTCATTTTCTTCTGCAGTAAAAATGTTAGCACCTACTATAAGACAAGATATTTATAATATTTATGGCTTTGTTCGTTTTGCCGACGAGATTGTTGATTCATTTCATGATTATGATAAAGAAAATCTGTTTGAAATGTTTCAAAATGATCTCAATGCAGCTTTACAAAACAAAATTAGTTTGAATCCTATTTTGAATTCGTTCCAACACACAGTTCACAAATTCCAAATTCCAAATTCATTGATTGCCTCCTTTATGAAAAGCATGAAAATGGATTTAATAAAAAGTAAATATGAAACTGTTGCCGAATATAATGAATACATTTATGGTTCTGCCGACGTAGTTGGATTAATGTGCTTGAAGGTTTTTGTTAACGGAAACGATGAAAAATATAAAGAATTAGAGCAACCAGCAATGCGATTGGGATCTGCATTCCAAAAAGTAAATTTTTTAAGAGATCTAAAAGCAGATTATGATGAATTAAATAGAACTTATTTTCCAAATACTGATTTAACAAAACTTGACGAAGCATCTAAGAATCAAATAATTAAAGAAATAGAAGCTGATTTTGAAGCAGGATACCAAGGAATTGTGAACCTCCCTTTAGAAGCAAAGTTTGGAGTTTATACCGCATATATCTACTACAAAAAATTACTTTCCAAACTAAAGAAAACACCGTCTGCAGAAATAAAAAACACACGAATTAGAGTTTCCGATTATCAAAAATTCCAATTATTTGCAAAGTGTTATTTCACCTATAAATTAAACAGTATCTAAAAATTCAAATTCTTATGGGCTTACAATTATTAGTTTTTTTTGCAACCTTTTGCATAATGGAATTTATGGCATGGTTTAGCCACAAATATATCATGCATGGATTTTTATGGGTTTTGCATGCTGACCACCATAAAAAAGACCACGATTCTTGGTTTGAACGCAATGATGCCTTTTTTATTTTCTACGCAGTAGTAAGTATAGGATGTTTTTTACTTTGGCAAAGAGGAATCTTCGATTTAGGAATTGCTGTTGGATTAGGAATTTTTGCTTACGGCTTAGCCTATTTTACAGTTCATGATATTTTCATTCACCAACGGTTTAAAATGTTTAGAAATGCAAATAATAGATTTTCTCGAGCTGTTAGAAGAGCTCATAAAATGCACCACAAGCATGTAGGTAAAGAACATGGAGAGTGTTTCGGAATGTTAGTTGTTCCTTTTAAATATTATAAAAAATAATAAAATCCCGATTTCAGTTTTAAGAAATCGGGATTTTAAATTATAACTAACCTCTTTTTATTATTTCATTATTCCCTTCAAAGCCTCTAATTGTTTACTATTCACATTAGAACTTTTTAATACCGATAACATGGTCATAGCATCTGCAGGATTCATATCTTTCCCCAGAATTCGTACTACTGCAAACCCGTTGTCGCTTTTACATCCATAAAGTAAAAACTCTTGAATATGGTTTTCATCACCAATATAACTTATTGAAGCGCCATTTTTACCAGAACCAAATTTCATGAGTTGTTGGTAATTAGTCGTGTCTTTTAATATCTCAGCAACCTTATTTCTTTCTTGATCAAATTCTGCTTTATTTTTAGAATTTAATTTATAAGCCAAAATATTCATTTTAGTAAAGGATGCTAAGGCTTTAGTTTGATCTGCCGATAATTTTGTTTTGTTTAAATTCAAAATACTCGGAGCGATATCTACTACCATAAAACCAGGTTTTTCTTGATGGTCTACAAAATATTTTTGCATAGTTGGTTTAGAATTGCAACTAAAAATAAGCATCGACAATGCAATGGCTACTAAATAAAATAATTTCATATATATTGGATTTTTGATACTATTACTAAATTAAAAATAGTTTATTTATTTATTTTTTACTTGCTTTTTTCAATTCATCACCGCCAGGTAATTTCATTTTGTCGGTCAATGCCGAAAGCTCTTCTAGATTGAAATTTCCTGTTAATGACATTAAAACGGATTCTTCTTTACCAGAGCCCTCAATAAACATTAATAGTTCTTTTACTTCCGATTCTGTAGCACCAGATTTTACAAAAATCTTTACGTTTTTACCTTTTTCGTTAATACGCATTAATTCATCTAAGCCAGCAGTTTTAATGTATTTATCGGCAACAGCTTTCATATCGTCACTTTTCTTATCGCTATTGGTTACAAAAACTTTTAAGTTGTCTAATTTTTTTATAAGATTCAAATACTGTTGCGATTCTTTATCTTTGGCGTCTACTTTACTCAACATAGAAAACATTTTCTTGTTAACTATAATTGTTGTAATATCATCTTGATTGTCAAACTTATCAAAGACCGATTGTGCGAAAATAGTATTAGAGATTACTACTAATGCGATAACTAAAATTACTTTTTTACTCATGTTTTTAAAATTGTTTTTTTGGTATTCGTGAATCGTTGATTTCATGATTTCTATTCGTTATTTGTTTGATTATTTTTAAATATTCTATTTTTAGATTCTTTGTATTCGTTAATATAACCTACACTTTTTATTCCAGTATTTAAATGTTCCGATACTAATGCTAATGCTTTTTGTGTTTGTTGCAATACTAATTCTGGATTGTCGTCTTGAGAACAAGCTACAAAATCGTCTGACTTGCTATTCTGAACATACATAAAAACACCTATTCCTAACAAGACTACTATTGAAGCAGCTATAGACCATATTTTCAGGTTGATTTTACTTTTTGTTGGAAGTGAAATTTCTCTAGAATAAGGTTCTTCTTTAGCTTTGGAAAAATAACTAAATAAAGGTTGATACTGTTTTAAATGCTCTGCAATATCGGAAGAAGAAAAATATACTTTCAGTTCGTTTTCTTCTGCAATACTAGTATCTCCTGCGAGGTAACTTTCTATTAATTTTTCAATTCTATTCAATGCCATAATTATGTGTTTTGGTCATTTTTTCTCTAATCGTTTTTCGGGCTCTCGAAAGCGAAACTCGTATCGTTGCTTCACTTATTTCTAACATTTTAGCAATATCTTCAAATTCGTATTGCTCAATATCCCGCATTTGAATAATTATTTTTTGCTGTTCAGGCAAGTCATTAATTATTTTTTCTACCCAACTCAAAATATCTACATCTTCCATCTTTTGTTGCAAACTCGCCTTACCGTCCTTATAATTGTTATGAACTAAGCTCAAATTACTAGAACGTTTAGATTTCAACTGATCCAAACAATAATTCTTTGTCATTGTCATCGCCATGGCTTCCACACTTCGAATTTCGCTTAGCGTTTCGTTCTTAATCCATAATTTCACCATTACTTCCTGCGTTGCATCTTCAGCTTCTTCAGTGCTTATTAGTAATCGTTTAGCCAATCTAAAGATTTTATCTTTAAATAAAGAAACTATCGCTATAAACTCCTTTTGCTGCATTAGTAAGTAGTTATATTTAAAAGACGAGACTCCTTTTAATTTGTTACAAGATACTTTATTTTTTTAAAATGTTATTTAGTTTTTTTGCCCGTAGATTTCAGAGATGATTTATAAAAAAAGCTTCCAAAGTAAATAACTCTGAAAGCGTTGTAACTATTAGATTTTTTTAAATGTTGTGCACTCTTAGATATAGAAAAAAATGAATCACTTATAGTTTAATATTCAATCCCAATTTAAAATTCCTACCTCTTGTAGAATAACCAATGTTTTCTACAAAATCTTGATTAAAAATATTAGTAACATTTCCGAAAATGCTTAATCTATCTTTTACTAATTCATACTTAACCAAAACATTAAATAATTGATAAGAACCTAATTTAGCTGCTACAATTTCATAGGTATTTCCATCAAAAAAGGCATCTTGTCTTGCATCAACATATTGATAATTGGCATTGAAAAACAATCTTTTGGTTGCCGAAAAATCTATTGAAACATTAACTTTATTCTTCGGAATTAATCGATTCAACGCTTCGTCGACTTGAGTAAAAGTATAATTAGCACTACAATTTAACTTTGTAGAAAGAGCATAATTTACAATAGTTTCTATTCCTTTGGCTTTGTTCAAACCTTCTACATTTGCATAATGATATGTAGCATCAAATCCTATAGAATTATTTTGTTCTCTATAAAATGTAACAACATTTAACCTAAGTTTCTTTTGGGCAATCGCTATTTCCAAACCCGATTCAATAGTCGAATTTTTCTCTGGTGTTAATGTTGTATTACCATACTCGGAATACAATTGGTACAAACTTGGAGTAACAAATGCAGTACTATAGGAAGCCAATAACTTAATCGGAATTTCCTTTCCGAAATTAAAAGACGGATTCACATTATAAACCAATTGATTTCCATACTGACTATGAATATTTAATCTTGCACCTGCATTAATATTTAAACCAAAATCCGAAGTAAAAACACCTGTAAAATAAGGATCTACCATATTAAATTTAGCTCCTTCTTGGGCAATGATGCTGTAAGGTGTTTCGCTTTTCATATCATGAAATTGGTAATTTGTACCCGTAATCAAATAAAAATTGCTTGAAAAGTTATTTTTATTGAAAGCATCTACAGATACACTTTTTGAACCATAACTAGAATTCTCAATACTATTGGTCCAGGAATTAATTTCTTGGTATTTACGTTGCAGCTTAGTGAAATTCGAATTCAACCGGAATTCCCCTTTGGCATAAGTATACTTCGGAGAAAATCCGAAACGGAATTGTTCTGTTTTAGATTTATTACTATAGGTATCATCAAAACCAGTGTTATCATAAGGGAAATCGTAATCATTATTCACTTTATCATAATTTCCGAAGAAATCTAAAGTCAATTTTTCAGTTGCTTTAAATCCGATTTTTGATATATAATTAATTCTTGAAAACCTATCTTTATCGTAATTAGAATCGGGATTTGGCTCTGCTACTTGCGACATCCCTTTAGTTTCGGCGCTGTTAATAGAAGCCAAATAATTCACTTTATTAATAATTCCATTTACCGAAAAACCTTGGTTAAAATCTTGCCCGTTATACTTTGTATTCGTTGCGGTATTGTTAGATCCAATATTTAAATAGGCATTGGCTTGAAGGGGTTTTACGCTCGATTTTTTTAAGGTAATATTAATTACGGCAGTTGCAGCACCCGATCCGTAAAGTGTACTTGCTGCTCCTTTCATGATTTCGATACTTTCAATTTGATCTATAGGAAGCAAACGTAAATCATATTCCAAGTTAATTCCTGATGCATCAGTCACTGGATTTCCGTCAATAATAATTAAAACTTGTTGATTTTTGCCTCCTCTAATGTAATATCCAAGGTTTTTCCCGTTGGCCGATTGAGTTCCATTAATCTCTACTCCAGCAACTGAATTTAAAATCCCAGCTAAGGATTGTCCTGATTTTTTTTGGAGTTCGGATGCCGTAATTTTGGTGATTACTTTTCCTGACTTTTCTTTGCTTTGCGCAAATTTAGTATCGGAAAATACAACTTCATCCAGTTGCTTTACCTTTGCAGAATCTTTTACTTGAGAATAGCCACAAGTGGTCGCCAATGCAATATACGCACTGAAACGAATGAAATTTTTGTTCATTTTTTTAGTTACTACTAATTTTTATTCATGGGAGAAAAGCACAGAATTACCCATACCCAAACCTTTTTTCCCGAAAGTTTGATACTCAATGTAAAATGGCAGGTCTCCTGGCTTGCGTCTTGTTGTTTGCCTTCCCATTCGCCGTAACGAAAAGTGACTTTGTAGATAACAACAAGCTTAATAGCTTACAGTTGCGGGTACAGCTTAGGTTTTTAACCTAATTCCCTTTTAATGTTCCTCTGAAAATTCAAAGTCACAACCGAAATACAATTGCAAATGTAGTTTAAATATAGTAGTGACTAATTAATTTTTATAAATAAAAAAACAATACATTTGTTTGAATTTAAACTATTGATTATGAAAAGATTATTGCTTTTGTTATTAGTGACTGGCTTTAGTTTTGGGCAAAACCAAGTTGTGGAAATTAAGTTAGTAGATGCTAATATTGGTGTTGAGGCATTTCAAAGCGGCACCTCTAATGATTCTGGATTAAATCAAATTTTTCAAAATCATAATGTTATTCGATATGAAAAACGATATAACCATCCATTATTTTTAGATAAGTATTATGAAGCTGAATGTCAGAACTGCGATACAAATCAACTTTACATTGATTTGCTAAATTATACATCTGTAGTAGAAAAAGCAAGAATAACAACTTATGGCAGTCCATTTTTGGATGTTTTGTATACACAACTTCATTCTGCAACAATTGGAATCCCTACAGGAACTACTAATGGAATAATAGTAACAAATGATACTGGATTAAATCAGATTTTTCAAAATTTCAATGTGAATCATTTCGCCTTGATTTGTCCAAATTGTTCCTATTATATTGGATGTAATTGTAATAATGTGGCTTTAAAATCGGCATTAGACAATTATTCTGTATTAAATTTTAGTGAATATATTTATGCTAGTTATTGGTTAGGAAACGCCCAATTTCAAAAATCTAAAACAACAATTTCACCAAATCCTTTTTCAACTTATTTCAATATCCAATCGGAAGAACCTATTTCTAATTATTCTCTTTTGGATATTTCTGGAAAACAATTGATTACAACTACTTCCAAAAACGAATTGGATAATTTATCCTTCCTGTTGAATTCTGGAATTTACTTTTTGAAAATGCAATTTGAAAATGGAGAAAGCGGGAATTACAAATTGATTAAAGAGTAATTATTTATCTTCTTTCTTTTTAGAAAATTTTACTAGCAACCAAACAAATCCTACCACAAAGTGCAGTAGAATAATTCCTCCTACAATGTAAATAAAAGTATTAGAATCTCTCATTTTGAATTTTTATTCAAATTTAGAGATTATTAAAATTTGATTTTGTATCCAATGTTACATTAGCAACAATACTATTTATGATATGAATACATCATTATCTAAAATGATAACGTAGAAGTCAATTTATAGTTTGATTTTAACTATTTTATTATTTTGAATTATAACCAAGTCACTTTTATGTTCTTTTTTAAAAATAAGCATTTTTTCATAGGCTTTTTCAAGACCTTTCACTATTTTATTTCTGTTTTCAATTTTAGTTTCTGGCGTCATAAGTAACTTTTTAATTCATTAAATTTCGTTTCATTAAGAATATGTAATTCTTCACTTGCAGATATCTCTGCTATTAAATCAGGCATTCCTTCTGAATTATCAAATAGCAATGCTTGATCAACTATTGAAAGATATATTTCAAAAAGATTATTAATCCCTTTATAATATCTTCTTTCAATTACATCTTCTGGAATATTATGTCCCCCTTCAAGCACTCTAGTTTTTACCCTTTCTTTAGCCAATTCAGGATTTTTTAGCCAAAAGAAAAGTAAAGTTACATTATAATTTTTCTTTTTTGCATCAAGTATTCTATTTTTATAACTTCGTGTTGAAAGTGTTGTTTCAAATGCAAAATTTTCGTTTTGTGCTACTAAATCTGAAATTCTATTAAGCATTATCCTTCCTGCCTCAAATGAAACTTTTTCAGGCTGAAATGGAGAAAGTCCTTTTGCGATTTCGTCTGCGTTAACAAACTCTTTGCAATCCAAAATTTCAGGTAAAATTGTAAATGAAGCTGTAGTTTTACCAGCGCCATTACATCCTGCAATTATATATAGATTCTTTTCTTCCATAAATGCAAATATATAGAAAAATGAGTTGAACTAGTTAAATAAGAATATTGATTCAATTAGTTTATACAATAAATTGAAACTACGGAACATCCGATGTTACATTAGCAACAATTTATTGAAACATTGTTTTACTTTTGCAAAAAATAATTCCATGTTGCGATTTTTAAAATCCTTTTTATTCGTTCTACTCGTTTTTCCATTTGTACAATGCAAAAAGGAAATCCAAGACCAAACAACTTTAGTTTCTAAAAATGAAATTCATTATGCCAAAGGATTTTCTATTCTAAACCACAACGGATATACTGTAGTCACGGTTTCCAATCCTTGGCCTAAAGCCGATAAATCATATACCTATATTCTGAAAGAAAAAAACGGAATAATTCCTGATAGCTTGAAACAGTTTGTTACTATTCAAGTTCCTTTAAAAACTATTGTTGTAACTTCAACCACCCACATTCCATCCTTAGAAATGCTAGGAGTAGAAAATACTTTGGTTGGATTCCCAAATTTGAATTACATCTCATCTGCGAAAGTTCGTGCTTTAATTGATGCTAATAAGATAAAAGAATTGGGGTCTAATCAAGCATTAAATACTGAAGTCATAATCGATTTACAACCCCAAGTCATCATTGGTTACGGCATTGATAACAACAATCCAACGCTAGATAACCTTCAAAAAAATGGTTTAAAAGTTTTATTAAATGGCGATTGGAATGAACAAACTCCGTTAGGAAAAGCCGAATGGATTAAGTTTTTTGGAGCTTTATATGTAAAACAAGATAAAGCCAACAAGGTATTTTCTAAAATAGAAAAAGACTATTTACACACTTTGAAAATTGCTAAAAGTGCCACCACCCATCCTACTATTTTAGCAGGAGACATGTTTGAAGACAAATGGTATTTGCCGCAAGGAACTAGTTGGGGTTGCCAATTACTAAAAGAAGCGCAAGGTAATTATTTATGGGCTTCAACCACAGGAACTGGAAGCCTTTCATTATCCTTTGAAACGGTTTTAGAAAAAGGAAAAAATGCAGATTTTTGGATAACTTCAGGGCAATTTGGATCATTAAAAGAGATGCTAGTTTCCAACCCGCATTATTCGCAATTCAAAGCTTTCCAAAATAAAAATGTTTATTCTTTTAGCGGCAGAAAAGGAAAAACAGGAGGTATTTTATATTATGAATTAGCGCCAAACCGTCCAGATATTGTCTTGAAAGATATTGTGAAAATACTGCACCCAGAATTGTTGGTGGCTTACAAGCCTTTCTTCTTTGAAAAATTAAAGTAGTGATTCAACTTATTTGCACAAAAAAGTTTGAAAATTAGACCGATTTTTCTTATAACTTTGTAAACTATAAGAACTGAAATGGATACTTTATTCTTTTAAGGTTTAAAATGTAATATAATGTTCAAAACCCGAAATACTATTTTATTTTCAATACTGTCGTTACTATTGTTGATGGCTTTATTATTGAATATTTCTTTGGGACAAGTTGCAATACCGTTTAAAGAAGTAATAAAAAGTTTATTTGGCTCCACAGCAAGCAAAGACACTTGGGAATACATAATTATTAATTTCAGATTACCTAAAGCAATTACCGCCATATTAGTCGGCATCGGCCTGTCTATTAGCGGTTTGTTAATGCAAACTTTATTCAGAAACCCTCTTGCAGGTCCATATTTATTGGGTTTGAGTTCGGGTTCAAGCTTGGGAGTTGCCTTTGTGATTTTAGGAGCTGGAGCATTACCGACTGTAATTTCTACATTTTTATTATCGTCTTACGGAGTCATTTTAGCATCTTGTTTGGGTAGTTTTTCTGTTTTGATGTTGGTACTTCTAATATCCAAATTTTTGAGGGACACTATGACCATATTAATTGCAGGATTGATGTTTAGTAGTTTTGCAGGTGCTATAGTTTCAGTATTAACCTTTTTTAGTTCGGCTGAAAAACTACAGAAATTTACTTTTTGGAGTATGGGTAGCATTGGAAATTTATCTTGGCAAAATATCCTAATTTTGTTAGTTACAGTGTCTATAGGATTACTATTAAGTTTGATTTCATTAAAATCATTAGACACATTACTTTTAGGAGAAAATTATGCTAGAAGCTTGGGTTTAAAAGTAAAAAAGTCAAGAAGAATAATCATTATTGCAACTAGTATTTTAGCAGGAAGTATTACTGCTTTTGCAGGTCCTATTGCTTTTATTGGATTAGCTGTTCCACATTTATCTAAATTACTTTTTCAAACTAGTAACCACAGAATATTGTTTTGGAGTACTATTTTAATTGGAGCGATTATTATGCTCTTTTGCGATATGGTTTCACAAATGCCAGGATTTGATTTTACATTGCCTATAAACGCTATTACTTCTATTGTTGGAGCTCCAGTGGTTATTTGGTTATTGGTGAGGAAGAATAGATTGGTTTGACTTTATTAGCAACCGTTTAATATGATTATGAAGATGTTTATAAATAATATACAAAAATAGGTTGTAAGAAATTATAACCACATAGGCACATAGATTAGATTAATAAAATTAAAATGATAACACAAAAATATTTAGATGATCTGACCTATGAAATAATTGGTTCGGCAATAGAAGTCCATAAAGCAATGGGACCAGGATTACTAGAAAATATTTATCATCTTTGTCTGATTGAAGAGTTAACACATAGAAAAATAAATTTTTCCACAGAGCTAAAGGTACCAGTTCATTATAAAAATAAAGAACTTAAAATAGATTTTAGATGTGATTTATATATTGAAAACTGTATTGTAGTAGAATTAAAATCCGTTTCAATAATCAATCCTATACATGAAGCGCAGCTTCTAACCTATATGAAACTTTTAAAATCACCTAAAGGAATATTAATTAACTTTAATTGCTTTAACATTTTTAACGAAGGCCAAAAAACTTTTGTTAATGAATTTTTTAAACAATTACCAAAAATATAGGACTATGTGCCTATGTGGTATTACAAAAATATGAGTGATAACAAATACATATTAACTACTACCCATTTATCGATTGGATATAAATCCAAATCGAAAGAGAATGTTATTGCTAAAAATATTAATATAGAACTTGAAAAAGGAAAATTAATTGCTTTAATTGGAGAAAACGGAATAGGAAAATCAACACTTTTACGAACGCTTTCTGGACTTAAAAAACCTTTAGCAGGTGCAATTCATCTAAACAATAAAAACTTAAACGAATACAGTCCAGTCGACTTAGCGCAGAATTTAAGTTTGGTTTTAACCGAAAAGTTACCCACAAGCAACTTAACCGTTTTTGAATTAATTGCCTTAGGAAGACAACCCTACACCAATTGGATTGGAAAATTAAACCCCGATGATTTAGAAAAAGTAAACCAGGCAATTGCCTTAACTAAAATTGAACATTTATCTAATAAAAAATATTACGAAATTAGTGATGGTCAATTTCAAAATGTACTAGTAGCGAGAGCTCTAGCGCAAGATACTCCTTTGATAATCTTAGACGAACCTTCTACGCATTTAGATTTATTTCACAAAGTTTCGCTATTTAAATTATTGAAAAAACTAGCCGCAGAATCGAATAAATGCATCCTTTTTTCTACCCATGACATTGATTTATCTATTCAATTGTCCGATGAAATGATTGTTATGACTGAAGATTATATTGTTCAAGACCAACCCTGTAATTTAATATCCAAAGGGATTTTTGATACACTTTTCAAAGATGAAAATATAAAATTTGATAGCGAAAAAGGGAAGTTTATGGTTAGTTAGTTCAAAAATAAAAATTGTTATTTTTCAATCGTTAATCCAATCTGTCTTTTGGCTTCACCAACGACAAACGCCACCGAATTTGCAATATTAAAACTCCGAATTAAATTCGACATTGGAATGGTTAAATGGTTTTCAAATTGCGACAATACTTCTTGACTCAATCCTACACTTTCTTTTCCGAAAACCAACCAATCTCCATCTTTAAATTGGGCTTCATAGATAGAAGTATCGGCATGCGAACTCATAAGAAAAACTCTAGATGTATCTGGAATTTGGGTCTTCCATTCAGCAACATTTTGGTATTCTGTAACATCTAGATGAACCCAATAATCTAAACCCGAACGTTTTAAATTTTTATCATTTATTACAAATCCAAACGGATGTACTAAATGCAAACGACTTTCAGTACCGACACACAAACGGCCAATATTCCCTGTATTATTTGGAATTTCGGGTTCAATTAAAACGATGTTTAACATTAATTATTGATTTTTGATATTGTTATTGTCATTGATTTTTGAAAAATCATCAAGTTCCAAAACTTCACCTGCCTGTAAATTGTTTAATTGAATATTTCCAATTCGAACGCGCACTAATCTCAAAGTAGGAAAACCAACTGCCGATGTCATTTTTCTTACTTGCCTAAATTTGCCTTCATTAATAGTTATAGATAACCAGGAAGTAGGACCATGCCTTTCGTCACGAATTTTCTTTGCACGTTGGGGGAAATTTGGAATTTCGTTTAAAATAAATGCATTACATTCTTTTGTAAGATATTTTTTACCATCAAAACCAATTAGTACTCCTTTTTTTAATTTCTCAATAGCATCTTGGGTTACAATTCCATCCACCTGAACGTAATATTCTTTTTCAACTTTTTTACTGCGAACGATTTCGCTCATCATTCCGTCGGTAGTTAATAAAAGTAAACCTTCTGAATCTTCATCTAATCGACCAATTGCCATAGTGTCATCAGGGAATTTATA
The DNA here is from genome assembly GCA_903838055.1 of uncultured Bacteroidota bacterium. Lineage (GTDB taxonomy): Bacteria > Bacteroidota > Bacteroidia > Flavobacteriales > Flavobacteriaceae > Flavobacterium. The sequence continues at coordinate 19,953 of CAILWV010000055.1, read as the reverse complement.
CAATTCACCTAGTAACTTTTTTGGACGCTTTAGTTCATAAATAAACTGCGATAAATAGCCGTAGGGTTTATAAATAATAAAATGATGGTGACTAGACATGTAATTAATTTGCGGCAAAAATACTATTAATCTGTTAATGAACTAGTACATTTTTTCGTATATTTACATACTAATCCCGATATAGATATGACAGCAACTTTCCTTATTTTGATAGCATTTAGTATCGCCTTAGCCATTGGAATATTCCTTGGAAAATTATTATTTACTGCAAATTCTAAATCAGAAAAAGCAACATTAGAAGAGAAAAACAATGGTTTACTCTCGCAAATAAATCAAATGAAAGAGCAGTCAAAATTGGACCGAGCAGAATTTGAAAAACAATTAACAGCATCTAATTCAGATAAGGAAACTATACGTTCTGAAAAAGAAGCGTTAGCAATTCAGTTAACTAAAAAAGAAACCGATTTTGAAAACCTTTGGGAACGTAACAAAGAGCAAAAACAAGAAGTAGAGCAACTTCAGGAAAAATTTACTAAAGAATTCGAAAATTTAGCTAATAAGATTTTGGAGGAAAAAACTTCTAAATTTACGGAGCAAAATAAGGAAAATCTAAAAAATATATTATCGCCCTTACAAGATAAAATTCAACTATTTGAAAAGAAAGTCGAAGATACTCATAAAGAAAGTATAGGGCAACATGCATCTCTACGTGAGCAAATACTAGGTTTGCGAGAAATGAACGAGCAGATGAGTAAAGAAACTGTCAATCTTACCAAAGCATTAAAAGGCGACAGTAAAATGCAAGGGAATTGGGGCGAACTTATTTTGGAACGCGTCCTTGAAAAATCAGGATTAGAAAAAGACAGAGAATATTTTGTACAACAAAGTTTTATTACTGAAGAAGGCAACCGTGTATTTCCAGATGTAGTTATTAATTTGCCTGACGGCAAGAAAATGATAGTCGATTCGAAAGTTACATTAACTGCTTACGAACGACATATAAACGAAGAAGACGAAATCTTAAAAGCGCAGCATCTAAAAGACCATGTGATTTCTATCAATCGACATGTAGAACAATTAGGAAACAAGAATTATCACGAATTATATCAAATAGAAAGTCCCGATTTTGTTTTACTTTTTATACCTATTGAATCGGCATTTGCAATTGCATCAAATGAAGATACAACATTGTATAATAAGGCGTTTGAGAAGAATATTGTAATAGTTACACCATCTACCTTATTGGCTACACTTAGAACTATTGACAGCATGTGGACCAATCAAAAGCAACAAGAAAACGCCTTAGAAATTGCACGCCAGGCAGGAGCGCTTTACGATAAATTTGAAGGTTTTGTCACCGATTTGGTGAAAATTGGCAAGAAAATGGATGAAGCCAAAATAGAATACCAAGGCGCAATGAACAAACTTGTTGATGGCAAAGGAAATCTTGTAACAAGTGTGGAAAAATTAAAAAAAATGGGGGCAAAAGCAAAAAAATCGCTTCCTGAAAATATAATAAACAGGGCAGCTATATCGGATAATTCGGATACTAACTCGGAAATAAGTTCTGACTAAATAAATAAAATTATGTTACGAAAATTTATAATATACTTTATCCTATCAATTGCCTTTATAGTAACTGCATACTTTTCTTTTGTTTACTATGCTTCTTACAGTGAAGGAGTTCGATCAGGCCAACTAATAAAATTTAGCCATAAAGGAGTTATTTTTAAAACTTGGGAAGGAGAATTAAGCCAAGGCATTTCTGGTGCTCAAATTTTTACTTTTTCAGTTTTAGATAAAGATATAAAAGTCATAGAGGACTTGAAAGAACAAGAAGGACAATACGTTAAACTCACCTACATAGAACGTTACCGTACATTTTCATGGTGGGGCGATTCTAAATATTTTATAACGGGAGTAAAAAAAGACAAATCGCCATTCAATAAATAATTTATGAGTAATTTTAAATCTGTAAAATCTTCGCGAATAACTATTTCGCAATTAATGCTTCCTTCTCACACCAATTTTAGTGGTAAAATTCATGGAGGGTATATACTTTCTTTATTAGATCAAATTGCATTTGCTTGTGCCTCTAAATATTCAGGAAATTACTGCGTTACCGCTTCAGTTGATACTGTTAATTTTTTGAATCCAATTGAAGTCGGTGAATTAGTAACATTAAAAGCTAGCGTGAATTATGTAGGAAATAGCTCTATGATTGTTGGAATTCGTGTAGATGCAGAAAACATTCAAAGTGGAAAAATAAAACATTGCAACTCGAGTTATTTTACGATGGTTGCTAAAGATGAAAATGGTTCAAACACAAAAGTACCAGGATTACTTTTATCAAACCATGAAGAACTTAGACGTTTTTTTAATTGTGTAAAGCAAATTTCTGCAAGAAAAGAGATAGCCCAACACGAAGAAATATTTGATTATAAATCGGAAGAGGCTATTCAGGCACTAGTAAATTATAATGTGAAATTGGAACTAAATTAATTGCAATAATGATAACTATTTGAATTTTAACAAAATACTTTGTTATTAAATGAGATTAATTACTTTTTATCGTATATTTGATTAAAACACAACAAACTTATGGGCAAACATTACATTTTACGTATCATATTACTTTTTTTTGTTGTTATAATTTTCTCATGTTCTAAATCTAATGAAGACGAATATGTTGAACTTCCTGAAGTTTCGGTAAACTTATCGACTATTCCCTATGCAAAATTATCGGAATATCATTTTTTTAACGGTCCAATAAAAGATCAAAATCCAAACACCAATTTGGTTCCTTACGAACCTGCTAGCGCTTTATTTTCAGACTATGCGCATAAAAAACGTTTTATTTGGTTACCAAAAAATACCCATGCTACCTATAATGGTGATGGCAATGTTTTTGAATTTCCAGTTGGAGCTGCAATAATAAAAACTTTTTATTATGACCATGTACAACCTAGTAACACTACAAAAATAGTAGAAACTCGTTTGCTAATTAGAAAATCAGGCGGATGGCAAGCCTATACTTATGTATGGAATGATGAGCAAACAGATGCAATTTTAGAAGCTACAGGTAATGGTTTGCATAAAGCAATAAATTGGATTGATGATAATGGGGTAAATAGAAATGTTAACTATTGGATTCCATCCCAAACGGAATGTATTACATGCCATAAAATAAATCCGAATCAAACTGGTGAAATAACTATTCCAATTGGACCTAAACCTCAAAATTTAAACACTACATATAATTACACCACAGGTGCAGAAAATCAAATTACCAAATGGAAAACATTAGGTATCCTTGGAAATGATGTTCCTAATTTATCTTCAATTCATTCAACTGTAGACTGGAGAGACACTAGTAAATCATTAGAATTAAGAGCCCGATCCTACATTGACATCAACTGTGCTCATTGCCATAGAGAAGGCGGCCATTGTGCTTATGTTGCTCAACGATTTAATTTCAGTAATACCGACTTGCATTCATTTGGAGTATGTTTAGTTCCATTATTTAATATTCCTAACGGACCATTCATAATCAATGGCGGTAATGCCGATTATTCTGATATGATTATAAGAATGAATTCTACACAAGGAGATGTAATGATGCCTTATATAGGAAGATCTTTAGTACATCAAGAAGGAGTTCAATTAATGAAAGATTGGATCAATTCGTTACCGGCAAATTGCCATTAATATTTAAACCTCAGCAATATGAAAAAAATTACTTTATTCTTTATTTTAGGTTTTGGATTACAAATTGCAATTGCACAAACCACTTGTGCTACTGCTATTCCAGTGGTTGCTGGAATGACAACTGTAGGAACTATTGTAGGAACCGACGTCCCAACCCCTTCTTGCATGCCCGGTACGGCAACTATTCCATTATCGGAATGGTATACCTACACTCCTACCCAAAATCACTCAGTAACAATAACCACCGATTTAGATATTAATACAGGCTTAGATACTCGAATTCACATTTATACAGGAACTTGCGGCAACTTGGTTTGTTATGCTTCCGATGATGATACTGGAGTTATAGGAAATGGTTATTTATCAATCGTTACTTTTAATGTATTTGCAAATACTACCTACCATCTGGCTTGGGATAATAGATGGAATAATAGTGGTTTTACTTTTCAATTAATTGAAAATCCATTCCTTGCACCTGCAATTTCATTTACCAACCAAACTATTTCTACAACCTCTACTGTTTGCAGTGTGGTAGACATGAATAACGATTATTTGGATGATATTGTTACTGTAGAAACTAACCAAATGACCGTACAAAAACAATTACCAACAGGAGGATTTACACCAATTATTTATCCGCTTCCGGCATTGACAACCACACCGGGATGGAGCATAGCTGCAGGCGATTTTAATAGAGATGGCTATAACGATTTGGTTTTTGGAAACAGCACCCGATTGACCGTAATAAAATCTAATTCAGGAGGCACAAGTTATACTGAAGTTCCTTATCCGCAAAGTATTTTCACTCAAAGAACAAATTTTGTTGACATTAACAATGATGGAAATTTAGATTTATGGGCTTGCCATGATGTAGCACAAAGTTATGCTTATAAAAATGATGGGGATGGTAATTTATTGTTTGATATATCTTTAATGCCAACTTTAGCCGTAGGAGGTAACTACCAATCTCAATGGACTGACTATGACAACGATGGGGATATAGATATGTATTTATCAAAATGTAGAGCAAGTGCGGCTGTAGGCGATCCACAACGTATCAATCTTTTGTATAAAAACAATGGCAATGGCACGTTTACCGAATCGGGAGCTGCTGCTGGGGTAAATGATGGTTCTCAATCTTGGTCCTCTGCTATTGAAGATTATGATAACGATGGCTTTATGGATATTTTATTATCGAATATTTCGGATACCAATAAATTATACAGAAACAATGGGGATGGCACCTTTACAGATATTTTTGCAACTACAGGAATTGATGCGCAAGTAGGATCCTGGGAACTTCAAGCAGCAGATTTTAACAATGATGGATGGATGGATTTTTTATGGCAAAACAATAAAGAATTATATTTAAATAATGGCGACTTAACTTTTACAGGTTATGACGTTGCTTTTAGCAAAGGTGGAATTGGTGACTTGAATAATGATGGTTTCTTAGATGTACAATATGCCAACCAAGTTTATTATAATGTACCAAATGCTAATAATTGGATAAAAATTAATCTACAAGGAAACGGCAGCAACATAAACGGAATTGGAGCAAGAATTGAGATTTATGGCGCCTTTGGAAAACAAATAAGAGAAATTAAAAGCGGAAATGGTTTTGCACAACAAAGTACTTTAAATGCTCATTTCGGAATCGGAACCGCTACAACCATCACCAAAGTTATCATTAGATGGCCATCCGGATTAGTTGATACATTGTTAAACCCTAACATAAATCAAGCTACTCTAGTGGCAGAAGGCTCCACACTTGGTATTGAAAATTTCACCAATTCGAATTTTACAATTTACCCAATTCCAACGAATACTATTTTAAATATAAAAATCGATAGCAACCTTATTTTGAAAATTGCACAAATATTTGATTTGAATGGAAAAAAAGTAATGGAAACTGAAGTAAAATCAAATACAATTGCCATTGATTCATTAAGCAAAGGAACTTATATTTTACTTATGAAAGATAATAATGATAAAGAATATTGCCAAAAATTTATAAAAGAATAAAAGCATTTTATTTTTTAAAATTAACGTCCTAATATTTTCGGGCGTTTTTTTTAATTAAAATCAAATTCTTTCTAAAGATTTTGAGAAAGAACTCTAAATTAAACACATGACTATTCTTCATATTTACTTAAAATAATACTAGTTTATTTAAGTTACGAAAAATACTACAGATATTTACCAAAAAATTAAACAAATGAAAAATAGTATCTCTAAATTATTGATTTTATTTTGTACAATAGGCGCAGTCTCTCAAACACATTATGTAAGCAAAAAAATAAGTACAACTGGTAATGAAGGTTGGGATTATTTAGCTGTAGATGAAATAAACCAACACTTATTCGTTTCACATGGAAATAGTGTAAATGTAATTGACTTAAAGGATGATAAAACTATCTCTATAATTCCAAATACTAATGGAGTTCATGGAATTGCTATTGCCAACGATTTGAATAAAGCATTTATTACTGATGGTAAAGACAATGCAGTAACAATTATCAATTTAAAAACTTTTGATTTAATCGAAAAAGTTGTTATTCAAGGTCAAAAACCTGATGCAATAATGTATGATCTATTTTCCCATAAAGTATTTACTTTCAATGCTAAAAGTAAAGATGCAACGGTACTTGACGCTACTACTAATAAGGTGATAAAAAATATTCCTCTTGGTGGAAGTCCAGAATTTCCTGCTTCTAATTTGAAAGGATTAATTTATATAAATATAGAAGATACTAACGAAATTAAAACTATTGATGCTACTTTACTTGAGGTAGTAAATACTTGGAGTATTTCACCGGGGGAAGAACCTAGCGGCTTGGTATTAGATAAAGAATCCAACCGTTTGTTTTCCGTTTGCAGCAATAAACTAATGATGATTTTAGATGCTACAACTGGAAAAATAATAGACAAACTTCCAATTGGCGGCGGCTGTGATGGCGTTGCTTTTGATCCAGAAAAAAAGTTAATTTACAGTTCAAATGGAGATGGAACTATCACAGTTGTGAAAGAAGAAAATGCTAACTCTTTTTCGGTTATCGAAACAATTCCTACACAAAAAGGAGCACGAACTATTGCTATTGATAAAACCACGCATAAACTATATTTGTCTTCTGCAGCATATGGCCCAAAACCAGAACCAACTGCCGAAAACCCAAAACCAAGAGCTAGTATTATTCCAAATTCATTTGTAGTTTTAGTTATCGATACAAAACTTAAATAGATTTTATTTTTTTTTTATATTTGGTAAATGAAAGTACTGCTTGCTTTTCTTTTAAGTTGCGTCTCCTTTTATTCTTTTTCGCAAGAGAAAGACTTACAGTATTTTATTAATAAAGCTCAGAAAAATTCACCTTTATTGATAGATTACAAAAACCAAATACAGTCTACTACGCTTGATAGTTTACTCAATATTGCTACAAGAAAACCTCAAGTTACTGGATCGGTTTATGGAAATTACGCACCAGTAATTCAAGAATTTGGTTACGATACTACATTAAGTAACGGACAAATGCTAACCGGATTGGTTGGAGTTAATCAAAAATTAGTCAGTAAAAAAAATCGTTCTACGCAGTTACAATCGTTTAAATTGATAAAAGAAGCGCTTGAAGTTAACAAAAAAATAACCGTTAAAGATTTAAACAAAACAATTATTTCGCAATACATTAATGCTACAGCCACTTTAGAGCAATTAGCAAATAATGAAAAAATGGCGACTTTATTGAACGATGAAGCATCAATTTTAAAGAAACTCACCCAAAATTCTGTATACAAACAAACCGATTATTTAATTTTTATGACAACCGTAAAGCAACAAGAAATTGTGGTTTTGCAATTGCAACAACAATATCAAAATGATTTAGGTCTTCTGTATTATATGTCAGGTGAAGTAGATACCACCATGGTAAATTTACCAAAACCAATAATTAAATTACAAAATAAAGCCGCAATTGGCAAAAGCATTTTCTTCCAAACATTTGAAAAAGACAGTTTAAAATTTCAAAACCAAAATAAAATTATTGACTTTGCTTACAAACCAAGTATTTCTTTATTGGCAGATGCCGGCTATATGTCGGCCTTGGCCTATTTGCCCTATAAAAATTTTGGAGCCAGTGTGGGTGTTGGACTTTCAGTACCAATTTACGATGGCAATCAACGAAACTTACAACACCAAAAAATCACTACTTTATTAGAAACTAATTTGGCTTACCAAACTAATTTCAAAAAGCAATACCAACAACAATTAGCAATTTTAAACCAGCAATTAAAACAAATAGAGCAATTAGAAACGCAATTGCAATCGCAGTTACTACTCGCAGATGCTTTAATTGAAGCCAACAAAAAACTACTACTTACAGGAGATGCTCAAATAACCGAATTTGTTTTGGCTATTGGTTCCATTCTCAACATCCAAAGTAATATTTCACAAAATCACATCCATAAACTTCAAGTAATTAACGAAATTAATTATTGGAATACTAACGACTAATTTCATGAAAAAAATAACACTCCTGCTTTCTTTATTTGGATTAGTTTTGAATTCTTGCAAAAATAAGGAAGAAATAGAAACCCCAATAGATGTAAGTGTTCCAGTTACATTGACCTCCATAGATAGTTCCGGAATTTCTAGTTATTTCGACCTCAATGCAACAGCAACTTACATCGTTAAAAACAATATCAAAGCAAACGCAACAGGGTATTTAAACTCGGTAAATGTAACTTCTAATGATTATGTAACTATTGGGAAAATATTATTTACTTTAAAAACTAGAGAAGCCAAAGTTCTTGGAAATACCATAAATAAAATAGATCCAAGCCTCCATTTTGGCAATTCCATAACAGTGAAAGCAACTTCCAATGGCTATATCAATTCGGTAAATGTGCAACAAGGCGATTATGTTCAAGATGGAGATGTTTTAGCAACCATAAACGATGCCAATAGTTTTGCAATCATATTGAGTTTGCCGTATGAATTTAAAAAATATGTAACCGTTGGAAGTCAATTGGAAGCCGTTTTACCTGACGAAACCCACATAAAAACAACAGTTTATAAATTCATGCCAAATGTAGATGCTACATCCCAAACTCAAAATATAATATTGAAAATCAATGGCAAATACGATATCCCAGAAAATTTAATTGTTAAGGTTCGAATTCCTAAAAAAAGTGATCCTAATGCAATTGTACTTCCAAAAGCAGCAGTATTAAGCAACGATACGGAGACCGAATTTTGGATTATGAAAATGATTAACTCCAATACAGCCATTAAAATCCCAATAAAAAAAGGAATCGAAACCGAAGATAAAATAGAAATTATATCTCCACCTTTAAGCACCAAAGATTTAGTATTATTGACTGGAAATTATGGAGTTGCCGATACTATAAAAGTGAAAGTCCTTAAAAAATAATCCTTATGAATAACTTTTTTGTACGACACCGCAATGGTTTAAGCACCGTGATTTTCCTAATTATTTTAGGAGGATTATTCGCTTATTCGTCCATGCAAACTAGTTTATTTCCTGAGATTACTTTTCCTAAAATAAAAATCATTGCCGATGCGGGCCAACAACCCATCGACAAAATGATGATTACGGTTACCAAACCACTTGAAAATGCCATTAAAAAAGTACAAAATTTAAAAACCGTAAGAAGTACCACCAGCAGAGGAAGTTGTGAGATTTCGGCTTTTATGGAATGGAATTCCGATATTGATTTGGCCAAAGAACGAATAGAATCGAAGATTAATCAAATAAAAAACGACCTCCCTCCAGATACCCAAATTACGGTAGAAAAGATGAATCCATCCATTCTTCCTGTAATTGGTTATGCCATAGAAAGCAAGCAACGAAGCCCTATTGAACTCAAAAAAATTGCAAATTTCACCATTAAACCGTTTCTTTCTCAAATAGATGGTGTCTCCGAAATTCGCATTATTGGTGGTAAAGAAAAAGAATATTGGCTTTCGTTAGATTATACTAAAATGGCTGCTTTAGGTATTACTCCAAATGCCATTTCGCAAGTATTAAGCCAAACCAATTTCATTAAATCCAACGGGTATTTATCCGATTATCGTCACCTTTACCTAACTATTACCGATGCTCAGGTAGTTAAAAAAGAAGCATTAGAAGATTTGGTAATTAGCAACAACGGAAAAGGGATAATCACTTTAAAAGATTTAGCACAAGTAGAAATTAGAGAGGCTAAAGAGTATATTAAAGTCAATTCTAACGGTAGAGAAAGTATTTTAATTGCGGTATTAAAACAACCCAATTCCAATTTAATAGACATTTCGCAAGCAACTTCGGATAAGTTAATAGAATTAAAGAAAATAATTCCAAAAGATGTAATTATTACTCCTTATTACCAACAAGCAAACTTTGTAAACGATGCCGTTCAAAGTGTTAGTGATAGTTTATTACTAGGGTTATTATTAGCAATTATTGTTGCCATTTTGTTTTTAAAATCAGCGAAAGCGAGTGCAACTATTTTAATTACCATTCCTGTTACACTTGGTTTAACGGCAATAGTTTTATTCCTCACAGGGCAAACGTTCAACATAATGACGCTAGGCGCAATTGCAGCATCTTTAGGTCTTATTATTGACGACGCCATTGTGGTCGTGGAGCAAATTCATAGAACTCATGAAGAAAATCCAGAGGAACCAACGGTTTCCCTCTTAAAGAAAGCAATTCACTATTTATTTCCTGCAATGGTAGGATCATCAATCAGCACAATAGTGATTTTCTTCCCTTTTGTTTTGATGAGTGGTGTTGCGGGCTCCTATTTTAAAGTCCTAACCGACACGATGATTATAACGCTTTTAAGCTCCTTTTTTGTTACTTGGCTTTTGCTACCAGTTATTTATTTACAACTTACTAAGAACGAAAATTCTAATTCTGAAACCAAAAAAGAAACCATTTCCCATGAAGTAAAAAAACAAAATTGGGTTTTATATTTCATACAAAGGCCAATTATTAGTATTTCATTTTCTGTTGTATTAGTACTTTCTATAATCATTATTCTTCCAAATTTAGAAACCGGTTTTCTTCCAGAAATGGATGAAGGAAGCATTGTTTTAGATTATGAATCACCCCCTGGAACTTCTCTTGAAGAAACCAATAGAATGCTACAAGAAGTAGAAAAAATAATAATTAAAACTCCCGAAGTAGATGCCTACAGCCGACGAACGGGAACCCAAATGGGGTTTTTCATAACAGAGCCAAATCGTGGAGATTACCTCATCCAATTAAAGAAAGCTAGAAGCAGAACTAGCAATGAAGTTATTGATGCTATTCGCAAAAAAATTGAAGCCACACAACCTGCTCTCCGAATTGATTTTGGACAAGTGCTTATGGATATGCTAGGCGATTTAATGAGTTCGGTTTCACCAATTGAAGTCAAAATATTTGGAAATAACCAAGTTCAATTACAAAAAATTGCAAATCAAGTGAACGGAATTGTTGAAAACGTAAAGGGTACTGCTGATGTATTTAATGGTGTTGTAATTGCAGGACCCTCAATAAACATTACTCCTAATTACCGTATGCTAGCCCAATACGGCATTGCTCCATCCGACTTACAATTCCAATTACAAACAGCTCTAGAAGGTAATGTAATTGGCTCTATTTTAGAAAATGAACGTGTTACTCCCATTCGATTGATTTATAAAAATTCTGAAAAGAGAAGTTTAGAAGATATCAAAAAATTAAAATTGTTTTTACCGAATGGTCAATCCATTCCAATAACAAATTTAGTTACAATATCCGCTCAAAAAGGAATTGCCGAAGTAGAACGAGAAAATCTTCAAATGATGTGCGTGGTTACTGGAAGATTAAATAACCGAGATCTTGGAAATGTAATGAAAGACATCAAAAATGAAGTGAACAAAAAAGTGGCTTTACCAAGCGGATATTATATTGAATATGCAGGAGCTTATAAAGAACAACAACAATCCTTCAAAGAATTATTGCTAATTTTGATAGCATCTTCATTACTCGTTTTTGGTGTAATATTATTTTTGTTCCGAGATTTTAGAGCTGCAATTATTATACTATTTATTTCTGTTTTGGGAATCTCAGGTAGCTACTTATTATTATTCCTTACTAAAACCCCATTAAATGTTGGAAGTTATACAGGGATAATTATGATAGTAGGAATAATTAGCGAAAATGCAATTTTTACCTTCTTGCAATTTAGAGATACTTTCAAATTAACTCAAGATGTTTCTCATTCATTAGTATATTCTATATCAACAAGGTTACGACCAAAATTAATGACAGCTTTGGGTGCAATTATTGCATTATTACCACTTGCAATTGGCTTAGGAACAGGATCCGAACTACACCAACCATTAGCAATTGCAGTAATTGGTGGTTTTCTAATTGCCTTACCACTTTTACTAATAGTGCTACCAAGTTTTTTAGCAATGTCATATAAAAACGAAAAACATTTCAAACATTTAAACTGATTACTTAATAAAAAATAGAATAAATATATCAGAATGGATTAATTAAAAATATTGAATAAAAACATTTGCAAGTTGTATATTTGCAACACTAATTTAATATAAAATTTCATGCAACATATTATTGATCGATTCATAAGTTATGCAATTATAGACACCGAGTCGGATGCCAATTCACCATCAACACCAAGTACTGAAAAACAACTAGTCCTTGCTAATTTATTAGTAAAAGAATTAAATACTATCGGTTTAACCGAAGTTACAATTGATGAAAATGGTTATGTAATGGGAACTTTAGAAAGTAATGTAGACCATGAAGTTCCAACCATTGGTTTTGTTTCACATTACGATACTTCACCAGATTTTACAGGAAAAGATGTAAAACCACAAATAGTTACTAACTATGATGGCGGAGATATTATATTAAATAAAGAGCAAAATATTATTCTTTCGCCAAGTTATTTCAAAGATTTATTATTGTATAAAGGGCAAACTCTTATCACCACCAATGGATTAACGCTATTAGGAGCCGACGATAAAGCAGGACTTACAGAGATAGTTACCGCAATGGAATATCTTGTTCAACATCCTGAAATTAAACACGGAAAAATTAGAGTTGGTTTTACTCCTGATGAAGAAATTGGTCGTGGTGCCGATATTTTCGACGTAGAAAAATTTGGAGCACAATGGGCTTACACCATGGATGGAAGTCAAATTGGTGAATTAGAATATGAAAATTTCAATGCTGCTGGAGCAAAAATTACTTTTAAAGGTAAAAGTGTTCACCCAGGTTATGCTAAAGGCAAAATGATAAACTCCATGCTTATTGCAAATGATTTCATCAACCAATTACCTAAAAATGAAATCCCACAGGAAACTATAGATTACGAAGGATTTTTTCATGTTACTGGTTTTTCTGGAAGCCTAGAAGAAACTAAATTGGAACTTATCATTCGAGATCATGACATGCAATTATTTGAAAAACGCAAAGAACTTGTACTTGCAATTGTAGCCAAAATAAACGCACAATTTGCTACACAATTCGGAGAAGATATTTGTATTGCTGAAATTAAAGACCAATATTATAATATGCGCGAGAAGGTTGAACCGATGATGTTTATCGTTGATTTAGCTGAAAAAGCAATGCTAGAATTAGGTATCACCCCGCTAATTAAACCTATTCGTGGAGGAACAGATGGATCTAGATTATCTTATATGGGATTACCTTGCCCAAATATCTTTGCTGGCGGTCATAATTTCCATGGTAAATATGAATATGTTCCAGTAGAAAGCATGCAAAAAGCAGTAGATGTAATTGTAAAAATTGCCGAACTAACTGCAACTACTGATTTCTCAAAATAAGAAAAAAGATTTTATAGTAATTCCACAAATTTCATAAAACGAAATTTGTGGATTTTTTTTATATTTATGAATTATTAAATCTAAACTAAACAGCCATAGTTTTATAATAATAAAATAATATGGAAGAGGAAAAATACACATGGAATAAAGTTAACCAATGGCAAGACGAATTAGAAATTCTTAAATCTATTATTGCCAAAACCGAATTAGTTGAAACTATTAAATGGGGAGGTCCTATTTACACTTTCAACAACAAAAACATTATTGGAATTGGAGGCTTTAAGTCCTATTTTGGGGTGTGGTTTATGAATGGAGTTTACCTAAAAGACAAACATCAAGTATTAGTAAATGCACAAGAAGGAGTTACGAAAGCTTTAAGACAATGGCGATTTCAATCAAAAGAAGAAATAAATGAAAAATTACTGCTTCAGTATATCAAAGAAGCAATTGCAAATGAAGAAAAAGGTATAAGCTACAAACCAGTAAAAAAGGATGTAGCAATTTGTGAATTTTTCAAAAACGAATTATCTATAGATTCTAAATTTACAAAAGCTTTTGAAAAATTTCCCGTATATAAGCAAAAAGAATTCTTAGAATACATTGCATCTGCAAAACAAGAAAAAACCAAAACCACACGAATGGAAAAAATAAAACCAATGATTTTACAAAACATTGGTTTAAATGATAAGTACAAATAATAAATTTAGAATTAATAGTACTATAGTGTGTAAATCTTAACTCTTAATTGAAATTATGCTTTCTTATTCAATGAAGCACTCATTTCTAATGAAATAGCAGAACGTTCCATTTTTAATTTTCCCGACATCGTTTCAATAACAACAGTAGTTTCCGCTAATTCAGAAATTTTTCCGTGAATACCACTTTTTGTAATAATTCTATCTCCTACTTTTAAAGAACTTTCAAATTCTTTTTCTTTCTTAGCTTTCTTTTGTTGTGGTAGTATCATAAAGAAATAGATAACCACGAACATTAAAATAAACGGTAAAAACTGACTTATTTGTGCCATAACTTTTAATTTTTGTTTTTAATTATTGATTTACATTAAGCCTCTTCCGACTTTGTTGATTCTATTTTTTAATTGGAAATCTTTTACTAAATTATCTAAAATTCCGTTTATAAAAATACTACTTTTTGGTGTAGAATATTCTTTTGCTAATTCTAAATATTCATTAATTGTAACTTTTAACGGAATAGATGGGAATTTTAAGAATTCGCAAATAGCCATTTTCATTATTATAGTATCTAATTCGGCAATTCGATCAATATCCCAATTTGGAGTCTTATCAATAAATTCTTTAGCCAATTCGGTTTCGTTCAAAACGGTTTTTCTAAACAATTCAACTGCAAAATCTTTATCTTCAGCATCTTTATAAATTGCAGGAACAATTAGAGATTGCTCTTCAGAAGTAAATTGTTTTAACTGCTTTAATATCTGAGTATTCACTACTGGAATATCATCTACCCAAGTAAGTTTAAAGTCTTCTAAATAAGAGTATAATTTTTCGTTTGGGGCAATCAATTCAGAAAACATATCCGCAATAAAAAAGCGTTCTTCTTCAAAGGTAACTACTTTTTTAGTCATATATTTTTGATACAATTCACTTTGTTTTACTACTTGTAAAAGCATTAAAATTGTATCATCATTAGCCTGCCAATTATTTATTTTTCGGTTTTCAAGTGCAACACTCAATGAATTATTTTCATCTAATGCCACCAAAATCGGATTGTTTATAAATCGTAAGTTAGGATTACGCTCTTCAGGAGTAGCAAGGTGCTTTTGCTGAGCAAGTTCCTGATATTCAATCTCTTTTTTACGAATTTCAACTAAAGAAGACAACATAATTAAGTATAAATCAACTATGTTTTCTAAACTGGCTTGTAAAAACTTTTCTTGTTTTTCAAGATTGTCAGACCCACTTTGGTGCATTGCATAAATGGATTGCATGACCTTAATTCTAATATGTCTTCTGTTTAGCACGGATAAGAACTTTTAATTTAGATAAAATAAACAAAGCGAAAGAGTATCTCTTTCTCTTTGCAAAAATAAAACTATTTTTAAAACCTGAGACTATAAATTAGCCTTTTCTTTTTTTCTTTGTGCAATTCTAATTTCTGCTATTTCCATAGCTGCTTTTTGAGGAGTCAAATTATGCTCTTTGGCGTATGCAAAAATCTCTAAAGTTGTATTATAGATATTTTCTGTTCTACGCATGGATTCTGCTTTATCATAATGTGCGATTTCAGAATATACATTTATAATTCCACCTGCATTAATTAAGAAATCGGGTGCATAAATAATTCCTCTTTCTTGAAGTATAGGTCCATGAATATTTTCATTTGCCAACTGATTATTAGCAGCACCTGCAATTACTTTGGCTTTAATTTTATATACCGTGTCATCATTAATTGTAGCACCTAAAGCACATGGCGCATAAATATCTACGTCGGCAGTATATAAATCGCTTCCTGAATAAATTGTTGTTCCATATTTAGTACAAACCTCTTGCATTCGTGCATCATTAATATCTGCAATTTGAACAAGTGCACCTTCTTTAGTCAAATAATCGACTAAAGTTTCTCCAACATGTCCTATACCTTGAACTAATATTTTCTTTCCATCAAGGTTATCCGAACCAAATTGGTATTTTGCTGCAGCTTTCATTCCCATGTAAACACCATAAGCAGTAACTGGAGACGGGTTTCCAGAACCTCCACGAGATTCAGAGATTCCAGTAACATAAGGAGTAACATCTCTTACTGTATCCATATCGGCAGTTACCATACCAACATCTTCGGCAGTGATATATCTTCCTGAAAGTGAGTTTACAAATTCCCCAAATTTACGCATCATTTCTGGCGTTTTTTGAGTTTTTGCATCTCCAATAATTACAGCTTTTCCACCTCCAAGATCTAAACCAGTAATTGCCGATTTATAAGTCATACCTCTAGAAAGTCGTAATACATCATTCAAAGCTTCCCATTCGTTAGCGTAATTCCACATTCTAGTACCTCCTAAAGCAGGACCTAAAACAGAATTATGAATACCAATTATTGCTTTTAAACCCGTATCTTTGTCGTTGCAAAAAACAATTTGCTCATGATTATCAAAAGATAATTGACCAAATACAGGATCCATTTTTTGAAGTTCTTTAGGTGTAGTGATTTCTGTCGTCATAAATAATATTTGCTTTGCGACTTTATCAATAAGTCAGGGCAAATTTAATTTATTATTCAAAATAACTTACTTATTTTAGCATTATTTAGCAAATTGTTAATAAATTATATAATCAATGATTGTTGTAAAATTGCATTATCTTTACGTATTTAACAAATTAAAGACAATTATTATCTAGGATAAAATAATATTATGAAGGAATTACAGTATTTAAATAAATATTTTATCAAATACAAATACCGATTTTTATTAGGTATTATTATTACAATAGTAGCACAAATCTTTTCGCTTTTTACTCCAAAACTAATAAGTAAATCCTTCAAAGCGATTGAAGATTACCATAATAACACTGTTGGAATTGAGAGCGTTAAAAGTCAACTAATTGAAAACATATTACTCATTGTAGGAACCACAATAATTGCCGGGCTATTAACATTCATTATGCGCCAAACATTAATTGTGATGTCAAGATATGTAGAATTCGATTTAAAAAATGAGGTTTTTAAACATTACGAAGTTTTAGATCAAAATTTTTACAAACGCAATCGTACAGGCGACTTAATGAACCGAATTAGTGAGGATGTTGCCAAAGTGAGAATGTATGTTGGCCCAGCAGTTATGTATACAATTAACACATTCATTCGTTTTACCGTTGTAACAATTTACATGTACAATGTTTCTCCTAAATTAACTTTATATACCCTACTTCCTTTACCCATTTTATCCTATATAATTTACAAATTAAGTAAAGAAATTAATTCCCGAAGTACAATTTTTCAGCAATATTTATCCAAAGTATCTAGTTATACCCAAGAGGTTTTTTCTGGAATTAGAGTAATAAAAGCCTATTCGTTAGAAAAACAAAATCAAACTATCATCAACGAATTAGCTCAAGAAAGCAAGGCCAAAAGTATGAGTTTAGCAAAAGTACAATCGTTGTTTGGCCCATTAATGGTGACTTTAATAGGAATAAGTAATTTAGTGGTAATTTACTTTGGAGGAATGATGTATATAGCACACGATCCTGAGATTCAAAACATCGGAATTATTGCAGAATTTATCTTATATGTAAATATGTTAACTTGGCCGGTTGCATCCATAGGTTGGGTTTCTTCTCTAATCCAAGAAGCAGAAGCATCTCAAAAAAGGGTAAATGAATTTTTAAAAACAGAACCTTCAATTAAAAATAATACTCCTGAAAAAACATATATTAAAGGAGATATCGAATTTAATAATGTTAGTTTTATTTATGAAGACACCAATATTACTGCATTAAAAAATATTTCATTTAACGTAAAAAAAGGAGAAACATTAGCGATATTAGGCAAAACAGGTTCTGGAAAATCAAGTATTCTTTCTTTAATTACTCGAATGTACGACGTTAAAGAAGGAACTATCAAAATGGATGGAACATCTTTGGATAAAGTAAATTTAATAGACTTAAGACAAAGTATTGGAATTGTGCCACAAGATGCTTTTTTATTTTCAGACAGCATAATAAACAACATTAAATTTGGCAAAGAAAATGCAAGTAAACAAGATGTTATTAATGCGGCAACCAACGCAGCGGTTCACGATAATATTATCCAATTCAACCAACAATACGAGACCATACTAGGAGAACGAGGCATAACACTTTCAGGAGGACAAAAGCAACGAGTTTCTATTGCAAGAGCGATAATTAAAAATCCTGAAATATTACTGTTAGATGATTGTCTTTCGGCAGTAGACACCGAAACTGAAGAGACTATCTTGAATAATTTACTTGAAATTTCTAAAGATAAAACAACCATAATTGTAAGCCACCGAGTTTCTTCAGCCAAAAATGCAGACAAAATTATCATACTTGAAGAAGGTGAAATTATTCAACAAGGGACTCATAATCAATTAATAAGCCAAGAAGGATATTATAAAGAATTGTACAACAAACAACTTTCTGAAAAAGAAGTTATATAATTCTTGCATAGTACTATTTTTTTTATCATTTTTGGAATTAGAAAAACTACTAATTGACAGAACGAATATGAGAGAAAATGACATGTTAGAAAAAGACGAGATTTTTTCTAAAGTATTAAGAGCAGGAAGAAGAACTTATTTTTTTGATGTAAGAGCAACTAAAGCCGAAGATTATTACATCACAATTACTGAAAGTAAGAAATTTACCGAGGAAGATGGTTCGTTCCATTTTAAGAAACATAAAATTTATTTATACAAGGAAGATTTTACAGCTTTTAAAGAAATTTTAGATGAAATGACTTCGTTTGTGTTAAATAACAAAGGTGAAGAGGTAATATCTGAAAGACACCAAAAAGACTTTAAAAGAGAATATACTTCTGAAACTAGCGAAGAAACCACTCAATCAGAAAAAAGCTTTACAGATATTGATTTTGATGATATTTAATCCCAAAATCTATATATGAATTCATTTTTGCTTTTTTTCGTAAAATATAAAAAACAAATCAACTTTGTTTTATTAATTTTTTGGCTATTTATTATTTATAATGCCCTTTCAAATAAAGGATTCACAATACAAAAAATTATTGTTCCAATACTATTTGTAATTTTATCTCTATTTAATATTTATAAAGCTACAAAGTCAAAATAAAACTAAATCCGAAAATTAATTTTTTCGGATTTAGTTTTATTTTGCAATCCATTATTCACTTTATTTACTGAGGCAAGTCAAGTAATCCTAGTTTTTTATAAATTTTGATGAATTCTAGAAATTACATCAAATTATTTTTCTAACAACACACTTGTAAACTGTTTACTAGCTAGATACGCATTAATCTTATCCATATCTGCATCTTGCAAACGTGCTTTAAATTGCATCGTCTTTAATATAGGTTGCCAACCTTGTATTGAGAATCTTTTAGGATCTGTAAGTTCGTGGC
Organism: uncultured Bacteroidota bacterium; assembly: GCA_903838055.1. GTDB lineage: Bacteria > Bacteroidota > Bacteroidia > Flavobacteriales > Flavobacteriaceae > Flavobacterium. Next base: position 311 of record CAILWV010000055.1, on the reverse strand, counting down.
ATTTAGCACAATTGTTTTCGTATATTTCTTTTCCGGCATTTTGCTTTGCAATCAATTTTTCAAGTTCTGTTTTTGCAATGGTTGCTTTAGATGGTCCGCAAGAATAAAGAGCAATTGCTATAAGACATAAGTAGCTGTTTTTTAATTTCATAGATTATTAGTTTTTATAAATTGACTAGTCCTAAATAATCGATACAGATTATTAGACAAAAATAGATAAATTAAACAGCATCAAAAACGTTTTTGGTGCTGTTTTTAGTTTTATAGGTTTTAATTTTTAATTTACTTTGCTGATGCATTTGGTTTGGCGT
>CAILWV010000054.1 GCA_903838055.1 uncultured Bacteroidota bacterium | reverse complement strand
TTATTTTTAAAAAAAATGTATTATTTAAGGAATGAATTAATATTCCCTTAACATTAGATATATACATTTGCATTGTAAAATTCTATAAAAATGACATTAAATAATATTTTCCAGTTTCTAGTACCAAAAGATAAAAAATTCTTTCCGCTTTTTGAACAAGCATCTGCTAACTTAGTTGTTTTAGCTGAAACTCTTCATGATGCAGTGAATGCTCCTATTTTAGAACGCGAAGAATATTTTAAGAAAATTGAAGAACTAGAAGCGTTTATTGAAGAAATCACGCACCAAACTCATTTAGAATTGAGTAGAAATTTTATTACTCCCTTTGACAGAGAAGATATTTATGCGTTAGTAAAATCTATTGATAATGTTGCGGATAATATGCATGGAGCTGCAAGTAGAATGCGCTTATACCAAGTAGAAAAAATCACAAAATCAATTAGAAAGTTAACCGAAATTAATTTGGAAGCTTGTCAATTAATTAGTCTTGGTATTAAGGAACTAAAGGTTATGAAAGATGCTAAAGCTATTAAAGAGACCTGCAAGAAAATTAATAAATTAGAAAGCAAAGCAGATTCGGTATTTGATAAAGCTGTTGCGGATATTTTTGAAAACGAAACAGATGCGAAAAACATTATTAAATACAAAGAAGTTCTTTCTGCATTAGAAACGGCTTCCGACAAGTGTAAAAGTGTTGCAAATGTTATGGAGCAAATAGCTGTAAAACACTCTTAATTTACTATAATTTAGACATTCTAATATGACTTTACTAATTGTTATTATAGTACTTTCTTTATTTTTTGATTACATTAATGGTTTTCACGATGCGGCCAACTCTATTGCAACAATTGTGGCAACTAAAGTTCTTTCCCCTTTTCAAGCTGTATTATGGGCTGCTTTTTTTAATTTTTTAGCATATTGGGTTTTTGGATTTGGAGTTGCCGATACCGTTGCCAAAACTGCAAAATCTGAAAATATAGATTTAACGGTAATTCTTGCAGGAGTTATTGCAGCAATTATATGGAATTTAATTACTTGGTGGAAGGGTATTCCTTCCTCTTCTTCACATACCTTAATAGGTGGTTTTGCAGGTGCAGCTATTGCACATGCAGGATTTCATGTTGTAAATTGGTATAAACCAGGCGAGGATGGAAGTTTACCTTCGGGAGTAGCAGTAGTTTTAGCATTTATTGTCTTAGCGCCGCTTTTAGGAATGATTATTTCCTATTTTATTTCCATTTGGATGATGTATGCATCAAAAAAGAATATTGGACCAAAAATTGTTACCTTATTCTTGATGTCTTTAGCTGTATGGTTTTTATCTGCTGTAATGAAATTTGATATTGAAAAACCAAGATTTGAAAATCATTTTTTAGCTATTATTACAGAACCATCAAATATTAAATGGTTGTTAGTTGGAATAATATTCTTTAGTTTAGCAATTTTCAACTTAATATTTAGTAGCTTATCTGCTGGTAAAGCTGAAAAAGTCCTCAAAAAAATGCAATTACTTTCTTCCGCATCCTTTAGTTTAGGACATGGAGGAAATGACTCTCAAAAAGTAATGGGAATAATTGCGGCAGCGGTTGCAGTTTATATTCATAGTAACGGAGTTTCGGTTACTGACATGCCCGAATGGTTACAAGTAGTTCTTCCAAATGAAAAAGAAGGTATAAAGGCACAAATGCCTGAATGGATTCCAATAGCTTGTTATTCTGCCATTGCAGCAGGGACATTAAGTGGAGGTTGGAAAATTGTAAAAACAATGGGTTCTAAAATAACTAAAGTAACTGCTTTCGAAGGTGTTGTTGCGGAATCGGCTGGCGCATTAACTTTATTTATGACAGAGCATTTTAAAATTCCAGTATCTACAACCCATACTATAACAGGATCTATTATTGGAGTTGGTATAACTAAACGTGTTTCAGCAGTTAGATGGGGAATTACAGTTAAGTTAGTTTGGGCATGGATATTAACTATTCCGGTATCTGCTATAATCGCTTCATTAGTATATTACCTTATTAATATGTTTGTATAATATTCTGAAGTAATTTTAAAAAAGGTAATCCATATATTTTAACTAGAGAATTAAAGTATATGGATTTTTCATTTTAATTAATTCATCCTTTCTCAAATTTACCTCACTTAATATTAAACTAAAAATATTTTTTATTGTAATTTTGGATAAAATAAATTTTTCCTTTTGAGAACTGTACTTTCCAAGTTTATTGATAATCCTGCCGAATTTAAAAAACAGTTATTGTTGTGGGCAAATCCGAATAGGGAAGTAGTTTTTTTAGACTCTAATTCCTACATCCAAAGCTATTCCAACTACGATTGTATTCTTGCTGTTGATGCATTTACCTCAATGGTTACCGATTATTCAAAATCTTTTGAAGACCTGCACCAATATCAAAGTCAAACTAAAGACTGGCTTTTTGGCTATTTATCTTACGATTTAAAAAACGATATTGAAGATTTGCAATCTAACAATCACGACGGATTAGAATTTCCAGATATGTTTTTCTTTCAGCCAAAAAAGCTTTTTCTTTTAAAAGGAAACGAACTAGAAATACATTATTTGCGTTTATGTGACGATGAAATAGAAAGTGATTTTGAAGAAATACTACAATGTTCCGAAATGCATTCTGTCTTTCAAAGTTCCGTTGAGGTACAACAAAGAATTTCTAAAGAGGATTACCTTTCAAAAGTATCTAAATTTTTGGAACATATCCAACGTGGTGATATATATGAAGCAAATTTTTGTATGGAATTTTACGCGGATAATTCTCAGATTAATCCATTAGAAGTATATCAAAAGTTGAATGCACTTTCTGAACCGCCATTTGCTGTTTATTTTAAAAATAAGCAACAGTATTTATTGTCAGCTTCTCCAGAGCGATATTTAAAAAAAGAAGGTACAAAAGTAATTTCACAACCTATAAAAGGAACAGCTAAAAGATTTATTGATAAGGATCTTGATAATAATTCTAAATTCCAATTGTCAGAAGACCCTAAAGAACGTTCAGAAAACATTATGATTGTTGACTTGGTCCGTAATGATTTGTCGAAAACAGCTACTAAAGGATCTGTTAAAGTGGAAGAGCTTTGCAAAATTTATTCGTTCCAGCAAGTGCACCAGATGATTTCGACAGTGGTCTCTGAGGTAGAACACTCTACTTCGTCAATTGAAATATTGAGAACTACTTTTCCAATGGGGAGCATGACGGGCGCTCCAAAGATTTCAGCCATGAATATTATTGAAAGTTTAGAAGAAACAAAACGCGGTTTATATAGTGGTGCGGTTGGATATTTTACTCCAAACGGTGATTTTGATTTTAATGTAGTTATCCGGAGTATTTTGTATAATGCTCAAAATCAATACGTTTCTTTTTCTGTTGGAAGTGCTATCACATCCCTTTCGAATCCCGAAAATGAATATGAAGAATGTTTGTTGAAGGCAAAAGCAATGTTTGCGGTTTTAAGTTAATATAAAATCCTTATTTTTGAAAAATGCTAAACAAACTTCAACTTCATTTGAATGCCAATTTTACCTTTCTTAAAGGAAGACGTTTGTTTATTGCAGTAAGTGGAGGAATGGATAGTATGGTTTTGTTGCATTTATTCAGTCAATTAAATTATGAAATAGCAGTTTTGCATTGTAATTTTTCTCTACGAAATTTAGAAAGTGATGGCGATGAGGAATTCGTAAAAGAATATTGTGTAAATAAACAAATCCCGATCTTTGTTAAAAAATTTGACACCAATCAATTTGCAGAAAATGCTAAATTATCTATTCAGGTAGCTGCAAGAAAGCTGAGGTACGATTGGTTTTACGAGAAATTAGCAGATGAAAATTTTGATTACATCTTAACAGCACATCATTTGGAGGATAGTTTAGAGACCTTTTTAATTAACTTCACTCGAGGAACTGGATTAGAGGGTTTAACCGGTATTCCAAAGCAAAATGATAAAATTATTCGTCCATTATTGCCTTTTTCAAGAGTAGAAATTGAAAATTTTATTAAAGAAAATAATTTGAAATGGCGAGAAGATTCTAGTAATGCATCCAATAAATATTTACGAAATAAAGTTCGGCATGCTATCGTTCCTATATTAAAAGAATTAAATTCAAATTTACTTTCCTCATTTCAAAATACAGTTGAGAATCTGCAGCAAGCGCAATCATTAGTTGAAGATGCTGCTAAATTAGTGTTTCAAATTGTTGTTATGAAAGAAAATAATCAATTGAAAATCAATTTAATTGAATTGTTAAAAATGCCAAACTATCCTGCCTATTTGTACCAATGGCTAAAAGATTTTGGTTTTACAGCCTGGGATGATATAAACGATTTAGTAACTGCACAATCTGGAAAACAGGTTTTTTCGGATACGCATGCTTTATTAAAAGATAGAGATTTTTTGATATTGTATTTAAAAGAAAATGATACATTACAAGAAGAATATTTTATCAACAAAGGCATTAAGGAGGTTAAAGTTCCCTTAAATATTACTTTTTGTAACGTAAGTGATATTTCAAATGTAAATGCAAATTGTATATTTGTGGATGAAGATTCTTTGCAATTTCCAATAATAGTAAGAAAATGGCACGAGGGAGATTATTTTTTTCCTCTAGGAATGCAAGGAAAAAAGAAATTGAGTAAGTATTTTAAAGATGAAAAAATGTCTTTAATTGAAAAATCAAGTCAATGGGTTTTATGTTCTGGTAATCAGATTGTTTGGGTTGTTGGCAAGCGACAAGATGATCGATTTAAAATAAATGAAAACACAATTAATAAATTACAAATAACATTTCAATAATGAAAAAATTACTTCTAATACTTTTTGCTTTTTTTGCTTTTGCAACTGGTAATTCACAGATTAAAAAACCTGTAAAATGGACTTCCAAAACAGAAAAAATATCGGATACCGAATTTAATTTGGTAATGACAGCATCTATCGAAGAGGGCTGGCATATGTATTCACAATTTACACCAGAAGGAGGTCCGCTTCCACTTGTTGTAACTGTAAAAAACCAAAAAGGCAACTTTGAATTGATTGGAAAAGCAAAGGAAAGTGCATATAAAAAAGAGTTTAATAAAGATTTTGAAGTGGATGAATTTTACTTTGAAGGAACTGCAACGGTTTCCCAAAAAGTTAAAATAATCAATCCTAAAACAAGTAAGATTTTTGTTAATTTAGATTTTCAAGCATGTCAAAATCAATGCATTAATGATAAAGTAGATTTGACTTTTGACATTCCGGTTATATTAAAAACGGATGTAGCATTAATAGATCAAGATACTTCTAAAAGTGATACTGCTTCGGTAGTTAAAGAAAAAACTAAGAATGTGGTTACCAATTCTAAGAAGGTTGAAACTAAAAAAGAAGAAAAAAAAGGACTTTGGGCTATTTTCTTTTTGGCTTTATTAAGTGGGTTTGCAGCTTTATTTACACCATGCGTATTTCCAATGATACCCATGACGGTAAGTTTTTTTACTAAACAAAGTAAAACTCCTGCTCAAGGAAAACGAAATGCTATTATATACGGAATTTCAATAATTGTGATTTATGTAATACTAGGTCTTGCTGTGACTGCTATTTTTGGTGCGGATGCATTAAATGCTCTCTCTACCAATGTTTGGTTCAATATTATTTTCTTTATCATGCTAATGTTTTTTGCAACTTCTTTCCTTGGAGCTTTTGAAATAATGTTGCCAAATTCCTGGGCAAATAAAGTTGACAGACAGGCTGAAAGAGGTGGAATCATTGGTATTTTCTTTATGGCATTAGCCTTGGCAATAGTTTCTTTTTCATGTACAGGACCAATTGTTGGAACACTTTTAGTGGATTCTGCATCAAAAGGTGGGATTGCACCAATTGTGGGAATGTTTGGATATTCTTTAGCAATCTCATTACCTTTTATGTTATTTGCATTATTCCCTTCTTGGTTAAATTCTTTACCAAAATCCGGCGGATGGTTGAATACAGTTAAGGTTTCACTTGGATTTTTTGAATTGGCTTTGGCATTCAAATTTTTATCTGGCGCTGATTTAGTTTTACAATTACATTGGTTTGAAAGAGAAGTTTTTTTAGCTATTTGGATTGCTATTTTTGGAACATGGGGAATTTACTTATTAGGTAAAATAACATTGCCTCATGATTCGCCATTATCTCATATATCGGTAGGTAGATTAATGTTAGCATTAGTAGTTTTGTCTTTTACATTTTATATGATTCCAGGACTTTTTGGAGCACCTTTGAAATTAATAAGTGCATATGTTCCATCGCAAACAGACAGTGAGAGTCCACATGGTTTTTTTAGTGACTCAAACTCTAATGTTAAATTACCTGATGGAGCTGAATATGGACCAAAAGAATTAATAGTTTTTACCGATTATAAAAAAGGCATGGCATATGCAAAAGAAGTAAACAAACCGGTGTTGTTAGATTTTACAGGACATGCATGTTCTAATTGTAGAAAAATGGAATCTAATGTATGGACGGATAAAAATGTTGCACAAATTTTAAAAAATGAAGTGGTGCTTATTTCTTTGTTTGCAGATGATAAAAGGGAATTGCCGAAAAATGAACAACATATTTCTTCTTCAACAGGAGCTGAAATAGTCACTATTGGGGATAAATGGACCGATTTTATGATAACTAAATACAAAACCAACACCCAACCTTTATATGTATTGGTTGATTTAGAGGGTACTAATTTAAACACAGTTACACCAACAACAAGTTATGATCCAGATGCTGAATTATATGAAAATTGGCTTAAACAGGGAATAGCAAATTTTAGGAAGTAAAATTGTAATAATTAATAAAAAAAATAATCCAACTAACTCACTTGTTAGTGGGATTATTTTTAATCTGTAGATTCTAATTCAAAAATATCTTCTACTTGTTTATTAAAAAACCTAGCTAATTTTAATGATAAAAGTGTTGAGGGAACGTATTTTCCTTTTTCCATAGCATTAATAGTTTGACGGCTAACTTGAATTTGTTTTGCTAATTCTTCTTGCGAAATATTTTTAATAGCCCGTAATACTTTTAAATTATTCGTCATCACTTATGGATTTATTAAGTTTATATATCATGAAATGAAATCGAATAATAAAGAATAATAGCATAGCGAAAATATTTATTATCAAGACATCAAAATAAGGAAATCCATAAATCAAAAGAGTACTCAATAGCATTAATCCGAAATTCAAATAAGTTGCCCAAACTAGACTTTCATATCTTATTTTTGAGATAAATTCATCTTCATTTTTGGTTTTAGAAAATCCTATCAGTAATGCTCCCAAGATAATTAAGACTACTAGTATTTCGTCAAGTATTCCGTTTTCAATGAAAGTAAAATATTTCGTGTCTGATAAAATCGTGTCAGTAATAAATGCAAAAACTGTTACTTCAAAATGACTATCAAAATCAAAATCTGAAAAAAGTAAATAACTACCTATAATTATACTAGGAATAAAAAGTAACCAACCAATTTTCTTGAATTGATTTGGAAGTAAAAAATGTGTTTTCATAATTAAAGTTATAAAATTTAAAGCAAAAGTATGGTTTATTTTACATAAAGACAAATAAAATTTACTTAAAGTATATTTTGTTTTACCTTTTTATGTTTTAATATACTTGTTAATGAAGGAAATAAGTGGTATATTTAATAAATGAGTAATATAAAGTATTTATAATGTTAATAAAAGTCTATGGAAGTGCTGTTTTTGGTGTCGATGCTTCTAAAATTACTGTAGAAGTTAACATTGATAAAGGTGTGGGGTATCATTTAGTTGGTCTTCCAGATAATGCAATAAAAGAAAGTAGTTATCGCATTGCAGCAGCATTAAAAAATAATGGTTACCAACTTCCGGGTAAGAAAATTACTATAAACTTAGCTCCAGCCGATTTACGAAAAGAAGGTTCTGCCTATGACTTAACTTTGGCAATAGGTATTCTTGTTGCTTCAGGTCAAATAAAAGCGGAGGAAGTAGATAAGTATATAATTATGGGTGAATTATCGCTTGATGGTGGACTACAATCTATAAAGGGAGCTTTGTCAATTGCAGTTAAAGCCCGTGAAGAAGGTTTTAAAGGTTTTTTTCTACCTATTCAAAATGTAAAAGAAGCTGCTATTGTAGATGGTCTTGAGGTTTACGGAATTGAAAATATTACTCAAGTCATTGATTTTTTTGAAGGAAGAGGAGCAATAAATCCTACAATTATTAATACTAGAGAAGAATTTTATAAAAATTTAGATTTTCCAGATTTAGATTTTTCAGATGTCAAAGGTCAAGAGTCTATTAAGCGATGTATGGAAATAGCTGCTGCTGGGGGGCATAATATAATTCTAATAGGTCCGCCGGGTTCCGGTAAAACAATGTTAGCCAAACGACTACCTAGTATTTTACCACCAATGACTTTGAAAGAAGCTCTAGAAACAACTAAAATCCATTCGGTTGCGGGCAAAATTAAAGATGCAGGCTTGATGAGTCAAAGGCCATTTAGGAGTCCACACCATACTGCATCCTCTGTTTCTTTAGTTGGTGGAGGTAGTTATCCGCAACCTGGAGAGATTTCATTATCTCACAATGGCGTACTATTTTTAGATGAATTACCAGAGTTTAAAAGAGAAGTATTAGAGGTAATGCGGCAGCCACTAGAGGACCGAGAAGTTACCATTTCAAGGGCTAAATTTACTATTACCTATCCATCATCATTTATGTTGGTAGCAAGTATGAATCCAAGTCCGAGTGGTTATTTTAATGATCCGGATGCGCCTGTTAGATCTTCGCCTATGGAAATGCAGCGGTATTTGAGCAAAATTTCTGGACCTCTTTTAGATAGAATTGATATTCATGTAGAGGTAACTCCTGTACCATTTGAAAAATTAACCGAAACTCGAAAAGGCGAAAGTAGTTTAGAGATTCGGAATAGGGTTACTAGCGCTAGAGAAATCCAATCCAAACGATTCGAAGCAATGGATAACATACACTATAATGCTCAAATGGGTTCTAAATTGGTTAGAGAATATTGCGAATTAGAACCTTCGTCCTTGGAACTATTGAAAAATGCAATGGAAAAATTAAATCTTTCTGCAAGAGCTTACGACCGAATATTAAAAGTTTCCCGAACGATAGCCGATTTAGAAGCTTCTGAAAAAGTACAGTCGGTTCATGTTGCTGAAGCCATTCAGTACCGAAGTTTAGATAGAGATGGGTGGTTGGGGTAATTTAACTTTAAAATGATTTATTTTATCAAATTAATAATTATAATAAAAATCCTTAAACCCCAATTTTATTGGTGTTTAAGGATTTTTTTGTGACCTCGACTGGATTCAAACCAGTAACCTCTTGAGCCGTAATCAAGTGCGCTATTCAGTTGCGCCACGAGGCCTTTTTTGTGGGTGCAAATATAGGGATAATTATGTTAATTGCAAATTGGAATTAAAAAATTAATTTTTTTATTTATTTTACAAAATCAACTGTCTAAAGCTCTTTTAGTTACATAATATCGATACCCAATCAATGCCAATTGCCATTTTTTTGCTTTAGTAATATCAAGTTGTTGTTTGGTAAAACTTGGCAATAAGAGTTTGTTTATTTTTGCTGCTAATTTATATACTTTCTTCATGATGTTTATCGATTTAAACTAAAATGACCTTTGGCCGTTCTGCCATCATCAAATTGAATGTTGTACCAATAATCATCTGCAGGTGCCATTGTACCATTAAAAACACCATCCCAACCATCATCTAAAGGAGTAAATTGTTTAATAAATTTACCGTAACGATCGAAAATTTTAATAATAGATTTAGAATAGAATTTATCGTTAGTTCCTTTTATATTCCAATAATCATTAAACCCATCTCCATTCGGCGTAAAATATTTTGGAGCACCAAGAACTGATATTGTTTGTTGAGAAATGCCACATCCATTTAAATCTTTAATATAAACAGTATGTATTCCAATGGGTACATTTTCAAAGAAATTAGAAAATTGATAAGGCCCATAAGGATCTTCAATGCTGTACATGTAAATTCCATTTCCTGAAACTACAATTTCTACAGTATTTAAATCTGTTAGATCTACAATATTTACGTGGTCAATTGATGCTATTACTGAAGAAGTTACTTCAATAGTTCTTGCTTCTGAACAGCCGGTTGCGTTAGTAACTTTTACAGAGTAACTTCCTCCGGTATTAACAGTTAAAGTATAATTAGTTGCTCCAGGAATTAAAACGTTATTCAAATACCATTGGTAAGTGAAATTGCTAGTTGGAGTTCCGTTAAGCACTCCGGCATTTATTGTAACTGTAAAATTTGGAAGATTAGTACATACTAATTCATTTGCCCAACCATTTTGATTTAAATCTATATTCGGAATTGGATTAACTACAAAATTTAATGTGGTCGTTGCAGTACAGCTTGCGTTTAAAGGATTAGTTATCGTAACTAATACATTTTGAGTTCCAGTATTAAAAGTAGTTGGAAGATGCGGAACTACTTGACCATTTTGTAACGTAAAGGAAATATCCATTCCGGTTTGTGGTCCTAATAGAATATTTTCAAAATTTGTAGTGTCAAATGGAAATATTCCGTTTTGCATTGCAGGATTCGTTTCGTCGTCACACTTAATTAATTGAGAGCTAGGAATAGGGAATATTTCAGGTAAATCATCAACTATAAAAGTTATTGTTTCTTCGTCATAACAAGGTCCATTAGATGCTTGAGTAACATTGTTAGTTACTCTAACTGTTATAGTTTGGGATGTATTAACTGTAAATGATGGAATAGGGTTTATTGCAACTCCACTTGCATCATAATAAGCCACCGTTTTATTGGTTTGGCCGTTTAATATTGTAGCTTCAAGTGTAGAGGTGTCAAATGTGTAACTTCCATCATGATCATCATCGCAATGACGAATACTATTAGAAGGATTAATTGGATTTGCAACAGGCAAAGCTTCTGCTGTTATTGTAATAAATGGACCTAAACCAAAGCAACCTTGGTAATTATTACTATCAATTCTAACATAAATTAGTTGTTGGTTAATTGTAGTATTTCTATATGCAGAAGGATTGATTGCATTTGTTTGTGACAAAGCATCTGTATTATTTGCATAATATTTTATGGTATAATTAGTGCTTGGAATAGGTAAAATTGCATTTATATCATTTGTAACACTACTGAAATCAAACACAGAAGTCCCATCAGTATCTGTAGAAATTCCAGAAACGGCATCATCACAAAGAGTAAAATATCTATGAAAAGTTGCCGCATTAACTTGAGTAACGGTCACTGTCAAATTAATTTGACCTACACTAAAGCATCCATTTACATTTTCAACTCGAACCCAAACGGTCCCACTGCCACTGGTATAAATTATGGGGTTTGGAATTTTAACTAAAGCATCATTAGCTTCCGCTCCAGCTTGGGTTGTGAAATAAGTAAAATTCTCGGTTGCAAAATTAGCAGATATTTGTGGATTGTTTACTGTTAAATTAAAATCGGAAATACCATCTGTATCATTATCGCATTGTTTTAATGTAATTGGACTTGTTAATACAGGCAATGCATAAGTTGTAAGTACTGCTTCTGAAGATATCATGCCGCATTTATTTCCGTTTTTGTTTAATATTACTTTGTACTTATATCCGCTCATAGATGGGCTAACACTTGAAATTGATAAAGTATTAGTTGTAGCACCAGAATAAATTGTGTTATTAGTTACATTTGACCAGGTAGTTCCATCGTATACTAGCCATTGGTAGGAGGTAACGGTATTTGAAGTAATGGTAAAAGAAGCATTTTGATTTTCGCAAGTTATAATATCTTGAGGTTGTACTGAGATTGTTATTGGTGCTCCAATAACATAATCTTGGCTCGGAATAATGTATGTAGGTCCACTTGTTACAATTCCGTTAGCATTTATAGTAGGAGGAACTTGAATTCCTAAACTACCAGCACCACTGTCAAAAAGAGTATAACCAGCTTCAATTACATCATTACAACCATCGCCATCACTATCTTTTTCTAAATAATTATTAAGTGCATCAGCATCTGTATCGGCAAGTATATAATTTAAAGTAGAACTATCAGGTGTTGTTTCAACGGAATCCGCTAACCCGTTTAATCCAAAAGTACTACCGTCTATAATTCCATTTATATCTGTATCTATAGCCGCAGAACCTGATTCGAATAAATCAAATATTCCATCGTTATCCGAATCTAAATCTAAATAATCTAAAACCCCGTCACTATCGGAATCAACTGGTGTAATTCCGGTTCCAAATGCATCGTCCATTCCATCTTGGTTTGTATCTACATGGGAAATAGGAGTAAAAATTGCTCCTTGTGCTTCAATGTAGTCCAAAATCCCATCGTTATCCGAATCTAAATCGGTTTGATCTGGTACACCATCCCCATCGGAATCCTTAACTATGCAAGTAGCTTTTAATTTGAATGTTGCTTTGTCACCAACTGAATCCGAAAGGTTCTTATGAGTAAAAATAATAGATTCCGAATTATTGGTTAAAAATTTAAAAGTACCGCTTCCCGCTGCTAATGGGGTTGTATTATTTAATCGAAATCTTATTTCAAAAGAGGAATATTGTGTTATACCACTTTCGTAAATTCCATCATAATTTGTATCAATTAAAAGTTGATTAGTTGGGTTTAAAACAGTAATAGTTTTATTAATAGGAGAATTTATAATAAAATCTCCATTTGAATCTAATAAATCAGTTGAGTTAGCAGTACTTACATATTCCATATCAAGTGATATAGGTTGAGTAAAATTCATTACATATTTTATGAAACTAGTTTTTCCAGCAGGGATATCCGAAATAAAACTACCATCTGAACTTCCAGAAAACGGAATGCTGCTTGATGCAGTCGATGTAGATACTACTCCATTGAAAGAATTAGAATAGGACCCTAGATTAATAGTTCCTGAATTTGTATTTGCTAGAGATATGCTTTGGTTTCCTAGTGATTCGTTACAATTTGAAATGCCATCATTATCGAGATCAATATCAATATTGTCATTTATAGTATCATTATCGGTGTCAATTGCGCAAGAACTAACTGGGATTTCATCTGAATAAAAATCAATTCCACATGCAATTAGTGAAGCTTTTATTTTGTAATATCCTGGTTGTGTAGGTGAATAATTATTTGAAGTTGCTCCAGAAATTGGATTTCCATTAAAATACCATTGAAATAAATCAAAGTTACTTATTGAATTTACATTAAGATTAATATTCGGAATACAATTAGAAATATTAGTAACAACGGGTTGAAATACAATTTCAGGTTTAAAAGTAAAACCAGAATAATAACCTCCGTAGGTGGCAGCTCCACTAGAACCATAATAAGAAAGATATACTTGTTCTGTAGAAAAAACAGAAACGTTACCTGTCAAACCTTGAATTGAATAAGTTACAAAGTCAGGGTTTCCGGTAACATTTAATGGTCCTGTAGCATTAAGACTTGATGGTAAATTAGCAAATGTATAGTTAATACCATCGATAATGAAATTTAAAGCAGCGCCTGTTTTAGTAACAATACATACTGTCCCTTGAAAATCTGTTAAACTTCCAACCTCATTTATAAATGGGATATTATTAATTGATTTTGGTGTTTGACAACTTAATGGAGGTACAAAACACATGTTTTGATTTGCTTGACTGCTTGATCCTCCAATTCCTTGGTAGGCAAAAATATTCTTCGAACTTCTTACATATAGATTACCGTCGGCAGAGAAATTGGCTCCGCTAAGTGCTAAATATTGTCCTGAATTTAATGTTGCTGTTGGAGTAGTACTTCCGTTTAAAAATATTTGAGTATTGTCTAAATCCGCAATTAATAGAGGCCTTTCGGTTTCATCAACTCCTGAACCTTTAACAAAAATATATTCCATTCCAGTTCTTTCTGCCGATACAATTTGATCCATACCTAAATCTAAATTTGAAGTCGTTCCATTAGTACCTGCGAAAGAACCGCAGTTTACCGCAATTGGTTTGTTAGATATTATAGAAGCACCAATCAAACCATCTTTGTTTGGAGTAGATGGGCCTGCAACAGCAATCGCAAAACTTTGCCCTGTATTTAATGTTATACTAGAAGGATTGCTTCCTGCGGCAGTATTGTTTATCAATTGAACGCCAGGTTTAATATCTGCAAAGGAAATAGTAGTATTGTTTTCTGTTGCCAATATAGTAGCAAACGTGTAATGATTATTTGAGGTTGAGGGCGCTCCGGTGTTAATAAAAGCACCAATTCTAAAATGGGTTCCTAGCGCAGCACTCCCTTTAGAAACTAGTCCCCCTGCCTGATTATTTTGAGTTGTAGAAGTTAATCTTACATTAGCATAAATTAAATCTTGTGCATTTATGATGTAACCTTTGTTGCTTTTTATAGTGTTAACATCACTTTGAGAAATAAGTAACTGCGTGTCAAATCCAGATCCTATATTATAAATATAAGGTGTGTCTCTACTAACAGTTCCAGAAATGGAAGTACCACCAATTTCTTGAATAACAAAACTAACAGGTGTGATACTTGGACAAGAAATGTAAATGTACTGACCCTGAGGCTCTTGACTAGAGGAGTTAGATAAAGGCGGAATATAATGTGTTTTACTAAACTGCGAAAAACAATTTATTGAAAATAAAGCAGTAAGAAGTATATATATTAGTAGGTTTTTTTTCATGAAAACAAAAGTACTATTATTTTTAATTATTTATTTGTTGTTAATGTTCTTTAACATTTTTTTTAATAATTAAAAACAGAATACTTAATTGGACTCAATAAAACTAAAATGGTTTAATTAATCTAAAACTTATTTCTAATTTATTTTATTAATTCGCATAGAATAAGAATGTTATAAATCTCTTTTTTTAAGCAGTAAATAGGAAGAATATACAAAAATTATAGTCCAACTTAATACAATAAGAATGGTTGAGAAATGCACATCATAATCTTTTACGTTGATTATTCCGATTTGGGAATTGATGTTTTTTATTGCCGATAATTTTGTGAAAGGTTCAATTAATAGTTGCGACATTGATTCTAATGGTAAAAATCTACTTAATGAACTTGTTAAACCAATTTTAGAATAGACTAGAAAACATTCTATAAGAAACCAAAGAAACATGAATCCTAAGGCAAAAGCAGAACGTTTAATAAGAATTCCTGCAAATAAACAAAAGGAGAAAAATCCTATTAGATTTACTAAATAAGCAAGTAGATATTCCATTCTAGAAAAAATAATACCCATTTCATTGTAAGAAGAAAAAAACAATCCTAGAATTAAGGATATCAGAAATACAAAAACGGTAGAAACTAAAGAAAATGCAACTACAGTGAGGAATTTAGAAGTTATAAATTCTTTTTTGCTCATGCCGTCAATTAAGTTTTGTTTCAATGTGCCATAACTGTATTCATTAGCCATCATCGATACAATGATTACAGCAAAAAATACTTTAGCAAATACTGCAATAAAAGAATTGAAATGCCAAATGAATGGAAAATTAAAAACGCCTTGTTCGGCAATGTTTATGTGTATCGGACCAACATCAAATTTTATGGAAGCTACTAAAGCAATTAAACTTAGTAATCCGAAATAGGTAATAGTTAATACCTTGCTAGCTCTGTTTTTCCAGATTTTTTGTAATTCTATTGAGAGTAATCTTTTCATTTTTTTATTTTAGATTGAGAGTTCTTCGTTATTATTTACTTGTTAATTGTAAAAAATGATCTTCCAAACTATTTTTACGTTGTACCAAATGGTTAATATAAATAGATTTATCAGTCAAAAATTGGTTTAAAAGTGCAGTATCAATATCGTTTATTGAATAAATTTCTACCTTACCATCTTCTTCACTAATTCGGTCAATGTTTGGATAGGTTTCTAATGCAGCGATTAATTTTTTCGTGTCCGCTGCTTTTACTTCAATAAAGCCATTGCCAGATGCCATTCCTGCCACCGTTCCAGAATATAAAATTTCTCCTTTGCGTAAAACCACAACGTGGGTACATACTTTTTCAACCTCATCCAATAAATGCGATGCTAATAAAATAGTAGTTCCTTGGCTTGCAATGTGCTTAATAATATCTCTAATTTGGTGGATTCCTTGCGGATCTAAACCGTTAGTAGGCTCGTCTAAAATTAATATTTCAGGATCATTTAACAATGCTGATGCTATTGCCAATCGTTGTTTCATTCCTAATGAAAAGGTGTTGAACTTGCTGTCTTTTCGTTCTAGCAAACCAACAACTTCTAGTTTTTCAGTTACTTTAGTATAGCTAATACCTTTTATTTTGCAAACTAATTTCAAATTTTCCTCTGCCGTCATGTAAGGATAAAAATTGGGTCTTTCTATTATTGCACCAACCTTTTTCAAGGCATCGTGTGTTTCAACAGCGCCATCAAACCAAGAATAATCTCCAGATGTTTTATTAACGACATTCAAAACAATTCCTAAAGTAGTCGATTTTCCGCTGCCATTAGGGCCAAGTATGCCATAAACATTGCCTTTTAATATTTCAAATGATACGTTATTCACAGCATGTACTTTGCCATAACGCTTGTGCAGATTTTTTATTGATAGTATTGTTTCCAAAGGATATTTTTTTAAAGTTAGACGAGTAAGAAAGAAAATTGTTACTAAGATTTCAAACTAATAAAACTCCCCAACTGAAATTCAATTGGGGAGTGCTGTGTTAATCTCTTTTTGGGGTATTTTTCTTAACTCTTTTTTCTTCTTTCTTCTCTTTTGCAGTTTTCAGAGGTTCCTTTTTTACCGTTTTCTTTGCGTCTTGACTTTTTGCCATCGTTAGTATTTTTAAATTTGCTAATAGGTAAATGTAATTATTATTATTCAAAATTCCTATTTTGCATATTATTATACAATCATAAAGGTGTTTTTAAAATTAGAAATTTTAATTCAATTTCCTTTTTTATCTACTTTTAAATCAAGTTTTTTAATTATTTTAGCATTTCAAATTACGATCATGATTTCTGAAATACAATTTCAAAACGAACTCCAATTAATTATTCAAAATGCTATTCGCGAAGATGTAGGCGATGGCGATCATTCTTCCTTGGCTTGTATTCCTGCTTCGGCAGAAGGGAAAGCTAAACTATTAGTAAAAGATACCGGAATTATTGCTGGAGTAGCATTTGCAAAAATGATTTTTAATTTTGTGGATACCAATTTAGTAGTTGAAACCCTTATTCAAGATGGTGCTTCGGTTACACATGGCGATGTGGTTTTTTATGTTTCCGGAAGTTCCCAATCTATTTTAAAAGCCGAGCGTTTGGTTCTTAATTCGATGCAACGAATGAGTGCTATTGCTACTAAAACTAAGAAGTATGCTGACATATTAAAAGGTACAAATACTAAAATTTTAGATACACGAAAAACTACTCCCGGATTTCGAGCCTGCGAAAAATGGGCTGTGACAATTGGCGGTGGCGAAAACCATCGTTTTGCTTTGTATGATATGATAATGTTAAAGGATAATCACATCGATTTTGCTGGTGGAATTACCAATGCTATTTCTAAAACCAAAGAATATTTGAAGTCTAATAATAAGGATTTAAAGATAATCGTGGAGGCTAGAAATCTAGATGAAATAAAAGAAATCCTTCAAAATGATGGAGTATATAGAATATTAATTGACAACTTTAATTTTGAAGATACTAAAACGGCAGTTGCTTTAATTGGTGACCAATGTCTTACAGAATCCTCAGGTAATATTGATGAAAATACCATTCGGGAGTATGCAGAATGTGGAGTGAATTATATTTCTTCTGGCGCCTTAACCCATTCGGTTTATAATATGGATTTGAGTTTGAAAGCAGTTTAATTTGAATTCTAGTGCCTTTGTTACAAAAAAAATATGAGTATAGAAATTGAAGATAAATTATTAAAAATTCCGGTAGTTAGGCAATTAGTATTGCTAGGTAAATCTATAAAATTACCTTGGCTACACGGATTATCTCTTTATGATTTATTAGAACTTTATATTATTGGAATAGTAGAAGGTGCGGTTTCTTATCGAGCTACAGCAATTGCTTTTAGTTTTTTTATGGCGTTATTTCCATTTGCTTTATTTATCCTTAACTTAATTCCATATATACCAATAGAAGGTTTTCAGGAAGATTTTATGGATTTTGTTCATCAAAGTTTACCACCAACGACCTTTGATGCCGTATCTAAAATCATAAATGATATCTTACATAATAGTCATTCGGGCTTATTGTCAACTGGTTTTTTTATGGCTATTTTTCTTATGGCAAACGGAGTAAATGCAATATTTGGTGGATTTGAAAGTTCCCGACATGTAACCTTAAAACGTAAATATTTTCGGCAATATTTCATTGCTTTAGGTTTGTCAATTGTACTTTCTTTAATTTTGATAATTACTGTTGCAGCAATTGTTATTTTTGAGGTTTTCATACAAAAAACTAAAATTCAAGATGTTTTATCCGATAATATTCCCTTAATTGAAATGGGACGTTATGCTTTTGTGATATTAATGATTTTAATTACAACTTCATTGTTGTTTAAATATGGAACTAAACAAGATAGAAAACGTTCTTTTATTTCTATAGGTTCTGTTTTTACAACTCTTTTGACCATTGTAACCTCCTACTTTTTTGGAATTTGGGTAATCAAATTTTCTAAATACAATGAGTTGTATGGTTCTATTGGTACTTTATTAATAGTAATGTTTTTTATTTGGATAAATAGTATGATTTTACTTTTAGGATTCGAATTAAACGCAACTATCAGCAGATTAAAACACAAGCACGAGAGGGAATTGGAAGCAGAGTGCAGTGATTAGTGATGAGTCTTCTGTCCTTAGTTTAAACATAAATTTAGCCGTAATTTTCCTCATAAAATATATAACAACAAAATCGAATGAAATTAAAACTTCTATTTTTTCTTTTTTTATTATCTAATCTAAATGCACAAAATACAGAAATTATTCAAAAAGTTAGTCTGAAAAAAAAATCTATTGAACTATTTAGAGAAAATTATTGGGCTAATTTACCAAAGCGAATAAGTTGGACAAATGATTATGAAAACTTATTTTCTGATATAGAACAAACAAAACTGGATAGCATTATCTCGAAATTTGAAAAAGAAACATCAATTGAAATTAGTATAGTAACAATCGATACAATAAAAACATCTGAGGAAAAGTTTGAAGATTTGACTTTGCATATCGCAAAAACTTGGAAAATCGGAAAAGTAAAAAAAGATAACGGAATTTTGATTGGAATATCTAAAGGTTACAGAAAAATTAGAATTCAAAATGGAAACGGAATTGAAAAAATTATAACTGATGAAGAAACTAAAAAGATAATAGAAAATTATTTCATCCCAGAATTTAAAAAAGGGAAATATTATCAAGGAACTTTAAATGGATTGTGTGAAATTATAAGTCTTTTGAAATACAAAACGGAAAAATAAAAAGTACGCTCTTATTTCTATATATGTAATCGAAATTCTTTATTACACTCTATTTCTACAATAGTTTACACGCAGAAACCCAAAATCCAAAACCCAAAACTTAAAATGCATTTCATCGAAGTATTATTACCGCTTTCTTTACCAAAAACTTTCACCTACAGAGTTTCGCAAGCGGAGTATAATTATATTCAAAAAGGAATGCGTGTTGCGGTACCTTTCGGTAAAAGTAAAATATATACTGCCTTGGTAATTGATCTCCATCAAGAACCTCCAGCTTTATACGAAGCCAAAGAAA
The DNA here is from genome assembly GCA_903838055.1 of uncultured Bacteroidota bacterium. Classification (GTDB taxonomy): domain Bacteria; phylum Bacteroidota; class Bacteroidia; order Flavobacteriales; family Flavobacteriaceae; genus Flavobacterium. Next base: position 24,383 of record CAILWV010000054.1, on the reverse strand, counting down.
TACATCAGATATTAGACGAAAAAACTATTGTAAATGAGTTCCAAATTGCCCATTGGCAATGGATCTCATCCTATTATATGTGTTCTATTGGGGATGTGTATCGAGGAGCAATGCCATCTGCTTTTATTTTAGAAAGTGAAACCATAATTTCACCTAAAAAAGATGCAACTGTAAACGTTAATGATTTGTCTGACGATGAATTCTTAATTTATGAAGCATTGCAGCAGCAAAGTTCCTTAAAGGTGCAAGATATAATGTCGATTTTGAACAAGAAAAATATCTTTCCAATTGTTCAAAAACTTCTCAATAAAGAAATTCTTTCCTTGCAAGAAGAAATGCAAGAAGAATACAAACCAAAGTTAATTCGATATATTCGTTTACATGAAGATTATTCATCCGATGATAGTTTGATGGCTTTATTGGATTCATTAAAAGGAGCTAAGCAAAAAGATCTTTTAATGCATTATTTTCAGTTGAATGCTAAAGAAAAAAAGCCAATTTCGGTAAAGCAATTGACTGAAATTTCTCAAACATCATCAGCTGTTATTAAAGCTTTACTTGATAAGAATATTTTTGAAGAATACCATCTTCAGCATGATCGAGTAAATTTTGACAATAATAAGGAAGAAACCAATTTAGTTTTGAGTGATGCTCAAAATCTTGCTTATATTGAAATTCAAGAAAGTTTTAAATCTAAAGATGTAACTCTTTTGCATGGCGTCACTTCTTCTGGAAAAACAGAAATTTATACCAAACTAATTGAAGATTATTTGCTTCAAGGCAAACAAGTATTGTATTTGTTGCCTGAAATTGCTCTTACCACCCAATTAGTTTCTCGACTAACACAGCATTTTGGTAATGAGGTTGCCGTTTTTCATTCAAAATATTCTAATAACGAGAGAGTTGAGGTTTGGAACCAAGTTTTAGAACAATCGGATAAAGCTAAAATTGTAATAGGAGCGAGGTCGGCTTTATTTTTGCCTTTTTCCAATTTGGGACTTATTATTATTGATGAAGAACACGAACAAACATTCAAGCAACAAGACCCCGCACCAAGATATCAAGCGAGAGATTCGGCAATCGTTTTGGCAAAAGCCCAAAAAGCAAAAGTAGTATTGGGTTCTGCAACCCCAAGTATTGAAACTTATTTTAATGCTCAATCAGGTAAATTCGGACTGAGTTCTATAAAGGAACGTTTTGGGAAAGCGCCTTTGCCAGAGGTAGAATTGGTAGATTTAAAAGAGAGCTACTTTAAAAAAAGAATGAAAGGGCATTTTAGTCTTACATTAATAGAAGCAATTACAGATGCTTTAAGTATGGGGGAGCAAGTTATTTTATTTCAAAACCGACGTGGATTTTCTCCTGTTTTAGAATGTATTACCTGTGGCCATATTCCGCAATGTACTAATTGTAATGTGAGTTTGACGTATCATAAATTCAAAAATCAATTACGTTGCCATTATTGTGGCTATTCTATTGCAAAGCCCACCAATTGTCATGCTTGCTCAAGTATAGATATCTCTGCAAAAGGTTTCGGAACAGAGCAAATTGAATTGGAATTAGCTGAATTATTTCCTTCAAAAAATATAAAGCGTATGGATCAAGATACCACTCGCGGTAAATATAGTTTTGAAAAATTAATTGATAGTTTTAAAAATAGAGAAATAGACATTCTTGTTGGCACACAAATGCTTGCAAAGGGATTGGATTTCAATAATGTTACCTTAGTTGGAATAATGAATGCCGATACAATGTTATATCATCCAGATTTTAGAGCTTATGAGCGTAGTTTTCAAATGATGACTCAAGTTGCAGGTAGAGCAGGTAGAGCTGATAAAAGAGGAAAGGTTATTATTCAAACCTATAATGTAAACCATAACATTATACAGCAAGTTACAAATAATGATTATGAGGGTATGTACAAAGAGCAACTTTATGAACGACTCATTTATAAATATCCACCATATTTTCGCTTAATTAAACTTACCTTAAAACATAAGGATTTTGATAAATTAAAAGAAGGGTCTTTATGGTTGTATCAAGTAATGCAGCAAAATTTACAAATGCCCGTTCTTGGTCCGGAAGAACCTGGAATTAACAGAATTCGAAATGAGTATATTCGAACAATTATGATAAAGATACCTCAAAATGGATCTTTGTTAAATACAAAAAAAACTATCCAAAAAATTCTGAATAGTTTTGAGGTAATTGCACAATATAGATCTATAAAAGTTATAACAAACATAGATGTTTAATTGTCTATAGATAAGGCTTTAATTAATCCTTCTTTTTTATTTCGACTTAACGGAATTTTGGTAGTACCAATTTCGGCAAATTTACTGTTAAATCGTTCTACTTTTTCTATGTTAATAATATATGATTTATGAACTCTTATGAATTTTCCTGCAGGTAAATCTTTTTCAAAAGCTTTCATTGTAGATAAAACAAGATTGGTGTCTTCTTCAGTGACAACTTTTATATAATCGCCATAAGCTTCAATCCATTTAATTTTATTAATAAAAATTTTAAGTTTTTTCAGATTGCTTTTAATGAAAATATGTTCTCCTTCTTCTTCATGATTTTCACGTTTCAACTGCTGAAGATCTAAAGCTCTCTTTATAGATGAATTAAAGCGTTCCAATGCTAATGGTTTTTGAAGATAATCCGTTGCATCATAATCGAAAGCTTTTAATGCATATTCTGCTTTAGCTGTGATAAATATAATTTGAGGTTTTAATTTTAATCCATCAATAAAATCAAATCCATTAATAACAGGCATCTCAATATCAAGTAATACTAAATCTACGGAATTAACTGTTATGCAATTTTTAGCTTCAATTGCATTTGAGAAATCGCCAACAAGTTGTAAGTTAGGATGGTTGTTAACTAACTTGGTAATAACTATTCTTTGTAAAGAACTATCATCAACTACTACACAGTTTAATTTCATTATTTATACAATTGATTTTTGATTTTGATATGCTAATATATTTTTTTTAAAAATAACAACCTAATGTTTATAGGTTTTTTTAGTTATTTAGCGATTAATGTCATTTTTCACTTGTTTATTAATAAATTATAGTTACTTTTGCACCCAATTTTATATAATTAAAAACATATTTATTATGAATCATTACGAAACTGTTTTCATCTTAAATCCCGTTTTATCTGAAGTTCAGGTAAAGGAAACAGTAAGCAAATTTGAAGATTTTCTTACAAGTAGAGGAGCTAAGATGGTATCAAAAGAGGATTGGGGCTTGAAAAAATTAGCTTATGAAATCCAAAACAAAAAAAGTGGTTTTTACCATTTATTTGAATTCCAAGTGTCACCAGAAGTATTAATTGCTTTTGAAACTGAATTTAGACGTGACGAAAGAGTTATGCGTTTCTTGACTGTAAGTCTTGACAAACACGCGATCTCTTGGGCAGAAAGAAGAAGAGAAAAACTTAAAGTAGCAAAAGCTTAATTATGGCAACATTACAACAATCAGCTTCAGGAAAAAAAGACGGAGATATTAGATATTTAACGCCTTTGAACATAGAAACTAACAAAACTAAAAAGTATTGTCGTTTCAAAAAATCTGGAATCAAATATATTGATTATAAAGATGCAGATTTCTTATTAAAATTCGTTAATGAACAAGGAAAAATTCTTCCTCGTCGTTTAACAGGAACTTCATTGAAGTATCAAAGAAAAGTGTCAGTTGCTGTAAAAAGAGCTCGTCACTTGGCTTTAATGCCATATGTAGCCGATTTATTAAAATAATTTAAAATCAACAGTTGTTGGTTTCTCCTAAAAGGGAACCTAACTTCTATAATAAGGACAACAACATGGAACTTATATTAAAACAAGACGTTCAAAACGTAGGATTTAAAGACGATATTGTATCAGTTAAAGCTGGTTACGGTCGTAATTTTTTAATTCCGCAAGGATTTGCTCAATTAGCTACTCCATCTGCAAAGAAAGTATTAGCTGAAAATTTAAAGCAAAAAGCTCATAAAGAGGCTAAAGTGGTTGCTGATGCTAATAAAATTGCTGATGCTTTGAAAGCTTTAGATATTAAAATTACATCTAAAGCAGGTGGCGAAAAATTATTTGGTTCAATTACCAATATTGACATCGCAGCAGCTTTAGATAAAGCAGGAATTTCTATTGAAAGAAAATTCATCACTAGTGGTACTGTTAAACGTACTGGTAAATACACAGCTTCTGTAAGATTACATAGAGATGTTGTAGTTGAATTATCTTATGAAATTCTAGCTGAGGTTTAATATCTCTCTACAATAAATTAAAAATCTCGATGAAAGTCGAGATTTTTTTTTAAATTAATTTCGAAGAACGAAGCATTCTAATCCAAGTATAAAATTGTATTTTAGAAGTATTGTTAAACTTCTAAACTCATAAACTCCATTATGAAATATAAAAGATTAACTAAAGAGCAGTTTGAGGAATTACATCAAGAGTTTGCAACATTCTTGGCAGCTCAGTCCATTGATAAAAAAGAATGGGATGTAATTAAAATGAATACCCCCGAAGTTGCTGAGCAACAACTTGATGTTTTTTCTGATTTAATTTGGGAAAACGTATTAACAAATGCTCAGTATTTAGAGCATTTTTCAAAAAATCATATTTTTCTTTTTCATTGTCAGGAAAAATTAATTGAATCTATGGTAATAAAATCATTAGTTACCGAAGTTGATTTTATGAATAAAGATGGAATGGTTTGGTTGAGCGATAATTTATTTACAGAAACAGTAGAAATGCATATTGGAAAAAAAGAGTATGATGGTGAACGTAATGCATCTATTTTTAATTTGATAACTGAAGGTGCTATTTTAAGTGATGGGCAATTGTATGTTCAAATAAATACGATTATTCAATAAAATTTTTCTTTTAAATTCAAAATAAATGGCTATTTTAGTACGCGAAACGAACTAATTTAGCCATTGTTTTATTATGGAAATTCTACAACAAATTCAAGTCCTAAGAGAAGAACTAAATCAACATAATCATAATTATTATGTTCTAGATAAACCTACAATTTCTGATTTTGAATTTGATCAAAAATTAAAACAGCTTCAAGATTTAGAAACCCAAAATCCACAATATTTTGATGCAAATTCTCCTACACAACGTGTTGGCGGAACAATTACTAAAAATTTCCAAACAGTAGTTCACGAAAATCGAATGTATTCGTTAGATAATTCGTATTCCAAAGAAGACTTACTTGACTGGGAAACTAAAATTCAAAGGGTGCTAGGTAATGTTCCTTTGCAATATACCTGTGAACTAAAATATGACGGTGCTTCAATTTCGATTACTTATCAAGATGGTAAATTATTAAAAGCGGTTACTCGCGGAGATGGATTTCAAGGTGATGATGTTACCAATAATATAAAAACGATAAAGTCTATTCCATTGCAATTGAATGGAAATTATCCTGATAAATTTGATATTCGAGGAGAGATTATTCTTCCTCTGGATGGGTTTGAAAAAATGAATCAGGAATTATTGGATATTGGAGAACAACCTTATTCCAATCCCAGAAATACGGCATCTGGAAGTTTGAAATTACAGGATAGTGCTGAAGTTGCAAAAAGACCTTTAGATTGTTTGTTGTATTTTATAATTGCAAATGATTTACCTTTTTCTTCACAATATTCCGGACTTGAAGCAGCAAGAGATTGGGGATTTAAGGTTCCAGGTCAATCCAAATTGGCTTCTAATTTGGAAGAAGTTTTTGAATTTATCAATTATTGGGATGTACACCGTCATGATTTGCCATATGAAACAGATGGCGTAGTGATTAAAGTGGATGATTTTAATTTACAAAATGAATTAGGTTATACTGCCAAATCTCCTCGTTGGGCAATAGCTTATAAATTCAAATCTGAGCAAGTTACTACTGTTTTAAATTCTATTTCATACCAAGTTGGCAGAACGGGAGCTATAACTCCAGTAGCTAATTTAGAACCTGTTCAACTTGCAGGTACGATTGTGAAACGTGCTTCCTTGCACAATGCAGACCAAATTGAAAAATTAGATATTCGTATTGGAGATACTGTTTTTGTTGAAAAAGGAGGGGAGATTATTCCAAAAATTATAGGTGTTTCTATAAGAGGTTCTCAGCCAGATCCTACTAAATATATTACTCATTGCCCTGAGTGCCAAACGGAATTAACAAGAAAAGAAGGGGAGGCTAATCATTTTTGTCCTAATTTTTATGGTTGTCCACCACAAATCATAGGCCGAATTCAGCATTATATTTCTAGAAAAGCCATGGATATTGAAGGGTTAGGAGGAGAAACTGTTGCTTTGCTTTATGAAAATGGTTTAGTTAAAGACTATTCCGATTTGTATGAGCTTACTGTTGATCAAGTAATTCCTCTAGAACGAATGGCTCAAAAAAGTGCTGAAAATTTGGTTAATGGAATTGAAAAATCGAAAGAAATACCATTTGAAAGGGTATTGTTTGCTCTCGGAATTCGTTATGTCGGAGAAACAGTTGCTAAAAAATTAGCCAAACATTATAAATCAATTGATGCTTTGCGTAAAGCATCGCTTATGGATTTAATTTTAGTTGATGAAATTGGAGAACGTATTGCGCAAAGCGTGATTGAGTTTTTTGATAATGATACTAATTGTCTTATTATGGATAGGTTAGCAAACTTCGGAATACAACTAGAATTAGTTGAAAAATTCAATCCAAATGCTACTGAAAAATTAGTTGGAAAAATATTTGTAGTTTCGGGGATATTTGAAATATTCTCTAGGGATGAATTAAAAAAAGCTATTGAAGATAACGGAGGTAAAGTGGGTAGCTCAATTTCTGCAAAAACCGATTTTGTTATTGCAGGAGATAATATGGGCCCTGCAAAATTGGAAAAAGCTAACCAACTTGGAATTACAATAATTTCCGAAAATGATTTTATTCAAATGGTAAATTAGTGATATTATACCACAATAGATTTTCCTTGGCTTGCAATTTCTTTATCGGAAGTCAGGTAAAAATCAATGCGTCCTAAATTCAAACCATAACATCCTACTTGATTAATTAATACATCCTTTCCATCAAGATTTTTTTCAATTACTGGTTTGTCTAGGAAAGTGTGTGTATGTCCGCCAATTATTAAGTCAATATCTTTTGTTTTTTTTGCAAGTTGAAGATCACAAACCTTATTAGGTTCCTCTTTATAGTTGTACCCAATATGGGATAAACAAATGACTATATCGCAATTGTTTTCATGTTTTAATATTCGTGCCATGTCGGTAGCCGATTCTATAGGATCATTGTAAACTGTTTCTTTACAGTTTTTTTTGTCTACTAATCCCTGTAATTCTACTCCTAGTCCGAAAACACCAATTTTTACACCATCTACATACTTTATTTCGTATGGTTTTACATGTCCGTCAAGGGCGGTATTTTTAAATCCATAATTCGATACAAAGTCAAATTTGGCATTTGGCATTTGAGCAAGTAAACCGTCTATTCCATTGTCAAAATCATGATTTCCAAGAGTTACAATATCATAACCCATCATGTTCATTAGTTTGAATTCTAATTCACCACCATAATAATTAAAATATGGCGTTCCTTGAAAAATATCTCCTGCATCTAACAAAAGCACATTTTTGTTTTCTTTTCGAATAGTTTCAATAATAGCAGCTCTTTTTGCTACACCTCCCATTCCAGGGTTTTTTGGATGATCTGCGGGAAACGGATCTATGTAACTATGAACATCATTAGTATGTAAAATGGTAATATGTTTTACTTTTTCACTTTTAAAACTACTCAAGGAAAATCCTGTTAAGCCAAGAAAAGCAGAACTTGCAGCGGTTTTTTGAATAAAATCTCTTCTTTTCATAGTGTTATTCTTTTGTGATTCTAATGCTATTGTCAAACTTTAAGGTATCCACGTCTTTAAAATAATCGATCATAATGTTACGAAGCTTGTAATCTAAATCGTGTCTTTCAACATTATTTTTAAAGAAAGTCATATTATCTCCGCCATTAGATAAATAATCGGAGGTTACTACATAATAAATTTTATCTTTCTCTAACGGTTTTCCTTGTACCAATATATTAATAGGTTGGTTATCTTTAGATATCGTAAAAGTCATTCCTGATAATGGATGTGGTTTTTTTTCGTTGATTATATAATTGGCAATTTCTATAATTTGTTCTTGTTTTAAACCAACTACTACGGCACTGTTTTCAAACGGCATCACTTCGTAGGCATTTCTCGCGGTTACATTTCCTTTTGGAATAATAGTTCGAATTCCTCCATGATTTAAAAAGGAGATGTCAATGGATTTGTGTTCTCTTTGTAAAAAAATAGGGTTGCTTTTTTCAAGAGTAATATCGGCAAGAAAACAACCAATATTGGTTTGCCATTGCCCTTTACTTTTGTCTAAAGTTTCAGGACAATAAGCTAGAACTTCATTTAAATCCTTGTCAATGTGCTCTCTATATGGTTTAATGTAGTTTTCAATTTCAGCAACTCCACTTTGCTTATCGCTTATTCCAATTTTCTTTCCTTCAATTTTCGAAACAAATAAAGGATGACTCGAGCATGCAGATATTAGAATAAATGTTAATAATAAAACAAAATGTTTCATTAAAAGGGTATAGTTTTTTAGTTTTACCATTATTATACGACTAAAATCAATTAAATTTGTAATTCTGTAAAAGTACTATGTTTTGGAATAGAATTAAGGAATTTTGGACAAAAAAAATTGTTAAGAAAAAGTTACTAAATGTTAAGCATTTGGTTACTAATGACTCTATAAAAAAAGTAGGAATTGTAATCGATGAGACTTATTTTGATAATAAAGAGGCTTTGATTTCTGAATTAATAAAGAACGGGATTCGACAAGAAAATATTTTTCAGTTAGTTTTTAAAAATAATAGTAAGAAAAACGAATCTTTTGATTGCGCTTTTTTTACATATAAAAACTTAAGTTGGATTGGAACGATAGATAAAAGGGAGGTTTCTGAATTTATCCAACAAGATTTTGATTTATTAATAAGTTATTACGATACTGAAAAATCGCCATTGTTGCTAGTCACACATCTTTCAAAAGCAACTTTTAAAGTTGGATTTGCTTCAATTGATAAGCGATTAAATCATTTCATGATAGATATTACTACTGAAAATTATAAAGTTTTCATTTTCGAATTATTTAAATATTTAAAAATATTAAACAAACTATAACTATGCAATCATTAGTAGGAACTGGCGTCGCACTTGTTACTCCATTCAAAAAAGATTTTTCTGTGGATACAGAAGCTTTAATTAGAATAGTGAATTTTCAAATTGAGAATGGTATAAATTATCTTGTGGTGCTTGGAACTACTGCTGAAAATGCTACTTTAAGTCAAGATGAAAAAGAATTGGTGATTCAAACTGTAGTTTTGGCAAATAACAAAAGAGTGCCTTTAGTTCTTGGTGTAGGAGGAAATAATACGCTAAAATTAGTAGAAGAATTGAAGACTAGAGATTTTTCTGATTTTGTTGCTATTCTTTCTGTTTCACCTTATTACAATAAACCTACACAAGAAGGTATTTACCAACATTTTAAAGCTATTGCTGAGGCATCTCCTGTGCCTGTTATTTTGTATAATGTTCCAGGTAGAACAGCAAGTAATATGTTACCATCTACAGTAATAAGATTGGCTACAGATTTTAAAAATATTGTTGCAATAAAAGAAGCTGCTGGAGACATAGTTCAAGCAATGAAATTAATTCAAGGAAAACCAGAAGGATTTTTAGTAATTTCAGGTGATGATATGGTTACTTTGCCAATGGTTTTAGCTGGAGGAAGTGGTGTTATTTCGGTTATTGGAGAAGGTTTTCCGCGACTGTTTTCGGATATGGTTCGTTTAGGGTTAGAAAGAAAAGTGGATGAGGCTTACAAAATTCATTATAAATTGGTAGATGTAATTGATATGATTTTTGAACAAGGTAATCCTGCCGGAATAAAAGAAGTCCATAAATCACTAGGGTTGTCGGATAATGTTGTTCGATTGCCATTGGTAAATGTTAATTTAGATTTAGCAAATAGAATTTCAAATTTTGTAAAATCTATCTAGTATTTACGTATTAAAAACAATAAAAAAAAATCTTTCATAGTATCTAATTATTAACTAAATTTGCAGTTCGTTTTTTAAGGGCTAAATTCCTTGTAAAAACTGCATTCATAAAAATAAAAATGAAAAAAATAGTTTCCCTTATAGTATTGGTTATTTTGTTTTCGTCTTGTAGCGAATTTCAAAAAGCTTTAAAATCAGAGGATATTGCTGTAAAATATGGCGTGTCTGTAACTATGTACGAAAAAGGAAAATACGATAAAGCAATACGATTGTTTGAACAAATAGCTCCTTCATATAAAGGAAAACCACAAGCTGAGAAATTGTTTTATATGTATTCACAAGCTTATTATAAAACTAAACAATATTACCTTGCAGGGTATCAATTTGAGAATTTTGCTTCTAGTTATCCTAAAAGTGATAAACAAGAGGAAGCTCTTTTTTTAGGTGCTAAATGTTTTACTAAACTTTCACCTGTTTATAGTTTAGACCAAACAGATACTGATAAAGCAGTAGATAAACTGCAGAATTTTATTGATACTTATCCAAATTCAACTTACTTAGCCGATGCCAATGCAATGGTAAAAGAGTTGCGAAATAAAATTGAGAAAAAAGCATTTGAAAATGCAAAACAATATAATACAATTTCAGATTTCAAAGCTGCTCAAATAGCTTTTGATAATTTTATTTCTGATTTTCCAGGAACTCCATTCAAAGAAGAAGCATTATATTATAAATTAGATTCTGCTTATAAATTGGCAATTAATAGCATACCATCGAAAATGGAAGAGCGTTTAAAAAATGCTAAAACAGCTTATAATAGTTTGACTAAATATAAAGCTGATTCAAAATATAAAACAAAAGCTGATGAAATGTTAGCTAAAATAGATAAAGATTTACAACAATTTTCTAAATAAAATGTCCATGGATTTAAAGAAGACCACTGCACCAGTGAACACAATTACATATAATAAAAATGTTATTGAAGAACCTACTGGTAATGTTTATGAGGCGATAACTATTATTGCAAAAAGAGCAAATCAAATTAATTCGGAAATTAAAAAAGAATTAATTGAAAAATTAGAAGAATTTGCTACTTATAATGATAGTTTAGAAGAAGTATTTGAAAACAAAGAACAAATTGAAGTGTCTAAATTTTATGAAAAACTTCCAAAACCACATGCTCTTGCCGTTCAAGAATGGCTAGATGGGAAGATTTTTTATAAAGATGCAAACAAACAATAAAGAACTATGTCTGTTTTAAGTGGTAAGAAAATTATACTAGGTATATCTGGTGGAATTGCCGCTTATAAAACAGCAGCCTTGGTTCGGTTATTTATAAAAGCAGGTGCTCATGTCCAAGTGATAATGACACCTGCTTCTTTAGATTTTATTACTCCCTTAACGCTTTCTACTTTATCCAAAAATCCTGTTTATTCTAAATTTTATAATGAAGAGGAAGAAGCTGTATGGAATAATCATGTAGAATTAGGTCTTTGGGCAGATCTTATGGTTATTGCTCCAGCAACAGCAAATACCTTATCTAAAATGGTAAATGGTAACTGCGACAACCTTTTGGTCGCGACCTATCTTTCCGCTAAATGTCCTGTTTATTTTGCGCCTGCAATGGATTTGGATATGTACAAACATCCTTCAACTATAGCTTCTTTTAATGCCTTAAAGCAATATGGAAATACTATTATTCCAGCAGAAACAGGTGAGCTTGCAAGTGGTTTATCCGGAGAAGGGAGAATGGCAGAACCGGAGAATATCGTTGCCTTTTTAGAAGCAGATTTATCCAGTAAACTTCCCTTAAAAGGAAAAAAAATGCTAATTACTGCAGGTCCAACATACGAATCTATAGATCCAGTGCGTTTTATAGGGAATCATTCCTCTGGTAAAATGGGATACGATATAGCAATAGCGGCGGCAAATTTAGGTGCTGATGTTATTTTAGTTTCAGGTCCAACAAATCTTGTGTTGAGTAATAGTTCTATTGATTTAATTAGAGTGGTTTCTGCACAAGAAATGTATGATAAATGTTTAGAATATTATGCTGCTATGGACGTAGTGATTGCAGCAGCAGCAGTTGCTGATTACAAGCCTAAATTCAATTCAAATCAAAAGATTAAAAAAACAGAGGCCTCTTTTTTTATTGAATTAGAAAAAACTAAAGACATTTTAGAGTCTTTAGGAAAATTGAAGGAAAATCAATTTTTAATTGGATTTGCATTAGAAACGGAAAATGAAATTGAAAATGCAAAGTTGAAAATTCAGAAAAAAAACTTAGATTTGATTGTTTTAAATTCGCTTCAAGATTCAGGAGCAGGTTTTGGAAAACCAACCAATAAAGTTACTTTCATTGATAAAAATTATAATATTGAACCAATGGAATTAAAGTTGAAAGAAGAAGTAGCAGTAGATATATTAAATAAAGTTATAACTCATTATTATGCGTAGAATTTTCAGTATTCTTTTTATTTGCTTTTTTGCAATCATGCAAGGGCAAGAACTTAATTGCAAAGTGATTGTTAATTACGACAAGATAACAAATACTAATAATCAGATATTCAAAACTTTGGAGTCGTCATTGAATGATTTTGTAAACAAAACTACTTGGACTGAAAAATCGTATAAAGCCAATGAGAAAATTAATTGTACGATGTTTATTACATTAAATTCATACGAGTCCAATAATTTTGAGGCAAGTATTCAGGTACAATGTTCTAGACCTATTTATAACTCTAGTTTCACTACCCCTTTATTGAATATTAATGATAAAGATTTTTCTTTTCAATATACCGAATATCAAAATTTATTCTACAGTCCAAATAGTTATGAATCTAATTTGATTTCAACAATTGCATTTTATAGTTACATAATAATAGGTGTCGATGCTGAAAGTTTTGAACTTGATGGCGGTACAGATTATTTCCAATCAGCTCAACAAATCGTTGGTTTAGCAGCACCTACAGGCGGAGCAGGTTGGTCACAAACCGATAAAACACAAAATAGATATTATTTAGTTAACGACCTTTTGTCTACAACTTTTAAACCTTTTAGAGAGGCAATGTTTCAATACCATTTTAATGGAATGGACGGAATGAGTAAAGATTTAAAAGGTTCTAAAGAAGCAATTGTAAATTCGATAAATACCTTAGTTACATTGCATGAAATACGCCCAAATGCTTATTTGACTAGGATATTTTTTGATGCAAAAGCAGATGAAATTGTATCTATTTTTTCAGGTGGTCCTACTATTTCAATTGATGGATTAGTAGATAAATTATCTCGAATTTCTCCTACTAACTCTACAAAATGGGTTAATATTAAGCAGTAATATAATACTATGATTGTATCTTTATCCATTGAAAATTTCGCTTTAATTGAAAAATTGTCTGTTAGATTCTCTGATGGATTTTCAGTTATAACTGGAGAAACAGGTGCAGGAAAATCTATTCTTTTGGGTGCTTTAAGTTTAGTATTAGGAAAACGCGCTGATCTATCATCTCTAAAAAACAAGGAAGAAAAGTGTATAATAGAAGCTCATTTTCAAGTTGAAAATTATAATCTTCAATCTTTTTTTGAATCCAATGATTTGGATTATGAAGAGGAAACAATCCTTAGAAGAGAAATACTTCCTTCAGGAAAATCCCGCGCTTTTATTAATGATACACCCGTAAATTTGAATGAATTGCAAGAGTTGGGAAATTATTTAATTGATATTCATTCACAACATCAAACCCAAGAACTTTCGGATGATGCTATGCAGTTTCAAATTATTGATTCTGTTGCATCTAACTGGGATGTAATTGCTGAATATACTTCTGATTTAAAAGAATATAAAAAATTAAATTCCGACTTAAAAATTAAAAAAGAGCTATTGCTTTCTGTTGTAAAAGAGCAGGATTACAATGCTTTTTTATTGGATGAATTACTTTTAGCTAATTTGAAATCAGGAGAACAAGAAGAATTAGAGTCGCAATATGAAAAGTTAAATAATGTAGAATTCATAAAAGAGAATCTACTAAAATCACTTTCAATATCAAATGAAGAACAGTTTGGTGTGCTTCAAAATTTGAAAGAAATCAAGCTCTTTATCCAAAAAATAGCTCCTTTCTCATCCGAATATTATGAGTTAAATGAAAGGATATCTAGCGTTTTAATAGAATTTGATGATATTGAAAAGGAGTTAACTCGATTATCTGAAAGTGTTTTTTCTAATCCAGATGAATTAGATAAAACCAATGAAAAGTTACAAGTAATTTATTCCCTTCAAAAAAAGCACCAAGTTAAATCGGTTGATGAATTAATTGAAATTCAAAATGAATTGGATGCTAAAGTAGTTTCAGTGGCAACTTTAGAATCGGAAATTAGTACTATTGAAAATCAAATGGTGGCATCTGAAAAGAAACTAAACGATTTAGCTATTACAATTCATGACAATAGAATAGCTGCAATACCAGAATTGATTAATAAATTGGCTTTAATATTAGAGCCCCTCGGAATGGCTAATGCAAGATTTGAAATTCAATTAATTAGTAAAGATTCTTATTTTGTTAATGGCAAAGATGAAATTCAATTTTTATTTTCAGCCAATAAAGGATCCGATTTTGGACTATTAAAAAAAGTAGCTTCTGGTGGAGAAATGTCTCGAATTATGTTAGCTGTAAAATCGGTGTTATCTCATTATTCTAAGCTTCCAACAATAATATTTGATGAAATTGACACCGGTGTTTCGGGAGAAATTGCCCATAAAATGGGAGAAATATTAAAACAAATGAGTGTAAATATGCAGGTTTTTGCTATTACACATTTACCTCAAATAGCAGGAAAAGGGAAAGAGCACTTTAAAGTTTATAAAGTAATTGAAGATGACAAAACCCAATCAGAATTGAAATTATTGACTAAAGATGAACGAGTTATAGAAATAGCACAAATGCTCTCGGGATCTACAATTTCAGATTCTGCATTAAATCATGCAAAGGAATTGCTTAACTAAAAAATAGAATTATATTTGTTTGCTGTTATTTGAATTAAAAAATAACAGTAAATCCTTAACAAGAAACCTATTAAATTATGATTATAGAACCAAGAATGCGTGGCTTTATTTGTTTAACAGCACACCCAAAAGGATGTGAACAAAACGTAAAGAATCAAATAGAATATGTTAAATCTAAAGGTGCAATTGATGGTGCGAAAAGAGTACTTGTTGTAGGTGCTTCAACAGGATTTGGATTAGCATCTAGAATCTCTAGTGCATTTGGTTGTGGCGCTTCTACAATAGGCGTGTTTTTTGAAAAGCCACCAACTGAAGGTAAGACTGCATCCCCAGGATGGTATAATTCAGCAGCATTTGAAAATGAAGCTACTAAATCTGGGTTGTATGCAAAAAGTATAAATGGTGATGCTTTTTCAAAAGAAGTTAAACAGCAGGTAATAGATCTTATTAAGTCCGATTTAGGTCAGATAGATTTAGTAATTTATAGTTTGGCTTCCCCGGTTCGTATGCATCCTGAAACAGGTGTATTACATCGTTCTACTTTAAAGCCAATTGGTTCTACGTTTACAAATAAGACGGTTGATTTTCATACTGGTAATGTAACACAAGTATCTATTGAGCCAGCAAATCAAGAAGATATTGATAATACCGTAGTTGTAATGGGTGGTGAAGATTGGGCTATGTGGATGCAAGAATTAAAGGACGCAAATTTATTAGCTCCAGGGGCAACAACATTGGCTTATTCTTATATAGGGCCATCTGTAACTGAAGCAGTTTATAGAAAAGGGACAATAGGAAGAGCCAAAGATCATTTAGAAGCGACTGCATTTACTATAACAGATTCATTAAAAGAGTTAAACGGAAAGGCTTATGTTTCTGTTAATAAAGCATTAGTAACTCAAGCAAGTTCTGCTATTCCAGTTATTCCATTGTATATTTCTTTATTGTATAAAATCATGAAAAACGACGGTATTCATGAAGGTTGTATTGAACAAATTCAACGTTTGTATAGCCAACGTCTATATACAGGAAAGGAAGTTCCTACAGATTCTAGCGGAAGAATTAGAATTGATGATTGGGAAATGCGGGATGATGTTCAAGAAAAAGTAGCCAATTTGTGGAGTGAGGCTACAACTGAAAATTTATCAGAGATTGGAGATTTAGCAGGTTATAAACAAGATTTTTTAAATTTATTTGGTTTTGGATTTGATGGTGTCAATTATGAGGCAGATGCAAATGAAATGGTTGGTGTTCCAAGTATTAAATAATTCCGAAGTAAATTAAGATAGTATTAATATTTATCACAAAAAAACTTGAAATGTATGTTTCAAGTTTTTTTTGTATATTTACATCTATAAATTTTAATGTGAAATAATTATGAAAAAAATTACTCTTTTACTGCTAATGTTAGGATTTACATCCTTAATGTCTGCACAATGTTTAACGTCGGTGAATGGGCAATATCCATCTAACACATATACTATTCCTGTTTGTGATGGATTAGTTCATAATAGTGTTACAACCTGTGGTTATGCAAGTGAATATTCAGTAGTGACTGTAACTGCTGGTGAAACTTATACTTTTGGAAGTTCAGTTTCAACGGATATAGTTACAATTAGCACTGATTCAGGAGCTACAGCAGAAACTTTTGGTACAGGTAGTGTTTCATGGGTTTCTACAGTAAGTGGTGATATTTGGTTTTATACTCATTTAGATGATGGAGCTTGTGGTGCAGAATCTGTATGTAGAACTAGATATGTAATTTGTGGGATACCTCCAACATGTATCGCACCAACTAATTTAACTGTTTCTAATCTTACTACTACCTCTGCAACTGTATCATGGACTACTTCGGTTACAGATCCCGCTTTTGGATATGAATATTATATTTCAACATCTAGTACAACTCCACTTCCATCAGATCCAGCTACTGCAGGAGAAGCACCTGGTGTAACATCAACAAGCTTAACAGGTTTAACACCTGCTACAAACTATTATGTTTGGGTTAGATCAATTTGTAGTGCAACAGATACTTCAGGATGGAGTTCTGTATTGAGTTTTCCAACTTTATGTAACGCTGTAACAGATTTTACTGAAGATTTCGATGGTATTTTAGCTTTGCCTGTTTGTTGGGCAAAGGTAGGAACGGGTGGTAGTGCTAATGTACAAACCTCTACAACTACAACTTCACCACCTAATAATTTGTATTTTGCAAGTTGGAGTACAACAAGTTTAAGTGTTGTTTCTATGATTCCTGTTTCAAATGCAGGTGATGGAACCCATAGACTTCGTTTTAGAGCTAGAAGTAATTTTACTATTGGAGGTGTTATCGAAGTTGGATATTTAACAAATCCTTCTGATGATTTAAGTTTTGTTAGTCTTCAATCATTTACAACAACTTCAACCTCTGTATATGATTATTTTTCAGCAATTTTAGGAACTGCTCCAGGGTCTAACCAAGTATTAGCATTTAGACATACTGGTGATCCTGCTAATAGTGTATTAATTGATGATGTAATTTGGGAACCACTTCCAAGTTGTGTTGAACCAACTCCTTTAGCGGTTTCTGGAGTTACAGATACTACCGCTAATTTTACTTGGGCAGCTTCGGTTTCAAATCCATCAGGATATGAGTATGTATTAGACTCTACATCTACTGACCCTTTAATTTCAGGTACTTTTATTAGTGCAATTACCTATACAGCAACATCATTAACTCCTTTAACAACTTATTATTTTCATGTTAGAGCGAAATGTTCTTCTAATTCAAGTAGTGCTTGGGTTACTATTTCATTTACAACACCAGCAACTCCACCAAATAATGATAATTGTACAAATGCAATTTCAATTGTTCCTGGTTCTGTTTTTGCTGACTCTCCTGTTACTGGTACCACAATTGGCGGAACTACAACTGCTGGTTTGACTTATTCTTGTCAAACAAATAGAAAAAGTGATGTTTGGTATAAAGTTGTTGTACCTGCTTCAGGAACATTAACTGTTGAAACGGATGCTACAACCGGAACTACTATGACGGATTCAGTATTAACGGTGTTTAGTGGTACTTGTGGTTCTTTAACGGAAGTTGGTTGTGATGATGATACTGGAAATGGCTTTTTCTCTAAAGTTACATTATCAGCTCTTACACCAGGAAGTACTTTATATATTGGGGTTTGGACCTACAGTTCTACAAGTGGAGTGGATGGGGAGTTTCAATTATCAGCATATGATGCTTCTTTAGCAACAAACTCTTTTACTGATTCAAGTTTTACTTTTTATCCAAATCCAGTTAAAGATGTATTGAATTTATCGTATTCACAAACTATCTCTAAAATTCAAGTTCTTAATTTATTAGGACAAGAAATGTTAGTTAAAAGTATGAATGAAACTCAAGGTCAAATAGATATGTCTCGACTTTCTTCTGGAACTTACTTAGTAAAAGTAACTTCAGATGATCAAGTTAAAACAATAAAAGTGATTAAAGAATAATTGAAATTTATATATTTTTATTAAAAGTCCTGCTTCGGCGGGACTTTTCTTTTATAGAAAGAGTATATTTGTTAAAATTTTTTGACGAATGTATTTTTCAATTATTATTCCTGTCTATAATAGACCCGACGAAATAAACGAACTACTTGAAAGTTTACTCCAATCCTCCTATAAAGGAGAATATGAAATTGTTATTGTAGAAGACGGCTCCACTATTGCCTGTGAAGAGGTTGTTGCAAAATATTCCAATAGTTTAAATATTTCTTATTATTTTAAATCTAATTCTGGACCAGGCGATTCTAGAAATTACGGAATGAAAAAAGCCAAAGGTGATTATTTTATCATCTTCGATTCCGATTGTATTATTCCAGATCACTATTTATCAGAAGTAGAAAAAGAACTTAATTCCAATTATGTAGATTGTTTTGGGGGTCCCGATAAAGCACTAAAATCATTTTCTAATATTCAAAAAGCAATTAATTTTGCCATGACTTCCTTTTTAACTACAGGAGGAATAAGAGGAGGTTCTGAAAAGATAAGCAAATTCCAGCCGAGAAGTTTTAATATGGGAATCTCCAAAAAAGCATTTCTAGATTCTAATGGTTTCGGAAATATCCATCCAGGTGAAGACCCGGATTTGTCTATAAGATTATGGAAGTTAGGATATGAAACCAGATTGTTTTCTTCGGCATTTGTATATCATAAGCGAAGAATTGATTGGGAAAAGTTTAGTGTTCAAGTTTCTAAATTTGGTAAAGCAAGACCAATATTAAACTTATGGTATCCCGAGTATAGTAAAGTTACATTTTGGTTTCCAACTATATTTGTGTTGGGATTAATTATATCATTTGTATTACTTTTTGCATTATTCGATTGGGCTTTGAAATTATATTTCTTGTATTTTCTTTTGATTTTTATTGTTTCAAGTTTTCAAAATAGAAATCCTGTTATTGGATTACTTTCTATAGTTGCAGTTTGGAAACAATTTTTCGGATATGGTTTTGGATTTATAGAGTCTTTTTTCAAAATATTTTTTCTAAGACAACAACCTCAAATTGCATTTCCTGAATTATTTTTTAAAGTAAATTCTAATTCAGAAACTACCATTAATACAAAAGTTGAAGTTAAGGAATCTAATATTCCTGAAATAAAAAAAGCTTTAATAGAAAATACTACTCCTGTAAAGCCAAAGATTATTGGTTTAACAGGTGGAATTGGTAGCGGAAAAACTACTGTAGCTAATTATTTTCAATCAAAAGGAGTTCCGGTTTATATTTCCGACATTGAAGCAAAGAAAGTGATGGCATTTCCAGAAATAATTAGTCAAATTGCTGCTGTTTTTGGATCTGAAATAGTAGGAGAAAACAACTCTTTAGATCGTGATAAACTTGCTGCAATTGTTTTTAATAATCCAGATAAATTAAAACAGCTTAATGCAATTGTGCATCCAGCTGTAAAAAAACATTTTGATCAATGGGTTGTGAACAACAATAATTTTCCGTACCTTGTTAAAGAAGCAGCAATTCTTTTTGAAAGCGGAAGTTATAAAGATTGTGATACCATTATTACTGTAACCGCACCTATAGAAACCAGGATAGCTAGAGTCCTAGAAAGGGATAACACTACTAGAGAAAAAGTTCTGCAACGCATAAAGAACCAACTGTCAGATGAAGAACGCATTGCAAAAAGTCACTATATAATTACAAATGAAGATTTGGAACAGACTAAAATTCAAATGGATACATTGCTTAATTTATTGAAAGAAAAGTAATAATTGTGTGCAATGTTAATGTTTGGTTAATAAATTAACAGCGTAAATGTTAAAATATTAAATTTGAATGATGAATAAGTTTGTTTTTAGGTTATTGGTCTTGTTAATGAGTTTATCCTTATTGGGGATAATTTTCGTTCAAGTTTATTGGTTCAATACCTCTCTTGAAAATAACGAAGAACAGTTTAGGTTTCATGTAAAACAAGTATTAGGAAATGTATCTCAAAAATTGCAAAAACAAGAGGAATATACTTTCTACAACAAGTACAAAAAACTTAAAGATAGCACCGGTAAAGCACCTTTAAAAACTGATTTGTTAGAGTATGGTTATTACCAACGTAATGCCAAAACCAATGAAACAATAATCTATTCTAATAGCATAATATCAGAAGATTATGATATTTTTTCAACGTTCTTTGATAATAAAACAGATAGCATAAAAATAAAAAGTTATACTGCAAAACGTAAAACAGAGATTTTTAATAACAACTCTTTAGATAATCCTGGAATTCAAAATAAAATAACTCCAGATATTACTAATGAAAAGTCTGGAAGTATAGATATCCTTGAAAACGCTCAATTTGAGATTGCCTACAAAGATATTGCTGCAAACTATTCTATTCAAGATCGAGTGTCTAAAGAAATGCTCCAAAAGTTGCTTGAAAATGAATTGATTGAATATGGTGTGAAAACTCCATTTGAGTTTGATATTTACAGCAATGGATTAGCAACTAAAATAAAATCGGAACATTTTTCTTACGATAAGTATTCAAGTTATTCAATTCCTGTTTTTATTGATAATGATGGGAATAATAAGTATATGTTATTGGTGTCATTTCCTCAAAAAAAGAAATTTTTGTTTTCTGAAATTTTGGGAATTACATTATTGTCTATCATTTTTACATTGATTATTATTATTGCTTATGCTAACGCTTTGCACCAATTAATAAAACAACGTCAGATTTCAGAAATTAAAACGGATTTCATCAATAATATGACGCATGAGTTTAAAACTCCAATTGCGACTATCAATTTGGCTCTTGATGCTATTAAAAACCCAAAGGTTATTGATGATAAAGAAAAGGTTTTACGTTATTTGCAAATGATTCGTGATGAGAATAAACGAATGCACGCTCAGGTGGAAAACGTACTTAGGATTTCTAAACTAGAGAAAAAAGAATTAGATATTTCCAAAGATTCTCAAAATGTTCAAGATGTTATTGAGCATGCAATTGACCATGTTCATTTAATTACTGAAGATCGACAAGGAAGTATAACAACACATTTCAATGCTAATAGAACTTCGGCTTTATTAAATGAAGTTCACTTTACCAATGTTTTGGTAAACATATTAGATAATGCAATAAAATATTCGCCTGATATTCCCGTTATTGATGTTTATACAGAGAATGTAAATGAGTTTATTCTCATTAAAATTAAAGACCAAGGATCAGGAATGACAAAAGCAGCTCAAAAAAGAATTTTCGAAAAATTCTATAGAGAGCATACAGGCGACATACATAATGTAAAAGGTCACGGATTGGGCCTTGCCTATGTAAAAAGAATTGTTGAAGACCACAACGGTCAAGTTTTCGTAGAAAGCGAAAAAGGAAAAGGAAGCACATTTATTATTAAAATACCATTGATAAATTAATACATTATGGAACTAGAAAACAAAAAAATACTATTAGTAGAAGACGACCAAAACTTTGGTGCAATTCTTAAAGATTACCTTATGCTAAATGACTTCGATGTTACTTTGGCAAAAAATGGTATGGAAGGTTTTGAAAAATTCAAAAAAGACACCTATGATTTGTGTATTCTAGACGTCATGATGCCCTACAAAGACGGATATACACTAGCTAAAGAAATTCGCGATAAGAATAAAGAAGTGCCTATCGTTTTCTTAACAGCTAAAACAATGAAAGAAGATGTCCTTAAAGGATATAAAGTTGGTGCCGATGATTATCTAAATAAACCTTTCGATTCGGAAGTTTTATTGATGAAAATCAAAGCAATAATGCAACGAAAATCTTCTGAAGTTAAACCAGAAAATGTACAATTCGAATTCCAAATTGGTAAATTCCATTTGAATTCTAAATTGCGTTTTCTTAATTTTCCTGGTAATGAGCCAATAAAATTATCGCCTAAAGAAAATGAATTGCTTAAAATGTTAGCTGTTTATGTAGAAGATTTAATGCCAAGAGAATTAGCGCTTACAAAAATCTGGAGAGATGATAACTACTTTACGTCTAGAAGTATGGACGTTTATATTGCCAAACTTCGTAAGTACCTAAAAGAAGATCCTAACGTAGAAATTCTAAATATCCACGGTGAGGGATTTAGATTAGTCGTTAAAAAATAAGAAATTAGAACTCCAAGAAATTGGAGTTTTTTTTTGATTAAATTTTTCAGAAGCCAATCAGCTATTCATTTCAAGTTTGCTTATTTATGTTTTAAAAATGTTAATTAAAAAATGCAATTTATTTAATTTAAAATAATTAGTGTATTAATGATCTTTCTAATGAAGAAATTACTAATTTTGTTAAAATTTTATTTTTTTAATCATTATGAAGAACATTTTATTTTATTTTTTATTTTCAATATTTTGTACAGGCATATCTTATTCTCAAGATTTAATAACAAAGAAAAATGGAGAAGATATTAAAGCTAAAATTTTAGAGGTAGGGATTTCTGAAATAAAATATAAAAACTTTGATAATCAAGATGGTCCGATTTATTCATTGTTAAAAAAAGAAGTTTTAATCATAAGATATAAAAATGGAAATAAAGATATTTTTTCTGATGATCAAGTAATAGATGAAAAATCTAAAATAAATAACATAAATAAAAATGAAAACAAACCATTGTTGGTTGCTAATGAAAAGTTAGGTAATGAAATAAAACCTATACAATCAAAACTAACTTTTGATAAAAGTGTTAGTTTTGGAATTAAAGGAGGACTAAATTATGCAAATGTTACAAGAGGTGATACTAAAAATATAATTGGTTATAATATAGGTGGGTTTTTGGAATATAAGTTTAATAAATCTTTCTCAATTCAACCAGAATTACAATTCTCTGAACAAGGATATAAATATACTTATCAATTACAAACAGATTATTTTGGTCCAGCAATATCAGGTTCAAAAATAGTTACATTGGATTATATTAATGTTCCAATATTGGCAAAATTTAATGTTAGTGATGAATTTAATTTTATTTTAGGTCCTCAAATTGGATTTCTAGCTACTTCAAAATCAAGCAATTCTAACAAAAACATTGATATTGATATTGATTTTGGTGTAGGGTTGTCAGTAAATAACATAATTATTGACGCAAGATATAATTTAGGTTTAGTTGAAATCTATAAGTACAGTTCATACAAAAATTCTGTTTTTCAATTGTCATTTGGATACAAATTTTAAATATTGAAAAAAAATGAAATTAAATAGTTTAATTATCAGTATTATTTTAATATCTTCTAATATATTATTTTCTCAAGATTTAATTACAAAAAAAACTGGAGAAGATATTAAAGCTAAAATATTAGAAGTAGGTATTTCTGAAATAAAATATCAAAATTTTGATAATCAAGACGGTCCAATTTATTCATTATTAAAACAAGAAATTTTAATAATTAGATATAAAAATGGGAATAAAGATATTTTTAATCAAGAGCCTTTAAATAATTCTAGTAATTCATTTGATTTATATCATCAAGGGGAAAATGATGCTTTTAAGTATTATAAAGGATACAAATCAGCTCAAACTGGAACTATAGTAACATCTGTTTTATTAACTCCTTTACTTGGTTTAGTGCCAGCAATAGCAACGTCTTCTGTAGAACCTGATGTTTCAAATTTAGATTATCCGAGTATAGAATTGATCAAAAAACCAGATTACTATAATGGTTACACATCTAAAGCAAAAAAAATAAAAAAACAAAAGGTTTGGACTGGCTGGTTATTTGGTTTAGGAATTGATATTATAGCAATATTTGTAATTAATCATTAATGATTATATATTTGTT
>CAILWV010000053.1 GCA_903838055.1 uncultured Bacteroidota bacterium | reverse complement strand
GTATGCCGAGTTGGTAATGAACGTGTGCCTTAATGCGGGTGCAAAAGTACTATTCTTTTTTACTCTCACAAGGGTTTTATATCCCTTTTTTAAAAGTATTTTTTAATGTGTTGGTTTTGTGGGGGTTGTTGGTTAAAGTTTTTTTTGTTTGGTGGGGTTTTTAAAAGGACCTCACCCCTAGCCCCTCTCCAAAGGAGAGGGGAACGAGTAACTGTTTAATTAGGGTATGTCTTTTGTTGGGAACTATGTTGTACTATAATAGTTGTTGTTTTGGAATTGGAATTCTTTCTAAATCATCCGAAAATAGCCCTGATTGAGGCGGTAGCTCTCGTGAAGGCAGGAAACGAGACTAAAGACGAAAGCAGGAAATACCATTGCTAAGATGCCTTATGTTGCGCTACTAATTAATCGAAACGAATAAAATGTTAATTTAATTCTTTAATTGGTTTGAATAGTTCTAGCATGAAGCTAGGTGATAAAAAATAAGATTTTATGTTGTAGTAAAATTTAGTATAATTTTAAGACTATTAAATTATAGTAGCTTTACTTTTGAAAAATAAAGGGATTGCATTTAGCCAATTGGCGAAGTAATTTATTAATTCGATTAGGATAGATGAAGCCGTCTCAAAATAAAATTTGAGATGGCTTTTTTTGAACAATTATAAAATTACACGAAATATTGGCAGGCATATATAATAAAAGGTAAGTATTAACAAAATAGAAACCCATAACAACGCTTTTGAAATCATGAAACAACAAAAAATTAGAGGACTACATAGAGATTTAGGTTATTTTTATATAGGGTTAATTATTTCGTTTGCACTGTCGGGAATTTTGATGAACCACCGCGACAGTTTTCATGCCGAAAAATACACTACCGAAACCAGATTAATTGTAGCTAAAGTACCACAAGAAAGTGAAGTTACCGATGCATATGCCGAAGAGTTAGGAAAAAAATTAGGTGTTGAAGATAAATTTCGTAGACAAAAATTAGACGATGGCAAACTTAGGATATCCTTTGAAAAGAATGATATTGAAATAGATTTAAAAACAGGAAAAGGCGAGATCACTACTTTTATTAAAACACCAATTGTTAGTTCGATGATGAAGTTGCATAAAAACACTTCCAACTGGTGGATTTATTACGGAGATATTTTTGGAATATCCTTAATATCAATTGCTATTACGGGAGCCATAATGATTCCTGCAGGTAAATTTAGTTTCAAGAACAGAGGTTGGAAATTGGCATTGGCTGGATTGATAATCCCATTACTGGTTTTGTTATTTGTGTAAAAAGCCCATTTGATGATTTATAATATTTTTTTGTATGTTTGGCTTACGAAGCGAAGCTGCTATTCGCCTATATCTCCCAAAAAGGGTAGATAGGCGAATAATTGTTTCGCATATATACTAGTTATAGGAAACCCATTTTCACGAGCTGGGTTGAAAACAAGCAGGTAAAAAATGTAAATAAAATGAAAAACATAAAGTACAATTACTTTTTAATTTGTGGTTATATACTAGCGATTTTAGGTTTATTATATGACGTTTTTAAAATAGGCTATTCTAATATTAGAATTTATCAAGTCATCATGATTATATTTTTCAGTATTTCTTTGTTTTACAAAATAAAAGAAGTCATTGAAAAGAAAAATAATACTGACATTGAATAGAATGTTGAATGGTTTTAAAAGTTCAAAACATTTTAGAGAAAACTCTCGAGTACTTTAAAAAAACTCTTAACCCAAATGAGAAAACTCCTAACCCATTTGAGAAAACTCTCGAGTGCTTTAAGAAAACTATTAACCCGACTGAGAAAACTACCAACGCATTTGAGAAAACTCTCGAGTGCTTTAAGAAAACTCCTAACCCGACTGAGAAAACTACCAACCCATTTGAGAAAACTCTCGAGTGCTTTAAGAAAACTCCTAACCGCTCAATGGAATACTAAAAAGTTTTGTGAAAATATAAAACATAATTTGGGCTTCCTATAACACTTGCTAAAACTTATGGCTAGTTTTGCGGTAAATTGTTCGTTTACTTTTCATAACTTCGCTTGGGCGGTTATGGAAAAAAAGCTTTCCATAAGCCGCCACAAGCTCTAGCAAGGAAACGTTGGCAGAAAGCTTAAAAAAATCACGATGAAAAAGACGTTTTTAATATTACTATTTCTTTTCGCTATTAAAATATATTCTCAAGTTGAATTTGCTGAGAAAAATTATTTGAAACTGAAAAATATTATTTCTAGTGAAAATAGTTTGACTGAACTAAAAGTAAAACTTGATTCAATGAAAATGACTTTTAACGATAAAAGAAATAATTATGTTGATTACTTTCTGAATCGTAATATTGATTTTGATTTCAATCATAATAGAATTAGAGTTTTCTTTGACTTATACGAATATCAAATTGACTTAATTACAAAAAATGATTCAATATATCTAAAGTCTCTAAAGACAGAATATTTCAAAAAATATACTTATCAAGCGTTTAATAAAAATAAACTCAAAATTTACGTAAGTTTAAGAAATCAATTTTACAATTCTAAAAAGAAAACTAAAGATTTAATTATAGAAATTTCTCAAAATCAAACCTATGCAATGTATTGTGGAGATGGTTTGCCAATAACTGAAGAAGGAATCAAATTAACAAAAATCGTAAAAGCAGAAAATATTAGCGTTTTAGAAAATATGTTGTCAAACTTTAACTGTGAAAATCAATCATTCGCAATTTTAGGATTTAATATGTTGATTGAAAAGAAAATAGAAATTACCAAGGAAATCTTGAAAAAAATTGAACATATAAAAAACCGAAATTCTGAATTGCAAGTATGTAAAGGTTGTATAACAGGAATAATAGAGAAAATTTATTAAAAGCCATCTGCCAACAGCCGTAGCTGTTGCGCAACTCTCCTAAAAAGTAAAATTTCAAAAAAAGAATAAAATTAAACCTCGTTTAAGTCAATTTAAGCGAGGTTAATTTTTGGATTTAAGTTGAGTTTTGCAAAAAAGGAAAGGCTTAAAAACAAGCTTTTCAAGTTATAGAAAACGGTTTTCTGAGAAATTGATGC
>CAILWV010000052.1 GCA_903838055.1 uncultured Bacteroidota bacterium | reverse complement strand
TAAATCCGTTTGAATAGAAACGGTCCAACTTTTTTTGTGAATGTCTAATCCAATGAATATCTTTGGAATTGTTAAGGCATCATGTAATTGCATAAACTTCGTTTTTAGGAAACTCAAAGTTATGCTTTTACATAGATGCTTTGCAAGATTGCGGGGTTTGGGATTTATCAGAATTGGTAATTTTTGAAACTAAAATTTGTCTATATTTGTAATCGAAAGTGTTGAAAATCCGCAACTTCGTGAAGCGGCGACACGTTAGCAGTAATTGTAACGAACCAGAACAACAATAAAGAATTATAGCTACTTTGAAAGCATCATGGTGAATGACAAATAAAATAAAGAACAAACCCTATGCAAGTAACTACTGAAAATAAATTTTGGCAATTTGACACCAATTATTGGTTTCTGAAATTATCTAGTTCTGACAAAGGGTTATCTCAAAAAGATGCAGATACCCTCTTGCGTAATTCAGGCAATCATAAAAAAATTGAATCTCGTTTCAAAAAAGATATAAAATTATTTATCAATCAATTTAAAAGTCCTTTGATGCTTTTATTGATTGGTGCAGTTATACTCTCTGCATTCCTTGGCGATACTTCAGATGTTTTTATCATACTTTTTATCGTAGTTTCTACAGGTTTACTAAGCTTTTTTCAAGAAAGAAATGCAAGCAGAGTAGTTGAAAAATTGCAATCAATGATTTCGTTGAAAAGCAATGTTATCAGAGATAATAAAACTATAGCAATAGATTCTTCCAACTTAGTTCCAGGTGATGTTATTCTATTCAAAGCTGGTGATATGATACCAGCCGACTGCCTGATTTTGGAGAGTAACGAGTTACATTCCAATGAGGCTAGTCTAACAGGTGAATCTTATCCTGTAAGAAAACAAGCCGGGAAATTAGAAGAGAACACAGAACTGTCTAAAAGAATCAATTGTCTTTGGGAAGGAACAAATATTGTGAGTGGAGATGCAAAAGCCTTAGCGATACAAACAGGCAACAATACCATATTTGGAAACATTGCTCAAAGTGCATCCAAAAATGTGGAAACCACTTTTGAAAAAGGTATAAAAGACTTTGGTTTTTTTCTTATGAAAATCACCTTAGTGCTTTCTGTTTTTATTTTGGTTATCAATTTAATCAATCATAAAAGTCCGATAGAGTCAGCACTATTTGCCTTAGCATTAGCGGTTGGTATGGCACCAGAACTGCTGCCTGCAATTACTACCATTGCGATGAGTGCCGGTGCAAAAAGAATGTTGGAAAAAAAAGTAATCGTAAAAAAGTTAGCGTCTATTCAGAATTTAGGTGAAGTAAACCTGGTATGCACCGACAAAACAGGAACTATTACGGAAGGGAGTATTAAAATTGTTGGCTTGGTAAATGGTTTAGGACAAGAAAATGAACTGGTGAAGCAATTGGCTTTTTGGAATGCCTCATTTGAAAGTGGTTATTCAAATCCCATTGATGATGCATTGAAACTTTTAAAATTGGAAGCAAAAAGTTTACCCGAAAAATTAGGTGAAATTCCCTATGATTTCCTTCGCAAAAGATTAAGTATTGCCGTGAAAACGGAAACTGAAAACATACTAACTACCAAAGGAGCATTTACTCAAATAATTGAAATCTGTTCCAAGATAAAATTAGACAATGATACTATTGAAGATATTGAATTACATAAACCTGAATTAGAAAAAAGATTTGAACAATACGGCTTTGATGGACTGCGAGCCATAGGGATTTGTTATAAAAATATTGGAGTAAACATTATCAAAAAAAGTGATGAGTCTGAAATGATATTTGCGGGTTTCATTTTACTGCAAGACCCTATAAAAGATGGAATTGTTCAAACTATAAGCGAACTGCATAAATTGAATGTCGGTTTAAAAATAATTACTGGCGACAATAAAAACGTTGCTCAATCCATTGCTTTAAAAATAGGAATTACTAATCCTAAAATTTTAACGGGTGCAGAAGTTTTTAAAACTAGTCCGGAAGCCTTAAATCATTTGGTAAGACATACGCATATTTTCGCAGAAGTTGAGCCACAACAAAAGGAAAGAATCATATTGGTGCTAAGAAAATCATATACTGTTGCATATATTGGCGATGGCATTAATGATGTTTCCGCTATCAACGCAGCGGATGTGGGAATATCAGTAGAGAATGCAGTTGACGTTGCAAGAGAAGCAGCCGATTTTGTATTGATGGAAAAAAATTTAATGGTTTTGGTAGATGGGATTAAGGAAGGAAGAAAAACGTTTGCAAATACGTTGAAATACATTTTCATCAACACAGGTTCTACGTTTGGAAACATGTTTAGCGTGGCTATTGCCTCATTACTATTGCCATTTTTACCCATGTTGCCCAAACAAATTTTATTGATGAATTTTATAACCGATTTTCCTTATCTCACAGTTGCCTCTGACAATGTTGACCAGGAACAATTAGACAGACCAGGCAAATGGGACTTGAAATTTATTCGCAACTACATGGTAATATTCGGCATCCATAGTTCTGTATTTGATGTAATAACTTTTCTTACACTTTTATACGTTTTAAAAGTAAAAGAATCGGCATTTCAAACGGGCTGGTTTATTGAATCAATCTTAACTGAGTTGTTTATTTTATTTATCATTAGAACACACAAAAACTTTTTCAAAAGCAAACCCGGTAAATCTCTTTTCATTTTAAGTATTGTGGGATTAGTATTGACACTTGGGTTACCTTATTTACCATTTGCTAATCATGTTGGCTTGACACCTCTGCCATTTCTAAACTTAGGAGCAATGCTAACTATTGTAGCAGTATATATACTTACTGCAGACTTATTGAAAGTGTGGTTTTTTAAAAAGTTTCACAATGCTTAAATTTGAAAGTGATAATTTAACGAGAGTAATAACAACTACTGCTAACACGGGTAGCTGTTGCGCAACTCTCCTAAAAAGTAAAATTTCAAAAAAAAGAATAAAATTAAACCTCGTTTAAGTCAATTTAAGCGAGGTTAATTTTTGGATTTAAGTTGAGTTTTGCAAAAAAGGAAAGGCTTAAAAACAAGCTTTTCAAGTTATAGAAAACGGTTTTCTGAGAAATTGATGC
>CAILWV010000051.1 GCA_903838055.1 uncultured Bacteroidota bacterium | reverse complement strand
ATATAAGATATTACAATAACGAAAGAATCAAATCAAATTTAAACAAAATGAGTCCGATAAAATATCGAACTCATTATTATCAAAATTAATTATAAATTTGTCTAAACTTTTGGGTGCAGTCTATGTAGAAGGTTTTTTTATGCTATCGTCTCGTGGCTTAGAATCAGTTGGGGATTTGGTTAGCCAAATCTATGGAGTAAATAACCAACTTTAAACTTTGCTTTTTCCAATTCCACGAAACAGCTATTAAGATGTTCGCTTTTTATTTAGTCCATTTCAAACCTTCGACGTCGAACTCAATTACTTTACTTCCAGCATTAAAAAATGTACATTCAATCATTACTTTTTTAGCAGTTTTCAGTTTCTTCAAGAATTTTGCTGAATTATTTAAAAAAACAACATCCATACTTGCGTCATCAGCGGAATTATAAGAAAAATTCATAGGTTTTTCATCGTCAAATTTCACTTTTAAGTTTTCACTACCGCCAATACTTGTCATAAATTGTCCTTTAGAAACTGTTAAAACAACTTCGTTTTCTTTTCCTAAATTTCTAACTAATAAGTCAAATGTTGATCCACCATCATAAGGAAATTCAAATTCTATCTTATTTGTTGAGGTATTCGTTGCGTAAAATTCTTTTGTACCTTCCATTTTGTTTTCTTCTTCGGAATACTTCCAGTTTTCCTTTTTTGCATTTTCTGCAACATTTTCAGTTCCTCCATCTTTTGCATCAGTTTTATCTTCGCTAGATGAAATTGCTAAAAACATAAAAAAACTTACTGCAATTGCAGTTAATAAATTTTTAGTCATTTTGAAAGTTTTTTTGTTCATGAGATTTGTTTTTTAAAATTAATTTTTAATGTATATATGAAAGGTGTTAAAATTCCAATTAATATAAAAATGATATCAAAAACATCAAATGTTCCAAATTTCAATTCTAATAATATTGAGCAAAAAGTTAAAATTATAATCCAAGTTAATAGTTCAAAATTTATTTTCCAATTCCAAATTATAAGAATTAAAGATGTTATTGAAAACGCCCACAATCCATCTGGTAAATTATATTTTATCCAATAATCAAAATTCAGTTTGTCAATTTTTAAATTTATAGTTTTAAGAAAATAAATTGAATTTGTTCTAGATAAAATATATATAAGTAATCCCAAAATCATTGGCAATATAACTAAAAATAATAATTCTTTCAATTTTTTTTTACTCATTTTTCGGTTTTTCTATCGCTCGAATGTGACTCCTATTCTATAAGTTTTGCAATTGTTTTAGTTTTTCTTGAAGTAATACGGGGTCTTGCAAGGCTTCAAATCCAATCATTTTAATTATCCAAATAAAATATAAAAGCATAATTGCATTCAACACGATGCCTATTATACATAATATTTTGCCAGTATTTAACTGTTGAAAGTTTATATATCTTTCTGGTGCAGCGTTGTAGATTTTTAAATCATTATGCGTTAAATACATGCCGATAATTGCTAAAGCTAAACCAAATAAGCCATAACAACAACAAGTTAAAATTGATAAAATTCCGAGGACTATTACAGCGGTAGCATTGGGTAATTTTTGGTTTTCCATTTTTTAAAGATTATAGTTAGAATAGAAATTTCATTTTGTAAACATACGAAGTTATCATAATAACAGCATTACTAATTGCAAAAAAAATAACCATTTTAGGATTTCTATGCTTGGGATCTATTAAGTAAAATCCAATTGATAAAAAGAATAAAATTGTAGTATAAATAGCTGGAAACATAGTGAACGCTTTTGCAAAATCACCATTCATTAATAAACTAAGAGAACGCTGTATTCCGCATCCTATGCAATCTATTCCGAATATTTTTTTGAACATGCAGGGTAACATGTATTTTTCCATTGTGAAATTATTATCTACAATTTTACAAATAAATTTTTAAAACACATCTATCTAAATTAAGTTTTCTATTTTTGATTTTTTAAAACAACTTCTATGAAAAAGTTTTTATTATTAATAATGATTGTTGCAATTTTTATTGCATTCTACGAGCAAAATACAGCAAAACCTAATGTGATAATTACCTGTTTAGCTCTTGTAGTTTTTATGTTCGGAATGATAA
The DNA here is from genome assembly GCA_903838055.1 of uncultured Bacteroidota bacterium. GTDB lineage: Bacteria > Bacteroidota > Bacteroidia > Flavobacteriales > Flavobacteriaceae > Flavobacterium. The sequence continues at coordinate 48,125 of CAILWV010000051.1, read as the reverse complement.
AATTATCCTCTAAAATTCCACCTAAAGATACCGAAGATGACAACGAAGAAATTTAATATTGGCGACATAGTTTCGGTGTTGGACGAAGCGATTGATGGGGTAGTGGTTGCGGTAAAAAACAACGAAGTAACTATTGAAACAACAGATAAATTTGTGATGACTTATTTTGTCAACGAATTAGTTAAAATAAACAATTCCAGCGATTTAAATTACATTATTAGAAGTGAAACATTAGTTAATAAAAGTATTGACATTCAGCCACAAAAAAAACAAAATCTTCCAACTTTCAAGTCAGATAAAATTGAAAAAGGTGTTCCGGAATTTGATTTACACATTGAAAAATTAGTGAAAAATTATAAAGGAATGAGCAATTTTGACATCTTAACAATTCAGACAGATACTGCTAAAAGACATATAGAATTTTCATTAAAAAATCGAATTCCAAAAATTGTTTTTATCCATGGTGTTGGTGAAGGCGTTTTGAAAGCAGAACTCGATTTTATGCTAAAACGATACGACGGAATTTCATTTCAAGATGCCAATTATCAAAAATATGGTTTGGGAGCAACTGAGGTTTATTTTAAGCAAAACGTTAAATAGGTTTTAGGTCTTGGGTTCTGGGTTTTGGAATAATAAATAAAAAAAGCAAACATGAAAAAAACATATCTCGATAATGCAGCAACTACTCCTCTTAGAGATGAAGTGATATCTGAAATGATGCAAGTGCTACAAAATGAATTTGGAAATCCATCCTCTACTCATAGTTTTGGAAGAGGAGCCAAAAATATTATCGAAACTTCCCGAAAGTCTATTGCTAAAGTTTTAGGTTGTGCTGCCCAAGAAATTATTTTTACATCAAGTGCAACTGAAGCAACGAATTGGATTCTTAATAGTGCTGTAAAAGATTTAAATATAAAACGAATCATTACAAGCAAAATAGAGCACCATGCCACTTTGTATACGGTTAAGCATTTGCAAAAGCAATACGGAATTGAGGTTGACTATGTGAATACACTTCCTTCAGGATCTATTGATATAACTCATTTGGTGAATTTACTTTCTAAAGAGGTGAAAACCTTAGTAACCTTAATGCACGTAAACAACGAAATAGGAACTGTGTTAGATTTAGAAAAAACAGGGAGAATTTGCCACCAGCATCATGCTCTTTTTCATTGTGATACTGTGCAATCTATTGGAAAAACCGAATTCAATTTACACGAATTACCAGTCGATTTTATTGTGGCTAGCGCCCATAAATTCCACGGACCAAAAGGCGTTGGATTTGCTTATGTTAAAAAAGGAATGCTTTTACAACCGTTTTTATTTGGAGGTGAACAAGAAAAAGGACTTCGTGCAGGAACCGAAGCAGTGCACCAAGTTGCAGGAATGGCTAAGGCTTTAGAATTGTCATATGAACATTTGGATGCGGAAAGAAACTATATTGCTGAATTGAAAAATTATTGTTCTTCGTTATTGCAAACTAATTTTCCAGAAATAAAAACCAATGGAGTTGCTTCTTTTTATAATATCTTAAATGTTTTGTTGCCTTTTTCGGAAGAAAAAACAGCCATGATTTTATTTAATTTAGATATGAAAGGCATTGCGGTTTCTCGTGGAAGTGCTTGCCAAAGCGGAAGTGTAAAACCATCCCACGTTTTAGCAGAAATTCTAGCAGACGAAGATTTGAAAAAACCAAGTTTGCGAATCTCTTTTAGTCATTTTAATACGAAAGAGGATATTGATGCTTTGATTGATGGGTTGAAAGGAATTTAACTTTTAATCTCCTTCACACCTTTAATAAAAAGCCATTTCATAAATAATTTCTCTCCGTCTTTGGTTCGAATCGCTTGAAACTTTGGTGCTAAAATAGTTCCGATAACAAAAGCCGTCATCGGAATCCACAATCCAGTTAAGTTAGTGAATCGCGTTAAAACCAATTGTAACGGAATGAAAAATAATGCGAAACCTATAAGGTTATAAAGAAAAGATTTTGTTTTTTTAGACATAATTGTATTTTAGATTGTAACTATAATCCTTTTTTGTTTGCTATTCTGAGTCTTTTTCAACTTGGAATTTTGTTCGTTTGCTACCTTCGTACATTTCGTATTTCACCAAACGTGCTTCCAAACTTCCATTAAATAACTTAATTTTTCTAGAAGGTTTTAATCCTACAAATTTTAAAGCTTCTAGATTTGCAGTTATAAACCAAGCGTTAGTTCCAGGATAATGTTGTTTCATTGTATCGCCCATTTCTCGGTAAAAACGTTCTAAATCAATATCTAAACGTTCTCCATAAGGTGGATTGAAAACCATTTGTAATGGTCCCGAAGTTTCTTTTTCGGTATCAAAGAAATTCTTTTGATCAATGGTTATATAATCATCCAGATTGGCATTTTTTATGTTTGCTTTTGCCTTTTCAACAGCACTTGGTGCTTTATCAAAACCTTTTATCGAAAAATGGAATTCTCGAGTACGCTTCATTAAAGCATCAATAATTTGGTCAAAAAGGTCGTTATCCCAATCGTTCCATTTTTCGAAAGCAAATTCTTTTCTATTGATGTTTGCCGGAATATTACAAGCAATCATCGCGGCTTCTGCTAAAATAGTTCCCGAACCACACATTGGATCTAGGAAATCGGTTTTTCCTTCCCAGCCTGCCAACAGTAACATCCCTGCTGCCAATACTTCGTTTATTGGCGCTATATTGGTTGCTGTTCTGTATCCTCTATGGTGCAAGGATGCTCCCGAAGTATCCAACGCAACCGAAATTTGGTCTTTATCAATGTGGATGTTTATTCTTAAATCCGGGAAATCTTTATCTACGCTAGGACGTTGTCCAGTTCTATCACGAAACTGATCTACAATGGCATCTTTTGCTTTTTGCGAAACAAATTGCGAATGCTTAAAATGTTCCGAATGGATTGTAGTATCAATAACAAAGGTTTGATTAGCGTTTAAATACTTGCTCCAATCAATTCCTTGAATGCCTTTGTACAATAATGCATCGGTTTTTGCTCGGAAATAATAAATGGGTTTCAATATTTTCAAGGCAGTTCGCAACGACAAATTGGCTTTGTACATAAAACCTTTATCACCTTTAAAACCAACCATTCTAGTTCCTATTTCTACTTCTTGAGCACCTAGTTGCTGCAACTCTTTGGCAAGTATTTCTTCAAAACCAAAAAAGGTTTTGGCAATCATTTTAAAATTTTCCATTTTTAAATATCAATATCAATTGCAAATATCAATTGCAATTTCAATAATTAAATTACTATCAAACCCAATAATACTTCTAACTTTACTATTTTACTAATCTTGTAAAATAAGGTTGGAATAGTGAAATTTTTGTTTGTTTTTTTAAGTTTCACCTTACTAAATTCCAAACTTGGAATAACTTTTGCAAAAATACACTAAATTTGTACGTTAAGAATTTTATGTACAAGAATTAATGTCAAAAATCTCAAATCAACATTCTCAAATCAACAATCAAGAATCTTCATGGTTTGCCTCTTGGTTTGATACTTCATATTACCATATTTTGTATAAAGATAGAAACTATCGGGAAGCTCAGGTTTTCATGGATAATTTAACTCATTATCTCAATTTACCTGAAAATGCCAAAGTTTTGGATTTAGCATGTGGTAAAGGGCGCCATTCCATTTATTTAAATCAATTAGGATTTGATGTTCTTGGAGTAGATTTATCCGAAAATAGCATTGAAGTTGCAAATAAGAATGCAAATGACACTCTACATTTTGAGGTTCACGACATGCGAGAACCATTAAACGATAAATTTGATGCGATTTTTAATCTTTTTACTAGTTTTGGATATTTTGATAAGGAGGAGGATAATTTAAAAACCTTAATTGCAATTAAAGAAAACCTTTCGGAATACGGGTTTGCTGTAATCGACTTTATGAACGTTCCTTTTGTATTGGATAATTTAGTAGCTGAAGAAACTAAAACAGTAGATACAATTGATTTTCATTTGAAACGTTATTTGCATAATGGTTATATTATCAAGGAAATTGATTTTGAAGATCAAGGTCAAAAATTTCACTACACTGAAAAAGTAAGAGCGCTATCACTTGAAGATTTTTCGCAAATGATGGAAGAAGCCGGAATTTATTTATTGGATACTTTTGGCGACTACAAATTAAAAAAATACCATAAAAAAGACAGCGAACGATTAATTATGATTTTTAAGTAAGAAATTAGAGAATCGAATATAGACTTTTAGAAAATGAACTACATATTACCCTTATTATCCGTTCTCTTGGGATTTTTTATTGCACTATGGTTAAAACCTCAAGACAAGAAAAATCTAAAATTGCTTTTGGCATTTAGTGGCTCTTTTTTACTTTCTTTAACGGTAATGCATTTGCTACCGGAAGTTTATGAAAGCAATAATCCTAAAGTGGGAATTTTCATAATGCTTGGAATATTGTTTCAAATAATTTTAGAATTTTTCTCTAAAGGCGCTGAACATGGTCATGTTCATGGTCACGATAAAATGACTCAAATGCCTTGGTTGCTTTTTATTAGTTTGTGCATTCATGCATTATTGGAGGGTTTTCCAGTTGGACATCATCATGATTTAGCAATAGGAATTGCAATTCATCATTTACCAATTGCTATTATCCTTACAACATTTTTTATACATGCTCAATTAAATAAAACAGCCTTGTTTTTATTTATGTTAACTTTTGCAGTTATGACACCGTTAGGAACTTTTGTTTCGGATACTTTTCCTATATTAAATCACTATTATACTGAGATAACTGCTGTGGTAATTGGAATACTATTTCATATTTCTTCAACTATTATTTTTGAAAGTAGCGAAGGACATAAATTCAATATTGCCAAAATATCAATGATTGTATTAGGAATAGTATTGGCGAGTTTTTTATAGCCACAAAGACACTAGGTCACAAAGTATTATTCTTTAAATATCATTTTGATTACGCATTTTTTCATAAATTTGAACATTATATTATCTAACATTTACGCCTTAATGCCTTAGCGAGCAAGACATGAATTTCATTAAAACTACAGAACAATCCTCCAATCATGACAATTTAGAAAAAATGTCAGTTGCCGATTTGTTATTCAATATCAATAACGAAGATAAAACAGTTCCGTTTGCTGTTGAAAAAGCAGTACCTCAAATAGAACTTTTGGTTACTAAAGTTGTTGAGAAAATGAAATTGGGCGGAAGACTTTTCTATATTGGTGCGGGAACATCCGGCAGATTAGGAATTGTAGATGCCTCCGAATGTCCGCCAACCTTCGGCGTTCCATTTGATTTAGTAAACGGAATTATTGCGGGTGGTGATAAAGCCATTCGTAGAGCGGTTGAAAATGCCGAAGACAGTGTGACCAATGCCTGGAGCGATCTATTAGAATTCAGTGTCAATGAAAATGATGTTGTAATTGGTATTGCTGCATCTGGAACAACCCCTTACGTAATATCTGGTTTGGAACGTTGTAACGAAAATAATATTACTACAGGTTGTATTACATGTAATGAAGGAAGTCCATTAGCATTAACAGCTCAATTTCCTATTGTAGTGGTTGTAGGTCCTGAATTTGTTACAGGAAGTTCTAGAATGAAAGCAGGAACGGCTCAAAAATTGGTGCTAAATATGATTTCTACAGCTACTATGATTCAACTCGGAAAAGTAAAAGGAAACAAAATGGTTGACATGCAATTGAGCAATAATAAATTAATTGATCGCGGTGTGAAAATGATAATGGGAGAAATTCCAGTGTCTTATGAAAAGGCAAGCGAATTACTGAAACAAAACGGAAGTGTTCGGAAAGCAGTAGAAAGTTTTCTGTCCAAATAATTATAATACAAAACAAATCCAAAAATGGCAACCAACAAAGAGTTATTAGCAAAAGGAGTTAAATACCTCTTCGGAGCCTTACCCTTAATGTTTATAGGCCCAAGCATCATGTATAATGCTTTTATGAATAAACAAAACAATTGGCATTATTTAGTACTAATTATTGGATGCATAATTTGTTTGGCATCTGTTTTTTTTGCGTTTAAAGGTTTGAAAACAATGACGGATGCACTTTTTAATGATAAATAATGATTTCAATGACAATTTCAATTTCTAAATTAAAATATGTTTTAATTTCTTTTGCTTTTTTCTCCTGCCAAAAACAACAAGAGTGCAATCCGAAAGATTTTAAAACAGGTAAATTTGTATTCACGCAAGAAAGCAACGGCAAAAAAGAAATTACCACTTTCGAAAGAACTGACAATCTTCAAATTGAAACTTACAATGGTAGAACGGATACTGCGAGTGTGAGATGGGTAAACGATTATGAATTCGTACTTCAAAAATTACATCCAAGAAATATGGCCGAACGAAAAGCCATCAGTATGCGAATCCTAACCACCAAAGGCAAAACGTATACTTTTGAATATTCTTTTGTTGGAGAATCTAAAAAACAAATTGGAACTGTAACAAAAACCAATTAATTACGTAAAACTACTTTACAAATTAAATTTTAAACATCTAATGACCGAATTAATTTCAAATCCAAATGCTTGGGTAGCGCTATTAACATTAACCTTCTTAGAAATCATCTTAGGAATTGACAACATTGTCTTCTTATCAATAGTTTCTGGGAAGTTGACAGCAAAGGAGCAACCAAAAGCGAGAAGAATAGGGTTGACTCTTGCAATGTTTTTCCGTATCGTTTTACTTTTTGGAATATCATGGGTTTTAAGTTTACAAGAAACGCTATTCCATCTTGATTTTGCATTATTTGAAGCGCATATTACCGGTCAAAGCCTAATTATTTTTGGCGGAGGATTGTTTTTACTATATAAATCCGTTTCAGAAATTCACCATAAAATGGAAGGTGAAGAAGAAGGATCTAAAGATAAATCGGTATCTGGATTAGCAAGTGCTATTTTTCAAATTGCATTGCTAAACATCGTTTTTTCTTTTGATAGTATTTTAACCGCAATCGGAATGATTAGCATGAAAAGCCCAGCACAAGGAGGTTTTGGTCCTGATGGCGCAATCGAAATAATGATTTTGTCTATTGTAATTTCCATCGGAATCATGATGATTTTTGCAGGTCCCGTTTCTAAATTCGTAAACGAACATCCAACCATCCAAATACTAGGACTTTCCTTCCTAATCCTAATTGGAGTGATGTTGCTTGCCGAAGGTTCGCATCTGGCACACTTCCGTTTTGGTAATGATGTAGAAGTTTCAAGCATCCCAAAAGGCTATTTATATTTTGCCATTTTCTTCTCGTTATTTGTAGAGTTTTTGAATATAAAAATGCGTAAAAATAGCAAGCCTGTCAAATTACACAACAGCGAAATAAAAGACGACAAACTAAAAGATACTGATATTATAGATTAGAAGCAAATGGCTTGGGCTTTATCACCAATGGTAATTCCCGCTATCCATTACAACAAAAAAATGCTTCCAAACACTGGAAGCATTTTTTTGTTTTCATTTCTATCGGGGCTATAAGACAAACATTTTGAATTAAAATAGAATTAAAAACTTCTCCAATAATCACTATAAAAATTATCACTTTGCATTAAATCATTATGTGAACCAAAATGAGTAATTGTTTTATTATCTAAAACATAAATCACATCAGCAATATTTTTCAAAGCGTTTAAACGATGTGAAATAAAGAAAATTGCGCAGTTTGGTTTAATTTTTTTAAATAAATTCATTGTGAAATTTTCTGTATTTCTATCCATTGCAGAAGTAGCTTCATCTAGGATTAAAAATTGTGGCTTTTTATACAATACTCTTGCCAATGCAATAATTTGTTTTTGTCCACCGCTTAGATTAATTCCTTCCTCTCCAAGAATAGTTGCCAAACCTTGTGGTAATTGATTAAAGTAGACATCAAAACCAAAAGCAGTTAAAAAAGACATACTATTTTCAGTAGTTTCAACTTGTCCTAATAAAATATTATCAACAACATTTCCATTAAAAATAGTTACATCTTGCGGAACAACTCCAATCAAATTTCTATAGCTTTTTAACTCAATTTCATTAAGCTGAAAAGTATTATTTACAATAATAGTTCCTTTCTCAAAATTATAAAAACGTTGTAAAACTTGTCCTAAAGTACTTTTACCACTCCCACTTTCTCCAACTATAGCAGTAAATTTACCTTTTTCAATATTTAAATTTATGTTGGTAAACAACTCGCTTCTTCCTGCAAATCGAAAAGAAAGATTTTGAATTGCAATTGAATTAATTTCTGTTAAAGGTTTTCCTTCTTCTTTTTCCTTTTCAATCGATGCAAATTCATACATTCTATTAAACGCAATTTTAGCCTCATTAATTGGTATCGCTACTAAAGCTAAATTAGCTATAGACGGCATTAAAGAACTAACTATTCCTAAAATAGCCATCAACTCTCCTAACTTTAGTTCTTTATTAAAAACTTGAATTGAAGTATAAACCAAAACACCAATCAAAAAGAAAACACTTGCTAATCCAGATTGCCAAGAAAGTGTAATATTAATTTTACCCAAACTAAATAATTTTTCTTGAAAATTAGCAAAAATTACTTCATTAGTTTTATTAAAAACATCTTGTCTGTTATCATTTTTTATTGTTGCAATTCCTTGCATTGTATTAATATAATTACTTTCGTTAAAAGCATAACTCTGCATCACTTCTTTTTGCGAGTTAATAATCTTATTATTGCTTCTGTAAATAATATAAAAATAAATAGGAACACTAAACAAAGCTATTAAACCCAGCTTCCAAGAATAAGTAAATAAGAAAACCATCGAAATAATAGCCACTAAAACATCTATTATTAAACTACTGGCCAATTGTTTTATAACTCGTTGAATTCTTTGCGTATCGTTTAATCGTGCAACCAATTCACCTATTTTTCGAGTATCAAAAAATGGTTTCGGTAATTGTAACAACGAAGTAAAAAAATCTTTGTTAATTCGGTTATTAAAGTCTTTAGATTGCTGTAACAAAAAAAACTCTCTCAAAACCGAAATTCCAACTCTTGCTAATAATAAAACAGTCAATAATCCAATTCCAGCTACTAATTTTTTTATGTTATGCGAAGGCAAAATATCATCAATTAATTTCTGTGAAAATAAAGACATTGCCATCCCTAAACCAGCAACAAAAACACCTAGCAAAACTGAAATCCAAAGTAATTTATAATCTTCTTTTAAGATAGCTAAAAACCATTGTCGTTGTGAGTTCTTTTCTACTTCAGCTTTTATAAAACTTTCATTAGGTTCAAGCGTTAAACAACTTTTTGAAATCCATATTTTGTCTAATTCATTTTTGTTAATATAATAAACTCCTTTTGCTGGGTCGCCTATTAGAAACATTCCTTCTCCTTTAGAGAGGGCTGGGGTGAGGAATTCATAACAAACAACATAATGTTGCAATTGATTTTCAATAACAACATGCAAAATAACAGGTTGTTTGTGTTCAATCAAAGCATTTATATCAGCTTCACAACCTTCGGCTGTAAAACCAATTTTATTTGCTACTTGATACAAACCAAGCATTGTTGTACCTTGTTTTGTTGTACCACTCAATTCACGAAGTTTCTCAATTGAATTAGTGCCTCCATATAGTTTTACTAAACTCATTAAACAAGCAACGCCACAATCGGATTGATCCAATTGTAGCGTATGCGTTTTTTCGATATGTTTTATTGTCATTATTTTGTCATTGCGAGGAACGAAGCAATCTCTTTCCTAGTTTGTAATTTGTAATTTTTTTATCAAAGTTTCTGCTTTTGTTTGACCTTTAATCTTTTCAATAAGTCTTTGGTTTTTATCGTAAAGCACTAAGCAAGGCAATGATTTAACATCAAAAGTAGTAGAGAAACTAACTTTTGTGTCAGATAAAAAAGTAATGTTAGCATAGGTATTAAGTTTATATTTAGTAGCAAATATATTTATTAATTCAACTTTTTCAAACGAAATAAAAACCAATTGAAAATCATTAAACTTTGCAATATTTTCTTTAATCATCTGCGCTTCTTCAATACAAAATTCGCATTCTGTATTGAAATAAATAAAAAGTGTTGAAGTGTCTTTTTTTAAATTTTCGTTTCTAAAAGTACCGCCTTTTATATTTTGATATTCAAATTTCGGAATTACTTTTATATTTTCAGCAACTTCTTTTTTATGCTTAATTTTAGAATAAATTTGAAATCCAAAATAGCCAAACAAGCTAATAAAAAGTATCGGAATTATTATTTTTAGTTGTTTTTTCATTGTTGTTGTTTTTCTTTTTTGATAAAAGCAATAAGCAATAATACTATAGCTGATGTACCTAAAATTAAAGTTGATATTTTCTCATTAAAATAAAAAAACTTAATTAAGTGTAGTATTAGTAGAATAATTGCAAAACCAATTATTAGATTTTTTTTATGTTTTACCATTTATGAATAATTTAAGGTAAAAAACATTACAACAGTTACCCATAAGAGCAAAGCGAGTAAATAACTATAACTAACTATTTTCAATCCATCATCCGCATTCGTTTTTGTTAAAGAACCTATTTGGTGGGACAAATAAATAATATATGCTACTTCAAAAAGATTTAAAGTTTGCAGAGGATAAATTAACCAAGCTTCTATTCCTTTATACCCTGTAATGTTTATTGCTGATAACGGAAAATAATATTGAATATCTTCTAAAGTGTAATTAGTTTGGAAAAAGTAAAACCAAACTATTTTAAAAATTGGCATTAAAAGGAAAATAAATTCTGCATTAATAACGATACTCCATATATTTTTGAAAGTAATTTCATTTTTATTAAAAAAGAATGTACCAATATAAAGAACACTTGCTACAATGCTAGTTTTTAACAATACATAAATGGGTACAAATAAATATCCTATCCATTGCCATTTCTTTTGCAAACTTATTATATTATTTATTTGGCTTGATGTAAGATTTTCTGCAAGTGAATTATAAACTAATTTATCAATTAGCAGAAAATATTTAGTAGTCTCAGATATTATTAACAAAAAAGTACAAAGTAAAAAATACTTTAAATAGTTTTTTTTCATAAACTGTATGTAATATTTAATTAAAAACAGCAGGGTTACTGCTGTTTTTTTAAAATTTAAGATAGTAAAACACTTATATAAAATAGATTTAAGAGTTCCAGCATCTTCTCACATCGGAATACAACCCTGAAGTTGCTCCAATGATCATTCCAAGACCACTACCAAGTGAAGCGACTGCCAACACTCCAACCCATCCACATGTCAGAGAAGTACCTCCAACAGTATTCACCATTTGTAATACATTAATTTTTTTCATTTTTTTTAGATTTTATAATTAAATTTATTAGTAAAATATTCCACATAAACATTAAAATAAATAAAAAATGCAACCATATACTACTAATAAATACTTTTCCAGAATTTTGAAAAATCATCAAAATTGACACAACTATATTAAATAGTATAATTCCTAACTTAATTTTATAACTTGATTTCATCTTAAATTTATTTTTTTATTTATGTTTAAAAACAATCGCCAGAAAGCCCAGTCAACCAGCTAGCACCTCCAAAAGCATACCATGCAGCAGCAGCAGTACCGCCTGTTGCAATTCCAACAATAACGCCAACAGCTGCACCTGCACCCAATAACATGCAATTTCTTCCGTTTGTAGAACCATTTATTGATTCCATCTGATTTAATTCTAATTTTTTCATAATAAATAATTTTAAATTAATAATAAAGTTTTTTTAAAGGTTCAAACCTTTATCAAATTTCAAATAGTTTCTCGAGAACTAATTTTCATCACAAATTTTAAATAAAATTTATTTATTACCTAAACGCTATATGACTAAATAATGCGTGTTATGCATAAAATAATTTATTTGTTTATTTAATTTTTTTTCATATCAACGACATCTATTTTATTTTCTTTAAAATATTTTTCTAAAATCAAAAATATATTACAATAATCTTTGTGTTTTTCTTTAAAAATAAATTTTCCTAATATACCTAGAAACCAAGTTCTGTTAAAACTTACACAACTTGACCCAACTATTTTTATTTTTATAAAAAAAAAGTTAGAAAAAATGCAAATAGTTTCATCTCTTAATAATATTTTAATTTTGTTAAATTCAAATAATTTGCTTTTAATTTCATCAATATAAAATTCCATAAAAATATTTTATAAAAGTATACAAGCCAATAAATTCATGACCTATTGGCTTGTACAATTGGTTAATTACACTTAGGACTTATATAATAAGCCCAAGCACCTCCAATAACGTATCCCCAAGGCCCAGCTATCATTCCTCCTACAACTGCACTTAGACCTACATCGCCACTACAACCTGAACTCATTCCCCCTTCCAGACCTTCCATCTGATTTAATTCTAATTTTTTCATAATAAATAATTTTAAATTATTAATAAAGTTTTTTTAAAGGTTCAAACCTTTATCAAATTTCAAATAGTTTCTCGAGAACTAATTTTCATTACAAATTTTAACCAAAATTTATTCATTACCTAAACGCTATACGACTAAATAATGCGTGTTATGCATAAAATAATTTGTTAGTTTATCTAAAGAAAATTTATTATTATTGTAGTACCCCAAATCATAATAAGTTTTACTAATAAGCATTTTGCTTTTATAGTTTATTAATATGGTACATTGGGTGCAAAAATCTTTACGAAAATATAGGCTAGAAAAAAAATATTCTCAAGAATATATGGCTTCTCAACTTAATCTTTCTCAAACAAGTTACGGAAGAATTGAAAATGGAAAAACACCACTAACCATTGAAATGCTAGAAAAAATTTTAGAAATTCTTGAATTTGATTTAATAGTTTTTTTAAATAAAGCAAAAGAATATAAAGAATAAAGTATTCTATTTTTGCATTTCTGTAGTTCTTTTTTCTATTTTTACTTCTTACTAATAGTTATGATACAAATGCACCCAGAAATCCTTCAAAAACTTACTGCTGTAGTTGGTTCTTCTTACGTTTTTGTAGACCAAGAAACCCGAAATCACTATGGTCATGATGAAACCGAGAATTTTGTTTTTCCACCAAGTGTTGTCGTTAAACCCGCTAATGCCAAGGAGATTTCTGCTATATTAAAAATTGCAAACGAATATAAAATTCCAACAACACCAATAGGCGCCCGAACAGGTTTAAGTGGTGGTGCTTTGTGCATTTATGAAGGCATAGGTTTGTCATTGGAACGGTTAAATAAAATTTTAAACATTGACGAACAAAATCTTCAAGTCATTGTAGAACCTGCGGTAATTACGCAAGTACTACGCGAAGCAGTTGCTGAAAAAGGTTTATTTTATCCTGTTGATCCTAGTAGTCAAGGCAGTTGCTGGATAGGAGGGAACGTTGCTGAAAATTCTGGTGGTGCTCGTGCTGTAAAATATGGAGTTACCAAAGATTATGTACTTAATTTAGAAGTTGTTTTGCCTAACGGTGAAATAATTTGGACAGGTGCCAATACCTTGAAAAATTCTACTGGATATAATTTAACCCAGTTGATGGTTGGAAGTGAAGGAACATTAGGTGTTATTACAAAGGTGGTTTTGAAATTATTGCCTAAACACACAAACAACATATTAATGTTAGTCCCTTTTTATAATGCAGGACAAGCATGTGAAGCGGTATCGGCTATTTTTAGAGCTGGCGTTGTGCCAAGTGCTTTGGAATACATGGAGCGTGATGCCATTGATTGGACATTGAAATATAATGATACTATTAGCATTAATGTTGATGATAATGTTCAAGCGCATTTGCTTATAGAGGTTGATGGAAATTATCCTGAAATTCTTATGCAAGAAGCCGAGAAAATAATGGGTGTTGTAGAGCAATTTGAAATAGATGAAGTGCTTTTTGCCGATACAGATGATCAAAAAAATGCTTTATGGAAAATGCGTCGTTCGGTTGCAGAAGCTGTAAAATCGAATTCAATTTATAAAGAAGAAGACACTGTAGTACCAAGATATGTATTGCCTGAATTATTGAACGGAATAAAAAAAATAGGTGTTAAATATGGCTTTAAATCGGTTTGCTATGGTCATGCAGGCGATGGAAATTTACACGTTAACATCATTAAAGGTGAAATGACAGATAAGAATTGGGAAATTGAAGTGCCTAAAGGAATTAGAGAAATATTTGAATTAACCGTATCTCTAAAAGGAACTCTTTCAGGGGAACACGGAATTGGATATGTGCAGAAAAACTTTATGGATATTGCATTTTCTAAAGTTCATCTTGAGCTAATGGAGCGAATTAAATATGTTTTCGACCCAAACAATATATTAAATCCAGGGAAAATATTTCCGGATAATTAATGTTCTTAATATTTCTTTAAATAAAGAATCCCCATCAGAAATTTTCTAATGGGGATTCTTAGTATTTAGAACTTTTTATCTTGTAATTGTTTGTTTTCTGTCAGGTCCTACCGAAACTATTTTGATAGGAACATCGACTTCTTTTTCAATGAATTCTATATAGTCTTTTAATTCTTTAGGGAGACTATCAAAAGTTGTTAATCCAGTTAAATCTGCTTGCCAACCTTTAAATTCAGTGTAAATTGGTGTTACGTTTTCTTCTTCTATATTATATGGTAAATGTTGAATAACCTCACCTTTATAATTATATGAGGTGCATACCTTTAAGGTTTCAAATCCTGAAAGCACATCGCCTTTCATCATCATTAATTGTGTTACTCCATTTACTTGAATTGCATATTTTAACGCAACAAGATCCAACCAACCACAACGTCTTTTTCTGCCAGTAACAGATCCAAATTCGTTTCCAACTTTTGCCATTACATCTCCAGCTTCTTCAAAATCTTCAGTAGGGAAAGGTCCTGAGCCAACGCGAGTAGTATAGGCTTTGAAAATTCCGAATACTTCTTTGATTTTATTTGGTGCTATCCCCAAGCCGGTACAAGCACCAGCTGCAGTAGTGTTAGACGAGGTTACAAATGGATAGGTTCCAAAATCTACATCCAATAAAGAACCTTGGGCTCCTTCACAAAGAATAGATTTTCCTGCTTTTTGTGCTTGTGCCAAATACTCTTCACTATCTATAAAGATTAATTTTTTCAAATCTTCAATGGCATCAAAAAATTCGGCTTCTAGTTCGGCTAAATTGTATTGTATGTCTACATTGTAAAATGCAATCATAGCTTCATGCTTGTCTGCCAATGCTCTATATCGTTCTTTAAAATCTTCTAATTCGATATCGCCTACTCTAATTCCGTTTCTACCAGTTTTGTCCATATAGGTTGGTCCAATTCCTTTTAATGTAGAACCAATTTTGGCTTTTCCTTTAGATGCTTCTGATGCAGCGTCTAATAAACGGTGAGTAGGAAGTATTAAATGTGCTTTTCTAGAAATTATTAATTTAGATTTTATGTCCAAATTAAATTTTGCTAAACCATCAATTTCGCTTTTAAAAACTACAGGATCAATAACAACGCCATTCCCAATAACATTAATGTTATTATCATGAAAAATCCCGGAAGGAATGGTTCTCAAAACGTGTTTAATTCCATCAAATTCAAGTGTGTGTCCTGCATTTGGCCCACCTTGAAAACGAGCAATAATATCATATTTAGAAGTTAATACGTCTACAATTTTTCCTTTTCCTTCGTCTCCCCATTGTAATCCGAGTAGTAAATCTACGGTCATTGTGTTGTGTGTTTATGTTTGTAGTTAATTTGTTTTTATTAGTTGAGCATTAAACCAATTATAATTCTTTTTTATTGGCATAAAAATACAAGGAGTGGTTTGTAATTTCAATATTAAAAATTTCTTCTATGGTTTTTTTTATTGTTTGAATTCTAGGGTCGCAAAATTCAATTACTTCTCCTGTATCTGTCATTATAATATGATCGTGTTGCTTGTCGAAATAGGATTTTTCATAATGTGCTTGGTTTTGCCCAAACTGGTGTTTTCTTACCAATCCACAATCAAGTAATAATTCGATTGTGTTATAAAGAGTAGCTCGACTTACTCGATAATTTTTATTTTTCATTTTGATGTATAAATTTTCAATATCAAAATGTTCTTGATTATCGTAAATTTCTTGAAGAATAGCATAGCGTTCCGGGGTTTTTCGGTGGCCTTTTTTTTCAAGATAAGCTGTAAAAACATTTTTTACAATTTCTTGATTTTTACTATTATCAGTTGCAATTAGTGTCATATCTGGCAAAGATAAATTTTAGTTTAGAAGAATAGAAATTTAAGAGTTTAAAGTTATAAACTACTTGTTAATAAAAGTTAATTTTTATATACACGAGTGACTTTTTCAATACCATCAATTTTTTTAATGTTGTCCATCAATTTTTTCAAAATAGTATTGTTTTGAACTACCACTGTTACTTGTCCATAAAAAATTCCAGCATCTCCACTTAGCGCAATACTCTGAATATTTACGTGCATTTGGTTAGAAATTACTTTGGTAAGTTCGTTTGTCAAACCTAAAGTATCCATTCCAGTAATTTTTAATATTGCTTTAAATTCTTGTTGTGATGAATCTATCCATTTGGCTTGCATAATTCTATATGCATAGTTAGACTGCATAGAAATAGCATTTGGACAGTCTTTTTTATGTATTTTAATTCCTTCGTTAATTGTAACAAATCCGAATACATCATCTCCCGGAATAGGATTACAACATGAGGATAATTTATAATCTAAACGGTCTTGTTCTTTTCCGAAAACTAGCAAATCATAGTTGCTGCTTAGCTCCTGTTTATGAATATTTTCTGGGGAAGAACTTGGTGAACGTTTTATTTTGTTCTTAAAGAAATTTATTAGCGTATTACTTTTTTGTGCTGCATAGTCTTTCAACTGTTGGTTTTCAATAGCGCCAATTCCAACACGGTAAAACAAATCTAAACTTGTTTTTAGTTTGAAAAAAATAACTAATTCATTAATAACAGCTTCACTTAAGATGATTTTTAAGTGTTTTAATTTTCTTGTAAGTAATTCTTTTCCTTCCTCGGCTATTTTCTTGGTATCTTCATTTAGAACATTCCGAATTTTATTTTTAGCCCTAGAAGTAGTAACATAATCTAGCCAGTTGATAGTTGGTTTTTGGTTTGGCGATGTAATAACTTCTATTTGATCTCCACTTTTTAGTTCGTGGTTGAGTTGTACCAATTTACCATTTACACGTGTTCCTCTAGTTTTAATTCCGATTTCTGAGTGAATACTAAAAGCAAAATCTAATGAAGTAGCGCCTTTAGGCAATGATTTTATTTCTCCTTTGGGAGTAAAGACAAAGATTTCTTTAGCATATAGATTCATTTTAAAATCTTCAACAAAGTCTACAGCATTGGTTTCTGAATTTTCCAAAGCTTCTTTTAGTAAATTCAACCAAACATCTAAACCATTTTCCTCGGTAGTGCCTTGTTTATATTTGTAATGTGCAGCATATCCTTTTTCTGCAATTTCATCCATACGTTCACTGCGCACCTGAATTTCTACCCATCTTCCTTTAGGTCCCATTACAGTAATGTGAAGGGCTTCATATCCAGTTGATTTTGGAGAAGAAATCCAATCTCTCAATCTACTTGGGCTAGGTCTATAATGATCAGTTACTATAGAATAAATTTTCCATGCTAAGAATTTTTCTTCATGGGGATTTGATTTATAAATTATTCTTAATGCAAATTTGTCATAAACTTCATCGAAAGTAACATTTTGCGCAAGCATTTTTCTTCGAATAGAATATATAGATTTTGGTCTTCCTTTAATTATATATTCTATTCCTTCTTCGTTTAATGTTTTCTTAAGTACATTAGAAACCAATTTTATATATTCGTCTTGTTCTTCCTTTGTTTCTTTAATTTTACTTACAATATCATCAAATACTTTAGGTTCTGTATATTTTAAACCTAAATCTTCAAGTTTGGTTTTAATATTATATAGACCAAGACGATGGGCAAGCGGAGCATATATGTATAGGGTTTCAGAAGCAATTTTAACCTGTTTATAATCGGGCATCGAATCCATAGTTTGCATATTGTGCAAACGATCGGCTATTTTTATCAAGATTACTCGAACATCATCGTTAAGAGTTAAAAGCATTTTACGGAAATTTTCCGCTTGCATTGAGATGTTCATGTCTTTTTTAACCTGTGAAATTTTGGTTAATCCTTCTACCAATTGAGCAATTTTAGGATTAAATTGCTTTTCAATATCTTCAATAGTTATTGGAGTATCTTCTACAACATCGTGAAGTAAAGCAGCCGCAATAGCAGTAGGACCTAAGCCAATTTCAGAAGCCACAATTTTGGCAACTCCTATCGGATGAAAAATATAAGCTTCCCCCGATTTTCTTCGCTGGTCTTTGTGAGCATCTACAGCAACATCAAATGCTTTCCGAATTAATTTTTTATCTTCAGGAGTAAGTGTTTGATAACTAATGCGTAATAGTTGCTTGTATTCTCGTGTTAATGCTTTTTTTTCTTCTTCTAAATTTATCTCGATCATGGCAGGTTCTTCAATTAGATAAAAGTAGAAATAATTATTGAAAATGGACCAAAAAAAGCATTTTTTTTAAAATAACAGAGTTAAATTTAGTTAATAGTAAACCTTATTAATTTTACTCCAAATCTTTTGAAAAATCTAAATCTTGAAAGTCGAAACTAAAATCTGTTAATGGGGATATTGCTTCCATTTTAAAATGAGTAGCAATACCATTAGCATCAATATCAAAATGTATGAAAGCGTCTGCATTTAAACTACGATTATCCCATTTAACGGCATAGTTGTTCTCTTTATAGTAAAAAATAGAACCTGTAAGTCTTGGTGAACGTTCTGATTGAAAACGTAAAGTTCCTTTGGTTTGGCGAATAATTATTTTTCCAAACCAATTATCTTGATAAATACCTGTGATTTTTTTTGGTTCTAGTTGATTATTACTAATAATATTTTGGTTGACTTTAGCCCAAACTTCCTCCGTTATCTTATC
Source organism: uncultured Bacteroidota bacterium (assembly GCA_903838055.1). GTDB lineage: Bacteria > Bacteroidota > Bacteroidia > Flavobacteriales > Flavobacteriaceae > Flavobacterium. The sequence goes on along the minus strand of CAILWV010000051.1, from coordinate 29,135 downwards.
AGCATTTTCCTCAACTTGTTTTCTGCCAGAACTTAGTGTTACTACATGATCAGGAAAATGCAATCCAAGATAACTATCTTTAATAGTATTGGAAATTGCATTAAATGCTGAACCTGATTGTTGGTTGGTTAAAACTATTATTCCCAATTGTAAATCCGGAATCATAATTGTTTGGGTTACAATTCCATCTAATCCACCGGTGTGGGAAACTTGTAAATGCCCATTTATATCAGTCAACTGCCAGCCTAATCCATAGGCTTTGAAATTGCAGCTATAAGGCTTCATATTATTTAATGGCAAAATAGTTTGTGGACTCCACATGTCTTTTTGAACTCCTTCACTAAACAAATGATTTTCATTATTTGCACCATATTTTCCGTGATTTAATTGAGTAATTACCCATTTGCTTAAATCGTTGGTACTTGTATAAATTCCTGCTGCAGCATCAAATATTGGGTTGGTATAACGTTTTATTACTTCTAACTTTCCGTTAGTAGGAACGTGAGGTACAATTGTATTAGTAGTATCTTTCAAAAAGCGCCATGAAGCAGCACTATGATCCATTTGCAAAGGTTTTAATATTCTTGCATCTATGAATTCACACCATGTTTTGCCAGAAACTCGTTCAATAACTTCGCCAGCAATTACATACAATAAGTTATCATAATCATATTTTGTTCTAAAAGCAGAAACAGGTTTCAGAAAATGTATATTTTTTATAATGTCTTTTGGAGTGAAATTATGTCCATCAGGCCATATCATTAAATCTCCTGCACCCAAACCAAGGCCACTTCTATGGGTAAGTAAATCTCGAATAGTAAATTCGTTTGTGACATAATCATTATACATTTTAAATTCAGGAATGTATTTAACTACTTTATCGTCCCAATTGATTTTCTTTTCGTCTACAAGCATTCCCAATGCAGCTGAGGTAAATGCTTTACTGTTAGAAGCAATTCCAAAAAGAGTATTTCCGTCAACTTTTTGTTGTGTTTTAATATTGGTAACACCATATCCTTTAGAGATTACTACTTTGCCATCTTTCACGATTGCAACAGCAATGCCAGGAACATTGAATGTTTTCATTGTTCTATTTACAACATCATCTAGTTTTGATTCTGTAATTTGAGCTTTGACTCCAAGGGTAGTAATTAGTAAAGCAAATAGTAATTTATAGTTCATAATTTGGGAGTTTTTTATGCCTGAAAACCGCGTTGTCTTTTGGCTTCAAATAGCAGGATAGCAGCAGCAACCGAAACATTCATAGAATCGATTTGCCCTTGCATCGGAATTATAATATTTTGAGTTGCATTATCGCGCCATGCTTGCGAAAGTCCAGTAGCTTCTGTACCTACAGCAATTGCAGTGGGCGTTTTGTAATTTTGAGTGTGATATGAATTCGAATTTTGTAATGTAGCACTGTAAATATTTATTTTTTGATCTTTCAAAAACTGAATCACTTCCTCTGTTGTGCCTGAGGCAATTTGATTAGTGAAGAGGCACCCCACACTTGAACGAATAATATTCGGATTATATAAATCAGTTTTCGGATTTGCAATTATAACCGCATCAATATTGGCGGCATCACATGTTCTAAGCATTGCTCCAATATTTCCTGGTTTTTCTATTGATTCTAGTATTAAAATCAATGGATTGTTAGGTAATTTTAAATCGGATAATGCTAATGGTTTCGATTTTGATATTGCAATAATTCCTTCGGTAGTGTCTCGGTAAGCTAATTTTTGATATACTTCTTTGTTTATTTCAATTAATTCTGCTTGACTTTGATCTATTCCTCTATAGAGAAAGTTAATTTCTTTTTCAGTAATCAATTCCGGTAGAAATAGAATGGTTTCAAGTTCATACTTTCCTTTTAATGCCAATTCAATTTCTCGTTTTCCCTCAATAATAAAAGTTCCAGATTGCTTGCGCGCTTTTGCTTTTTCCTGCAATTGCAACAAGGTTTTTATTAAAGGATTTTGTATGGAAGTTATTTGTTTCAAAGGGTACATAAAAATTATTTCGCGAAGTTACAGAGATTTTTAATATATCCAATTTACTTTCTATAATACAACCATCCAGTAAATGGTTCCGGGTAATCGTCATCATTTAAATTGAGGATATAATAATAAGTTCCTTCGGGAACATTCGAATTATCTATTCGTAAACCTTTGGTTGCAAACCCATCCCAATCCGGAGAATTGTTGTTTCCTGTCCAAATTAATTTCCCCCAACGGTTGTATATTTCTAATTCAAATTTTGTGAAAACATCTCGTAATCCATCAATAAAAAAGGTATCATTTGCACCATCATTATTGTCAGAAACATAATTGTAAATGGTGGGTGGGCAGTTTTTAGTTTGTAATAAAAATGAAGTTAAAGCATAACAATGCTGGTTTTCTATTCTAATAAAAATTTCTTTTGGAGTAGTATTTGCAGTATAATCAGTTGGATTGTTTATGGCATTACTAGCTGAAGTTGCATCTTCAATCGTTTCATAAAAACCAATAAATGTGTCGTTAGGATTATTAAGTACAGTGGTTGAATAATCGGAGAAATTGAAAAATCCTTTAGTAATTCCTTTGTTACAGGTTAATTTAGTATCTAAAATATTAAAACTCGGTGTAAACCATAACGAAATAGAACTGCTAAATTGGTTGTTGTTTTCTAGAATTTCTTGTACTATTCCATTCCCGTTTCCATTATCGTCAATAACAATAGTTAAAGTAAAATCGTTTGGTATTCCATCAGGAATTGTAATAAGAAGTTGACCATTTTCAGTTCCGTTAATTGGAATATTAGTTATAGTTTGATTTTGCCCCACTAATTGTCCGTTAGCATAAATTGCTATTGGTGTTCCAAGAGGCAACGCACTAGTGCAATTAGAATTGAAAACGGTATAATTGATATTTATTTTTCTTGAGCCACAAGTTTGAATATTTGAATTTACTACAATACTTGCATCAGGTAATTGGCTGTTAAGTTTAGTAACTACGGCATTTATGAAAACTACATCTCTTCCAGAAGTTAATTTAATTTGAGCCGATGTGTCTCCAACAGATATGTTATTTTGAATGTTGTAAATATCCAAATCCATATTGTACAAAGTTGTACTTCCAGTTATGCTATTGGTTCCATTAAATGCATTATTCGCGGGGTTAAGTGGCGGATTGCTTAGTATAGTGCCGTTTACACTTAACGTTTCGTTTACGGATAAATTAGAATCTCCTTCCCAAGCAATAAACCCAATTTGAGCATTAGTTGTATCAATAACATTTAGGCTACTCAAATTTATAGTAATTGCATTAGGTATGCTTTCTAAACCATCATAAATATTTATCTGATTTAAAGGTAAGGAATCTCCTTTGTAAATAATAATCATTGCCCAACCAGCAAAGTTTGTTCGGTTGTCGCAATAACCAGATTCATTAATTAAGGTTTGCGAAATATCTAAATCTGATAAGGTGTAAGTACCATTTCCGGTACTAATAATTTGTGAAGTTACATCTGCAAAAGCACTGAAATAAGGTAGTCCAGAAGAAATAGATATATTTGAGAATGTTCTTTGTGCAGTGATAGAAACCGAATTTAATTGTACATTAAAATCTCCAGAACCAGAACCTGCCCAGTATAAATAGGCATTTTGAATTATTTGATTAGAATTTAAATTTAAAGTTGCAGATGAAGAAGTCACTAATATATCTTCACAGCCAACAGTAATATTATTTTCGCCTAAATTCATTGTGTTCCCTATGAATGTAAAATCAAACTTACCGTTATATTGATTAAACAAAGCCACATTTTGCCCAAAAGTTGGACAAAAAAATAGTAGGATAACTCCCAAAAATAAAAGTCGAATATTTAATGTCACAGCATTAATTCATTTGGAATGACCAAATTAAACAATTATTTTAATATTACTACATTTGAATTTGGAAATGCTATCAAATAATTGTGTAATTTTCCAAAGTTTTTATTGCATCCCGTGAAACAGTATCAAGTAAGATTATACCAGCCGCAAGATTTTTCCAATTGGAATACTTTTATTAGTGTTGCTAAAAATGCTACATTTTTATTCCATCGCAACTTTATGGATTACCATTCAGATCGTTTTGATGATTATTCGTTATTGGTCTTTGATGGCGAAAAAGTAGTAGCAGTTTTGCCAGCGAATAGAGTAGGTGATACTGTATATTCTCATCAAGGGTTGAGTTATGGTGGACTTCTAGTTCAGGATGAAATTCGAATTAAGGACTACGTTTTGATTTTTAAAGAAGTTATGCTTTTTTTAAATAGCAACGGTATATCTAATTTTGAAATGAAAAATTTGCCCAAGATATATAATCAAACTATTGCCGATGAACAGGATTATGTTGCTTTTTTAATGAAATCCATGATTTATAGAACAGATGTATATTTGGCAATTGATATGCAAAAAAAATACAAGCCTAATAGAAATAGAACACGAGCATTAAAAATCGCATCGGAATTAGGTGTTGAAGTTAAGGAAGAAACTAAGTATTCAATTTTTTGGAATCAAATATTAATTCCAAATTTAAACGATCGATTTGGAGTAAATCCGGTTCACTCCTCTACAGAAATTGAAAAATTAGCTACATTATTTCCTGAAAACATTAAACTTTTTAATGCTTATCAAGGATCTGAATTAAAAGCTGGTGTTGTAATGTTTATTAATCAAACGGTTGCTCATTTTCAATACAGTTCTGGTGGCAGTGATAGAAATGATACTGCTGCATTGGATGTTTTATTTGATTTTATTATTAAAAAATATTCACATAAAAAATACGTTAGTTTTGGAAGTTGTTCAGAAGAAAATGGACTAAAATTAAATGAAGGTTTGTCCTATTGGAAAGAAAGTTTTGGAGCTGCAACGACAGTTCAAAGTTTCCAAAAATATCAAACTTCTAATTATCCTTTATTAGATATTATTTAATATGATAAAATTCCTCGATTTACAGAAGATAAATAGTGCTTATCAAGAGCAATTTCAAGAAAAACTGAAATTGGTTTTAGATAAAGGATGGTTTATTCTTGGAGATGAGGTGCAAACATTTGAAAGAAATTTCGCTAACTATTGCGAAACAAAAAATTGCATTGGAGTTGGCAATGGATTGGATGCTTTAATTTTGATTTTTAGAGGGTATATCGAACTTGGAAAGCTCCAAAAAGGTGATGAAATCATTGTTCCTGCAAACACTTATATAGCTACTATCTTAGCAATAATTCAAGCCGATTTAGTTCCGGTTTTGGTAGAGCCTAAATTGGAAACTTATAACATTAATACCGATTTGATTCAAGCGAAAATTACCCCTAAAACTAAGGCTATTTTAGTTGTTCATCTTTATGGTCAATTATGCGATATGGAGGTAATAAATACCATAGCAGATCAGCATAATTTATTAGTTATTGAAGATGCTGCTCAGGCACACGGAGTATTCAAAAATCAAAAATCAAAAATAACAAACCAAAAAACAAGCACTGCCTATAGTTTTTATCCAGGTAAAAATTTAGGTGCACTTGGAGATGCCGGTGCAATAACTACCAACGATGATGCCTTAGCAAAAGTGATTTATTCATTACGGAATTATGGCTCAGATAAGAAATACCAAAATGATTATATTGGAATTAATTCTCGTTTAGACGAATTACAAGCGGCTTTTTTAAATATAAAATTACCAAAATTAGATTCAGATAATGCACAACGAATAGTAATTGCTAACCGTTATTTATCGGAAATAAAAAACACAAAAATAATCTTGCCTACTTTTAATCAGCCACATGTGTTTCATTTGTTTGTTATTCGTACTCAAAATCGAAGCGGTTTTCAAGATTATTTACTCCAAAACGGAATTGAAACTATGATTCATTATCCAATTCCTCCTCACAAACAAAAGGCATTTTCCCAATGGAATAATCTAAATTTTCCGGTTACTGAAAAGATTCATGAGGAAGTTCTTAGTTTGCCAATTAGTCCAGTAATGACTATGGATGAGGTTGATTATGTGATTGCAACAATAAACAATTATTAATTGAATTTTTTAAAACAAATAGTGTCGAAACCTTTATTTAAAGCTACTTCCTTGAACGGAATTAGTATTTTATTGAAGGTAACAATTGGTTTTATTACTTCCAAAGTGATTGCTGTATTTGTAGGTCCTAGCGGAATGGCTTTAGTAGGAAATTTACGAAATTTTATTACTTCTACTGAGGCAATTGCAACTTTAGGATTTGAAAATGGGGTAGTGAAATATGTAGCCGAAAATAAGAAGGAAGAAAAAAAACTCAAGCAAACTTTATCTACAATATTTCTGTCGGTTTTAGTTGTTAGTATAGTTATGAGTTTCATTTTGTTTTTCTTTTCTGATTATTTCAATAGTTCTATTTTTGGAGTTTCTTATCATTATAATTTTGTTTTTCAGGCATTGGCATTTGCATTGCCATTTTATATCGGAAATATCTTTCTAATTGCTGCAATTAATGGTCTTGGAGAATTTAAAAAAGTGATTTACATCAATAGTATAGGGAGTATAATTGGCTTAGTAGTTACTTTGATATTAATTTATAAATTAAAAACCCAAGGTGCTTTATTAGCCATAATTCTTACCCCTACTTTATTGTTTTTTGTATCCTTTTTATCAATGAATAAGGAAATTTCTATATTTAAATCGGTACATTTTAAGTTGTTTAACTTTTCTTTTCTAAAAAGTTTATCTTCATATTCCTTGATGGCATTGGTGTCGGCAGTTTTTGGACCAATGGTTTTGTTAGCGATTCGAAAAAATATTATTTTAGATTTAGGAAAAGAACAAGCTGGATTTTGGGAAGCAATGACAAGAATGTCCTCTTATTATTTTGTGTTTATTTCCTCTTTAATTGGAATATATTTTCTGCCAAAATTAGCTATAGCAAAAGATAATCAAGAAACAAAGTCCCTGTTTTGGGAATATTATAAAGGTATATTACCTATTTTTATGTTTGGCATGGTTACGATTTATTTCTTCCGAGATTTTATAATTCAGTTGCTTTTTACCAAACAATTTTTACCAATATCAAAATTATTCTTTTGGCAATTAATTGGCGATACTTTTAAAGCAGCTTCTTTTATTTTGGGATATCAATTTTATGCAAAAAAACTTACCAAAGATTTTATTTTGTTCGAATTATTGTCACTTACAGTTTTGTATTTTAGTAGTATCTATTTTATTTCAATATTCAAAATAGAAGGTGTTGTAATGGCTTATGCTTTTACTTATGCAATATATTTATTGTCTTTGGCTATATATTTCAGAAAGAGTTTGTTTTGAAAAATAACTATTCTGTAAAAGTTGAATCTGTTGGAATTACTATTATTTCTTTCTCATAAAAGTCCGAAATTTCTTCATTTTTCCAATCCTTAACATCAGTTGTAATCCCCATTATTATTGGTTGAAATAAGGTGCTAGGTTGATTTTTTAATGAAGGTACTAACACTTTCTTTTTATCAGAACTCTTGATTAATTTGAATCTGTTTTTCATTTCAACATTATATAAATATGCTTTTCCATTTAGTAATTCGTGATATGCTGAAAATATTGGAGTATTTGAGAATGTACTTAATATAATAATAATTCCTAAAATAATTTTAGAGGAATTATTTATGGATAGTTCAAATATCTTTTTGCTTTTCAAGTAGTATAAACAACAAATAATAAAATATAGAAATGCTAAATAAAAATAGAAGTATAAATTATTCAAAGTTCTATCAGGCAAAATATTTCGATTTACATAGTATCCAGGAAATAATCCGAAAAATAATATTCCAAGCAATATCAGTAAAGCATAAATAGGTTTAATAAAGTAGTTTTTATTCTTTAGATTACTTATTAAATTATTAATTGAATCTATGAAAAATATGCTAAAAAGAACTACTAAAGGCGACCATTTTATTAAAAAGATAACACTGTTTTGAACTGATTTAATAATAGAAAAAAAGATGTCATGGCTAACTGGTATTTCTTTAGCACGAACAATATTTCCCGGAGCCATGAATTCTATTAATGCAAATAATGTTGCAAGAAGCACTATAATAATGAAGCCGATATCTATTCGTTTTAGTAATAAAAATCTATATAATAATATGAAATAGAGTAGCAAAAGATTAAAGATAATCGTTATTTCATTACAACCCATTGTGAAAATTAAGAATACAATTGAAAGTAATAAAAATCGATACTTTTTAGTGTTGTAAAATTTTATTAGAAAAGTGTAAAAGAGTAAGTTTAATGAAATTGGTAATTGATTCGTAATTGCACCTGGCATCCAATAAAATGATGAACAAGCTTCAGGTAACTGAATGAAATAAGTCAAAATTAATAAGCTAGAAATTGCTTTTTTTTCAGATTTTGAAAAATTAATTAGGATACTTAAAATGAACTGATAAATTGAGAATACAAAAAATAAGATTAATACAATTGGTAAGATTTTAAACCAATAAAAACCATCAAAACACACTGGATTAAAACATAATACGGTATTCGAAAAGTAACGGCCACCAACATTATTATACATCCAATAAGGTGCATTTAACAAACCACTGGTTTTAGAATGAAAAGCAAAATAAAAATCATCGGTTGCCGGATTGTTGAATAATGAAAGCAACAAGAAAGGTATAAGCGTTGCTATAGCTAATAATACTATTAATTTAATGCTGCTTAATAAGTTAATTATTTTCATGACTTACTATTTATTCCAGGTTTCACAATATTTTTCTGCAATATTGATATAATTATGTTCTTTTTCTACAAATTTTCTAGCACGTTTTCCAATAGCAATGATGTGTGTTGGATTATTAACTAGATTTTCTAATTCAGCAACTAAATAATAAATATCTGGTAATGCATTTATTGCAACTTTTTCAGATAAATTATAATATTCTTCCCATTCTTTTTCGGCTCCGGTGAAAACTACTTTGCCCTTTGCCATAGCTTCTAAAGCATTATAGCCTTGATCGAATCCATAAATTTGATCTAAAATTATATGAGCTTGGTTGTATTTATAGATATAATTTTGATAAGGAAGATTTTCTGCAATAATAATTTCAATTCGATCTCCCATTTTTTGTTTTAAAATTTCTAAAGCTTTCTCAAAAAAGGAAATGCCTTTTGTGTAATAAGTACCTCTATTTATTCCTAGAAAAATGATAATCTTATTCTTTATTTCCAATTCTGAAAATTCAATTTTATTAATATTTACAGGGTTAGGAAGCATTCCCAAAAACTTAATATGCTTTTGCATAGGTAAAAAATAATCAATATCTGATGCAATTACGCCATGTACATTTTTATATACTAAATCATGTGTTTTTTTATGGTCAGATTTAAGAAAATTCAAAATAAATTGATATTCTTTTCTAGATTTTGGATTTTCAAAATACGGATTCATAATTGAATAACGTTCTTTTTTTTTTGTCAAATACTTAGCAACCATGTAATCAACTCCGCAACACAATAAAAATGTTTTTTTATTATGCTTGAAAATTTTCTTCAAAAGAAATCGTTCCAATTTTGGAGTTGTTTGTATCGGAGCCTCATTAATCAACTGAACCACATCAAAATTTTTCAATTGATTTAAATGAAAATAAAATCGAATACCAAATTCTAAAGTTGCAATATCAAATTTAGTTAATCGGAAAATAATTTGACGTGGGATATTTCCAATAAGCGTTTCACACCATTTAGCTTTGGTAGATAAATCGGCAGGATAATTCTTGAAACCATCACCATTAGCAACGATTACAACTTCATGTCCATGAGCAACCAATCCCTCTTTTAAGGAATTATGAAGCCGACTAAATTCTCCGATTAATAAAATTCTCACTTATTGCTTATATTTGTTGCTAAAATAGTTAAAAATTGAACGTTTCCGAAAAAAAACAATATAGAATTTGCATCGTTTCCGACCAGTTAGCAACTGGAGGCGCAGAGCGGTGTGCTGCATTATTGTCTGTTTTTTTTGAGAAAAACTATTGTAAAGTGCATCATATAGTAGTGGTAGACAAAATTGAATATGAATTTGCTGGTGAGTTATTAAATCTTGGAAAACTAAAAAATCAATCCAATAGTTTATTAAATAGACTCAAAAGATTTTGGGTTTTAAAGCAATTCTTCCAAAAAAATAATTTTGATTTCATAATTGATTTTCGTGTAAAACGTTATTCTTTACAAGAATATATTATTGCAAAATATATTTTTAATTCCCCTTTAATTGTTACGGTTCATAGTTTTATGACCAATTTATATTTTCCTAAAAATAAATTCTTAGCTAATTCTATTTACTCCCATTCGTATAAAATTATTGCTGTATCCAATGCAATTAAAGAAAAAATTAATTCTGAATTTAACTATTCTAATTTTCAAACAATTTATAACCCTATAGATTTTGATTTTATTCAAAGCAAAACCAAAGAAGATTTGGCACTTAATTTTAAGTATATTTTAGGAGTTGGGCGAATGCAAGATTCGGTAAAACAATTTGATATTTTAATTAATTGTTATGCAGCTTCTAATTTGCCGAAGCAAAATATTAAATTGGTACTTTTGGGTGAAGGTTTGATACAAAATGATTTAAAAAATCAAGTTGCAAAGCTGCAGTTGGAAGATTTTATTTTGTTTGAAGGAAAGGTTGCTAATCCGTATCAGTATTATAAAAAAGCACTTTATACAGTGCTATCAAGTAAAAATGAGGGTTTTCCAACGGTACTCTTGGAGTCTTTGGCATGTGAAACTCCGGTTGTTGCTTTTAATTGCTTTTCTGGGCCAAGCGAAATTATACAAAATCAAGAAAACGGATTATTAGTAGAAAACCAAAATCAAGAAAAATTAATTCTTGTCATGAATGAAATGGTATCAAACGAAAAATTGTATTATCATTGTAAACAAAATTCAAAGCAAAGTGTACAACGTTTTTCTATTGAAACTATTGGAAAAGAATGGTTGGAACTGATGAAAATAATATAATATGGAAGTAAGAAAAATTAATTTGCCTGTTGTAGAGGACATTCGAGGCAATTTGGCATTTATTCAAGAAGATATAATTCCGTTTACTTTCAAACGTGTTTACTACCTTTTCGATGTTCCAAGTACTGCATTTAGAGGAGGACATTCGCACATTAATCAAAGTGAATTTTTAATTCCTTTGAGCGGAAGTTTTGAAGTTGTTACGGATGATGGAACTACTAAAACAACTTATTTGTTGAATAAACCTAATATCGGCTTGTATATTCCTACAGGTATTTGGAGAGAATTACAGAATTTTTCATCTGGTGCGGTTTGTTTGGTTTTGGCTTCCGATGTTTTTAAAGAAGAAGATTATATTCGAAATTATGAGGAATTCCTGAAAAATAAGTCGACTAATAACTTGTAAGTTTTATTCCTTTTTTAATTAAAATTTCTTTATATTTTTTTATTGTTTTCAGAATCAAAGCTGGTGATTTTAATAGTAATTTTTGTTTCCAATTTAGATATTTGTAATCTATTTTAGATCTAATTTTATCATATAATTCATAACCTCCATCGGTTTTAATATGTTTGGCTAATACATACCTTTCAAAAGATAAATATTTGGATATATTAGCATTCTCTTTAGCTAAATAATCATATTTATCATAATCCGGAAGTTTTTTATTTAAAATGGAACTTCTTGTTAGTTGTGATCCACTTTCCATGAAATACTGCATCTGAATAGTGTTAGAATATGCTAATTTAAAATAATAATTTGCTCGAATATTAAAATCTAAATCTTCTGCAAAATCAATATTTTCATCATATAAACCCGCCTTTTCATATACGCTTTTATGAAAACAAACGCTTCCGTGGTTGTAAATTCCTTGTCCAAAATTGTATTTGAAAAAATCAATTATTTGTGAACTCTTTAGAGAAATCTCTACAGGAAAATTTACAGGTGAAACTATTTGCTTAGAATATACTTCTTCATAATTAGTGCCGTAAATTTTTGCTTCGGGAAAATCATTAATTAATTGATGAATTGTTTCTAGAAATGTGGGTTTCCATAGATCATCAGCATCAAGAAAAGTGATATAGTTAGAAGTTGCATTTTTTATACCTGTATTTCGTGTCGCTGACAAACCTTTATTTTCAGAATGCTCTATTAACCTAATGGTATTATTTAAAAAAGGTAAGATTTTTTCTACACTCTTATCTGTCGAACAATCGTTTATAATTAGTATTTCATAATCGTAAAATGTCTGACTTACAATGCTTTTAATTGTATTTTCAACAAAATTTTCTTTGTTGTATAGCGGAATAATGACAGTGAAAAATGGCATTAGTTAGTCTTTTAAAATGTAATCAAAAATAGAATTCCAATCGTTTAATTGTTCCTTTTTATCAAATGTATAACTATTGCCTTGATATTGGATGGTATTATTTACAAATTCTGTAATATAATTCGCCAGTTCTTTTGGGTTGTTTACATTAAAAAATGAAACTTTATCATATTCACCAATGGTTTCTATTACATAAGGTAAATTTGCTGCTAATATGGGTTTGTCAAATGCTTTGGCTTCCGTTAATGGTAATCCCCAAGTTTCTAGTTTGGATGGAAATACAATACAATCTACAGAATTATATAATTTTAATATTTCTTCCCTGGATATCCATCCTTTAAAATCTACTTCAGGCCAAGAATTATATTTGTTATAAAGGTGTTTAGCAAATTTATGTGGATTATCTTTTATTGTAGTAAAATGGAAACGAACTTTATTTCTTATAGAACTATCTAATAATTCTATAGCGTCAAATAGTAGCTCAAAATTTTTAAATGTCCTTGGGAAACTAGGGTAGAAGAAGTGAATTTTATTTTCCTCCAATGTTGTTTTTTCTGTTGCTAGTTCCTCTGTATATTCTGGATTGCAAACTATTATATTTTGAATTTTATATAATTTTTCAAATTCTTTTTTAATCCAGTTTTGTTGTACAAAAACGGTATAATTTCTTTTTAGATTTATACGAGTCAGATATTTATACAATAATGAGAAAACACCAATTTTATAGTCGTATTTCCAGTCTTTGTAACTAGAATTATAAAATAGTGTAGGATGATGAAAATACACAAATCGCTTGTTTGCTTTTACATTCGGACTCATATCATGTAAAGAAAACCAAACGTCAGGCTTTAATTTTTTAGATATTTTTTTGAAGTAAAAATATTCATAATACAATCGTTTTAACCAAGATTTCTTCGACTTTGGAAATCCAATATATTCAATGTTTGGATAGTTGAACGAGGTTTCATCTGGAACTAAAGCAATTACTTTTAGATCTTTATCTATAGCGTAATCCGATACTTTTTGCAAACAATTATCTAGGATGGTAAAAATACCTCCTTCTTTCATGTTTATTCCCGATATTACGATTGTTTTTTTTGTCAAATTGTTTAAGTTACAATTTCTCTAGATTTTAAACTGTTCTTTGAACAACTTCAAAAATAGCCCCATCTTCACATTTCAAAGTTTTAGATGGAAATTTCATCAATAAAGCATAATCGTGGGTTGCAAGAATGATTGTTTTACCGTTAGCATTGATGTTTTTCAAAACTTCAAGCACTTCAACACTAGTTTGTGGATCTAGATTTCCTGTTGGTTCATCTGCAAGAATTAATTCTGGGTCATTTAGCAAAGCACGAGCAATAGCTACACGTTGTTGCTCACCACCTGATAGTTGGTGTGGCATTTGATTTGCAAATCCTTTCATTCCAACTTTATCTAGAACTTCATCTATTTTATTTTGCATTTCCATAGGATCTGTCCAACCAGTTGCCTTTAAAACAAAAAGCATATTGTCGTTTACATTTCTATCTGGAAGTAATTTAAAATCCTGGAAAACAATACCTATTTTTCTTCTCAAAAAAGGAATATCTTTTTCTTGTAGAGTTACTAAATCATATTCTACAATTTGCCCTTCCCCTTCAGTTAGTGGCAAATCTCCATATAAAGTTTTCATAAAACTACTTTTTCCAGAACCCGTTTTTCCAATAATGTACAAGAATTCACCATGATTTATTTCAAGATTTATTTGAGATAAAATCACTTTGTTTTCTTGATAAATAGTAACGTCTTTTAAAGATAATACAGGATGTGACATAGAAAAATTTTGTTTATTTGGGTAAAAGTAATAAGATAACGTAGCTTTTCAAAATAAATTATAATAAAATAGAACAGATAAGAAGATAATAGATAATCGACTAAGAGATTATAAAATTGGTAGTAATAGAATTGTTAAGAAAAATGTTTATAATAAAACCATACGTTATCTCGTTATAACTTGTATAAACCTACTTTTGAAGTACTTTTAAATTCTATACAATGCGAAAAATAACAGCTTTTTTATTCTTAAATTTATTGGTTTCGGGAGGAACAATAATAGGACAAGAGTCGGCAATCTATACAGATCCGATATCTGAAATGGATAAAGCATTTTCTTTATACCAAGATAAGCAATATTTAGCTGCTCAAATTTTATTTGACAAAGTAAAACAACAAAATAAAGAACAAGAAATTCAATCCGATTGTGCTTACTATATTGCCGATTGTGCTATTCGATTAAACCAGTTGGACGCTGATAAATTGATGGAAGATTTTGTAGCTAATTTCCCTACTAGTACTAAGCAAAATCAAGCGTATCTAGAAGTTGCTACTTATTATTTTGAAAACGGAAACTTTCCACAAGCATTGCAATACTTTGATAAAGTAGATGAGAATGCTTTGACTTATGATGAGTTAGAAAAATATAATTTCCAAAAAGGGTATGCTTATTTTTCTGCAAAAAATAAAAAAGAGGCTACTACATATTTAAATAAAGTTGCAAATTCTAATGCATACGGTGCACAAGCTAAATATTATTTAGGATTTATGGCTTATGAAGGGGAAGATTATAAAGAAGCAACTAAATATTTTGACCAGGTTTCTAGCGAAGAAAAATACAAAGAAAAGCTTTCTTATTTTCAAGCTGATATGAATTTCAAGTCGGGAAATTTTGAAAAAGCAATTGATTTAGGTAAGGCCGCATTAGTAAAATCTAATGCAACAGAAAAATCGGAGTTAAATAAAATTATTGGAGAAAGCTATTTCAATTTAAAAAAATACGATGAGGCGCTTCCTTATTTGAAATTATATAATGGAAAAAAAGGTAAATGGAGTAATACCGATTTTTATCAATTGGGATATACTTATTACCAACAAAAAGAGTATGAAAATGCCATTTCACAATTCAATAAAATCATCGATGGGAAAGATTTTGTAGCTCAAAATGCGTATTACCACTTGGGAGAAAGTTATATGAAAACCGACAAGAAGCAACAAGCATTAAATGCATTTAAAGCGGCTTCGGAAATGGATTTTGATAAGAAAATTCAAGAAGATGCTTGCTTGAATTATGCTAAAATAAGTTATGAAATTGGTAATTCCTATCAATCGGTACCAGATGTATTGAGTTCTTTTCTTAACAAATATCCAAATTCTCCAAGCAAAAGTGAGATTGAAAGTTTGTTGATTAATTCTTATATAACTTCCAAAAATTACAAAGAAGCATTAATTGTTTTGGAGAAAAATAATACCCCGGAAAATAAATTGGCATATCAAAAAGTTACTTTTTATCGCGGATTAGAATTGTTTACGGATGGTGATTATCAAGAGGCTAAAAAGAAATTTGTAACTTCAATTGGAATTCAAAAAGACGCAAAATTTTCTGCTCGTGCAACTTTTTGGAAAGCAGAAACAGAATATACTTTGGATGATTTTAAAGATGCATTGTTGAGTTTTAAACAATTTGAAGGTATGACTGAAGCAAAAAGCACACCTGAATTTAAAAACCTAAATTACAATATTGCTTATTGTTATTTTAAACAAAAAGAATATGATCAAGCAGGTAATTATTTTCAAAGTTTTATTGATATTTCTAAAGATGATAAAATTCGTTTAAACGATTCTTATTTAAGATTAGGAGATAGTCGATTTGTTACTTCTAAATACTGGCCAGCAATGGACGCTTACAATAAAGCAATTGATTTAAAAAGTGTAGATGCTGATTATGCAGCTTTTCAGAAGGCAATTAGTTACGGATTTGTTAGTAAAAACGATAAGAAAATTGAAGATTTTAATAAATTTTTACAAACATTTAAAACATCACAATATCGTGATGATGCTTTGTTTGAACTAGGGAATACTTATGTTACAGAAAACAAAACCGATTTAGCAATTAAAATCTATGACCAATTATTGAGCGAATTTAAAAATGGATCGTATGCTTCAAAATCTGTTTTAAGAGAGGGATTAATTTATTATAACGCAGATAAAGATGATTTGGCAATTGCTAAATTCAAAAAAGTTGCTGCAGATTATCCTAGAACTCCTGAGTCTCTTGAGGCAGTTTCAACTGCTCGATTAATTTATGTAGATAACGGAAAAGTGGATGAATATGCTACTTGGGTTAGAACTTTAGATTTTGTAGAAGTCTCTGATGCCGATTTGGATAACGATACTTATGAAGCTGCCGAAAAACAGTACTTACAAAATAACACCAAGCAAGCAATAGCAACATTAAGTGGTTATGTTGCCAAATTTCCAAATGGAATTCATGCTTTAAAAGCAAATTTCTATTTGGCTCAGTCCTATTATTCCGATGGTTTGGAAGCAAATGCAGTGCCAAATTATGATTATGTAATAGCGCAATCTAAAAGTGAATATACCGAACAAGCATTGGCTCGCTTGTGTGAAATTCATTTGAAAAAAGATGATTTTACAAAAGCAATTCCAGTATTAAAACGTTTAGAATCGGAAGCTGATTTTCCTCAAAACGTAACCTTTGCACAAGCTAATTTAATGCGTGCTTATTACGACCAAAAGGATTTTCCGAATGCTGTAGTTTATGCTGATAAAGTAATTTCGAATCCTAAAACAGATGATAAAGTAAAAAGCGATGCGCAAATTATTGTAGCACGTTCAGCTATAAAAGCCAATGACGAAGTTAAGGCGAGATCTGCTTATGCTAGTTTGTTGAAAATTGCGAAAGGTGAATTGGCAGCAGAAGCACTTTATTATGATGCTTATTTTAAAAATAAAGATGGAAAATTTGCCGATTCGAATAAGACCGTTCAGAAATTAGCAAAAGATTATTCGGGTTATAAATTCTTTGGTGCACGAGGTTTAATCGTGATGGCTAAAAATTATTACGGATTAAAAGACAGTTTCCAAGCAACCTCTATTTTAGATAGTGTTATAGAGAATTTTACCGATTATCCGGATGTAGTAGCAGAAGCTCAAACCGAATTGGATGCTATTAAAGCAGAAGAAAGTAAAACTAATTCGTCTATAATCAATAAATAAAACGTTTATAATTCAGTGAAAGCTTTGAGCAACTTTGTGTAATAGATAAAAAAAAAAGAACATGAAAATCAATTTCCAATATAAAATCGCAATAATAGTAGTTCTTTTTGGAACTCAAATTTCAATTGCCCAAAAGAAAGACGAAAACATCGGAACCGAAGTTGTGAATGTAGTTAAAGCATATACTCCAACTATTTCTGATGCTTTCAAAGTGAAAGAAACGCCATCAATAAATGATGATGATAATTCTGCAAAAGAAGCAATTCAGTATTCTATTTTTTCATTTCCTGTAGCGTCTACTTTTGCCCCTTCTAAAGGTAAAGCAGCTGGTGTTGAAAATGGTGCAAAAGAAAAGTTATTTAGCAATTACGCTACTTTAGCAGCCGGAAATTACGGAACGATTAATGCTGATTTATTTGTTACCCAAACTCTAGAAAATGGGGATTACGTAGGAGCAATGTTGCGCCATTTGTCCTCTCAGGGTGGCATAAAAGATATCGAATTAAAGGATAATTTTTCCAATACGGCTATTGATGCTACTTATGGAAGTAAATCTAAAAATATTTCATGGAATGGTGATTTGGGTTACCAACGTCAAACCTACAATTGGTATGGTTTAGATCCTTCTTTGTATGAAAATTTAACATTAGAAAATAAAGATTTATTATTAAATAAAATTGACCCAAAACAAACTTTTCAAAATATATATTTAGGAGGGAGATTATCTCTGGGAGAAAGTGTTTTTAAAGATGCAGCAATTAAATTCAGTCATTTTTCGGATGCTTTTTCTTCTTCTGAAAATCGTTTTCTTTTAAAACCTTCTTTTCAGTTTGATGTTATGGATGTAAAATTAAAAACTAATTTTATTTTGGATAATATTAATGGAAGTTTCCAAAAAGATTATTTTAATGGAAAAGAGATGAAATATGGTATCACTAATTTAGGAATACAGCCAAGTTTTCAAATCAATAAAGACGATTTTTCAGTAAATTTTGGGTTAGGAATTTTCTATAGTATTGCTAATGAAACCTTAACTTCAGAAGCCAAAAACAAGTTGTTTATTTACCCAAATATTACAGGTTCTTATAAAGTTGTAGACAATTTAATGATTGCTTATGCTGGAGCCGAAGGGGAATTGAAACAAAATACATACCAAGGATTTGTACAAGAAAATTTCGTTGTTTCACCAACATTAGCTGTTTCTCCAACAGACCAAAAATTTGATCTTTATGTTGGTTTAAAAGGTAAATTGGCTAATACAATTGGATATAATATTCGTGGTTCAGTTAAAAATGAAGACAATAAAGCCCTGTTTAAAAACAATACTTACGATGCGCTTAACACCAATACTTCAGGTTATGCTAATGGGAATTCGTTTGGTGTAGTCTATGATAATTTAAAAACTGTGAGTTTCTTTGGTGAATTAAAAGCTGATTTTTCTAAAAATATTTCTTTCGGTGTTAATGGATCTTTGAATAGTTATGCAATAAAAAATGAAAAAGAGGCATGGAATCTTCCAGGAATTCAATTAAGTTCTTTTATAGATTATACAATAAATACCAAATGGTATGCCAATGCAAAAGTGTTTTTTGTGGGAGAACGAAAAGACCAGTTAGTTATTAAAGCAACTAATATTCAACCATGGAATACTTTGCCATTACTAGAAAAAAATGAAACAGTATCTTTAAATAGTTATTTTGATTTGAATGCTCAAATTGGTTATAAACATAATAAAAGATTGACTTTTTTCTTAAAAGGAAATAATTTGGCTAACCAAAACTACCAACGTTGGTTAAACTATAAAGTACAAGGAATTCAGGTTTTGGCAGGAGCAAATTATAAATTTGATTTCTAGACAAACTTAAATATTTAACATGAAAAGTTAAAAATAATCTAAGTAATCTAAAGATTTAAGAAGTCTAAAATGAAACAACAAGTTCTTCAACGTTACAATCAAATTCTCCAAGACAGAATTGATGTTTTTAGGGATATGATTTTGGCTTTAACTGAAGACGCTCAAAACGATGCTAAAGGTTCAGCTGGTGATAAACATGAAACCGCTTTATCTATGATGCACCTTGAGCAAGAAAAATTAAATTATAAACTTCAAGAAATAATAAATCAAAAAGAGATTATTGACAAAATAGACCCTACATCTAAACACTCTAAAATCGCACTCGGCAGTTTGGTGCAAGCCAATGGAATGTTACTTTTTGTAAGTGCTGCTTTACCTAAAATAACTATTGATGACGCAACTATAATTGCAGTTTCTCCACAATCTCCTTTAGGAAGTAAAATTATGGGGAACGCCGTAGGTTTCTCTTTTGAAATTAACACAACAAAGTATTTAATTGAGTCTATTCAATAAATAGAGATTTTTCTTAAGAAATCCCCTTATTATTTAATTACATTAACCTCCCTTTTTTATCCTGGTTTAGCAATATAAATTGCTTTCGTTAAAAATGACAATTTCAAATATATTGGATCATTTTTGTTATTTATGATTTAATATTTACATTATTTATTTATTTTTAGTTTAAATATGTAATCAATAATTAATTTTTAGTTTTAATATTAAAATCAATAAGCCAATTTTGCTTCATCAAATAAATAATATTAAACGAAAAGATTATGTGCGGATTTTTAGCAATTATTGGAAAAGGAAAAGACGAAGAGTTAGTTAAAGTATTATCTAAAAGAATGGCGCATCGCGGTCCTGATGAAAGTGATTTACATATTACTCCAGGAGGACATATTTTGTGCCACGAGCGATTATCTATTATCGATTTACATTCGGGTAAACAACCAATTCAAGGATGTAATTCGGCATGGATGGTTCATAATGGCGAAATATATAACCACCAAATATTACGTGATGGAATATTAAAAGACCATACTTTTCGCTCTAAATCCGATTCAGAAGTAATTGTGCATTTGTATGAAAAATTCAGTTATGATTTTCTACATTTATTAGATGGTGATTTTGCATTTGTTGTGGTTGATGGAGATAATTATATTGCAGGACGTGATCCGCTTGGCGTAAAACCATTGTATTATGGTATGGACGATAGAGGACGTATGTATTTTGCATCCGAAATGAAACCAATTGCCGATCAATGTTTAACTTTTTCTACCTTTCCTCCCGGACATTATTATACTCCAGCAACTGGTTTTGTTAAATATTACAAGCCTGAATATGAAGATTATACTAAAGCATCAAAAGAGTTAGATTTAAATGCGTTAAGAGAATCTTTAACTGAAGCTACTCGCAAGCGATTAATGAGCGATGTGCCAATTGGAGTGTTACTATCAGGCGGATTAGATTCGTCATTAACGTCTTCTATTGCAGCTCGTTTATTAAAAGAGCAAGGAAAAGATTTACATTCTTTTTCTATAGGTTTGGATGCTGATGCTCCTGATGCAAAAGCAGCACGAAAAGTAGCAGAATTTTTAGGCACGAAACACCATGAAGTTCACTTTACTATTGAACAAGGAATTGAAATCTTAGATAAATTAATTTGGCATCTTGAAACTTATGATGTGACATCTATTAGAGCGAGTACTCCAATGTATTTCTTATCGAAAGCTATCACCGATTTAGGAATAAAAGTGGTGCTTTCTGGTGAAGGTGCAGACGAAATTTTTGGAGGATATTTGTATTTTAGAAATGCGCCTTCTACCGAAGATTTCCAAAAAGAAACGATAGAAAGAGTTCAGAAATTATTTACAGCCGATTTACTTCGTGCCGATAAATCGACTATGGCTCATGGACTAGAAGCTCGAGTTCCGTTTTTAGATAAAGATTTCTTGGATGTAGCAATGTTAATAAAAGGAGAAGAAAAGCAACCAAAAACATACGCCGGAAGGGAAAAATATATATTAAGAAAAGCATTCGACACACCAGACAATCCTTATTTACCTGACGAAGTATTATGGCGTCAAAAAGAGCAATTTTCGGATGGAGTAGGATACAACTGGATAGATCAATTAATAGAATACTGCGCTTCTAAGGTAACGGATTTAGAGCTAGAACATGCCTCAAATCTTTTTGCTTATAATACCCCGACTACTAAGGAAGCGTATTTTTATAGAACAATTTTCCATAAATACTATCCACAACTAAGTGCGGCACAAACCGTTAGAAAATGGATTCCAAAATGGCAAGAAAATCAAGATCCTAGTGGAAGAGCAAACGCGGCACACGTTCAAGCGGATACCGAAATTGCGAAAACCACGGTTAAAGCATAATCGCAAGATTATATTCAAGTTTTAGGTTGTTTGTTAAAACACTTATCGAAAGATAAGTGTTTTTGTTTTTTTAGCAGAAATGAAAAATTAAATTTTCTTCATTTGATCTTTCATCAACTTGATTTGGTCTTTTAGCATTCCTTGTTTATCTAATTTTTTAACTTCATTAATTAGATTAGTTGCTTCTAGCTTTCTTCTTCTTGAAAGAGCAACACCTGCAAGATTTAATTTAGCAACGGCTAAATCCATATCCATGTTTAATCCTAATTCAATAGCTTTTTTGAAAAATTTCTCCGCCTGAATTAAATTTGTTTGCGATAGCATTAATCCCTGAAGGTAATTGTAATATCCTTGTTGTTTTCGCACTAAAGCGGTTTCTGGATTTTTAATTTTAGACAACCATTTATTAGCTCCATCGAAATTTTGCTTGCGTAATTGTAAAAAAGCAAGTAAAATATATTCATTTTTATAATAAAGAAAAACAGGAACCAAAGATAAAAAGATAAGAAAAATTCCATTTCCTATGCTACTTTCGGTGAATTGCCATACTGCAGTTGCTAGAATTAGCGTAGTAAGTACAAGTTTAATATTTTTATGAAACATAATTAATTTTATTTAGGGTACAAAGGTAATAAAAGGTTTTTAAAATATTTTTAAAAAACTACTTGCAAGTAATAAAAACCTTTGTATATTTGCACTCGGTTTTAAAAGAGCCCAACAAATAGATTAATATACGATTTAAAGATAAAAAGCAATGAGCAAAAGAACGTTTCAACCATCGAAAAGAAAAAGAAGAAATAAACACGGATTTATGGACAGAATGGCTTCTGCAAATGGAAGAAAAGTCCTTGCGCGTCGTAGAGCTAAAGGAAGACATAAATTGACTGTATCGTCTGAACCAAGACACAAAAAATAATGATTAGATTCTAATCAACATAAAGCCGTTACTATTTATTAGTAGCGGCTTTTTTTTAAACTTGTTTATAAATTTTAATAAGTTTTTGAAGCTATTTCCCGCTATACGTTCCAATCTTTTTAATTTTAAAGAAAATTTAAAAAGGATTTTCACTACTATCGGGGCTAGGTCAAATCCTTCAAAGTCAAACATTCATTAATCAAAATTTAAATGTAATGTTGAACAAATAGACAAGGAATTTTGAAATATAAGATTACAAACAACATACAACTAACTAAAGAAGTCTAAAACTAACTACAATGCCAAAAGACAACTCCATAAAATCCGTTTTAATTATAGGTTCAGGTCCAATCGTTATTGGTCAAGCATGCGAATTTGATTATGCAGGTTCCCAATCTGCTCGTTCCATTCGTGAAGAAGGAATAGAAGTAATTCTTATTAATTCTAATCCTGCAACTATAATGACGGATCCATCTATGGCAGATCATGTGTATTTGTTGCCTTTAACAACCAAGTCAATTATTCAAATCCTAAAAGAACATCCTCAAATTGATGCAGTACTTCCAACAATGGGAGGGCAAACAGCATTAAACCTTTGTTTAGAAGCAGATGAAAAAGGAATTTGGAAAGATTTTGGAGTAAGATTAATTGGTGTTGATGTAAATGCCATCAATATTACCGAAGACCGCGAGCAATTCAAACAATTGTTAGAACGAATTAACGTTCCTACAGCACCAGCTAAAACAGCAACTTCCTTTTTGAAAGGAAAAGAAATTGCACAAGAATTTGGATTTCCATTAGTAATTCGACCATCATTTACTCTTGGAGGAACTGGAGCAGCATTCGTACATACAAAAGAAGAATTTGACGAAAAACTAACTTACGGTTTAGAAATGTCACCAATTCATGAAGTCTTAATTGATAAGGCATTATTGGGTTGGAAAGAATATGAATTAGAATTATTAAGAGATAAAAACGATAATGTGGTTATCATATGCTCCATAGAAAATATGGATCCTATGGGAATTCACACTGGAGATTCCATTACGGTTGCTCCTGCAATGACTTTATCCGATACTACTTTTCAAAGAATGCGTGATTATGCCATATTAATGATGCGTTCTATCGGTAATTTTGCCGGTGGTTGTAATGTTCAATTTGCAGTTTCACCCGATGAAAAAGAAGATATTGTAGCTATTGAAATCAATCCACGTGTATCTCGTTCTTCTGCATTAGCATCTAAAGCAACAGGTTATCCTATTGCAAAAATTGCTTCTAAACTGGCTTTAGGTTATCATTTAGATGAACTTCAAAACCAAATTACAAAATCAACTTCTGCGTTATTCGAACCTACATTAGATTATGTAATTGTAAAAATTCCACGTTGGAACTTTGATAAATTTGAAGGAGCAGACAGAACTTTGGGACTTCAAATGAAATCTGTTGGTGAGGTTATGGGAATAGGCCGTTCTTTTCAAGAAGCGCTGCATAAAGCTACTCAGTCCCTAGAAATTAAACGTAATGGGCTAGGAGCAGACGGAAAAGGATATAAAAATTACGAACAAATTATTGAAAAACTAACTTTTGCAAGTTGGGATCGTGTTTTTGTAATTTATGATGCTATAGCAATGGGAATTCCGTTGACTAGAATTCATGAAATTACAAAAATTGATATGTGGTTTTTGAAACAATATGAAGAATTGAACTCTTTAGAAAAAGAAATTTCAACCTACAAATTAGATGCTTTGCCAAAAGAATTATTATTAGAGGCCAAGCAAAAAGGATATGGCGACCGACAAATAGCACATATGCTAGGATGTTTGGAAAGTCAGGTTTATAAACTGCGAGATACTATGAATATCAAACGCGTTTATAAATTGGTGGATACTTGTGCAGCCGAATTTAAAGCACAAACTCCTTATTATTATTCCACTTTTGAAGCAGAAATACAAACTGCTTCTGGTGAACGATACGTTCATAATGAAAGTATTGTAACAGATAAAAAGAAAGTAGTTGTTCTTGGCTCAGGACCAAATAGAATAGGTCAAGGAATTGAGTTTGATTACTCTTGCGTACATGGTGTATTGGCTGCCAAAGAATGTGGTTATGAAACTATAATGATTAATTGTAATCCTGAAACAGTTTCAACCGACTTTGATACAGCCGATAAATTATATTTTGAACCTGTATTTTGGGAGCATATTTTCGATATCATTCAACACGAAAAACCTGAAGGTGTAATTGTACAATTAGGAGGGCAAACAGCACTTAAGCTGGCTGAGAAATTATCTAAATATGGAATAAAAATTCTAGGAACTTCCTTTGATGCTCTAGATTTAGCCGAAGATAGAGGTCGTTTTTCAGAATTGCTAACCGATTTAAAAATACCGTTTCCTAAATTCGGAATTGCAGAAAGTGCAGATGAAGCTTCTGCATTGGCAGATGTTTTAGATTTTCCTTTACTAGTTCGTCCCTCTTATGTTTTGGGTGGTCAAGGAATGAAAATTGTCATTAACAAGCAAGAATTGGAAGAGCATGTTATTGATTTATTGAAAAGTATTCCAGGAAATAAATTATTATTAGATCATTATCTAGATGGCGCCATTGAGGCCGAAGCAGATGCAATTTGCGATGGTGAAAATGTATACATTATTGGAATAATGGAGCATATAGAACCTTGCGGAATCCATTCAGGTGATTCCAATGCAACATTACCTCCTTTTAATTTGGGTGAATTTGTAATGCAACAAATTAAAGACCATACTAAGAAAATTGCATTGGCATTGCGAACAGTTGGATTAATCAACATTCAATTTGCTATTAAAGAGGATATTGTTTATATAATAGAAGCCAATCCGCGTGCTTCAAGAACCGTTCCATTTATTGCAAAAGCTTACGGAGAACCCTACGTGAATTATGCAACCAAAGTGATGCTAGGAGTAAACAAAGTAACCGATTTTAAATTTAATCCTCAGTTAAAAGGTTATGCTATTAAACAACCAGTTTTCTCTTTTAGTAAATTCCAAAATGTGAATAAAGCTTTAGGTCCAGAAATGAAATCAACAGGTGAAAGCATTTTATTTATTGACGATTTAAAAGACGATCAGTTTTATGAATTATATTCAAGACGAAAAATGTATTTGAGTAAATAATAAAAAAATCCCGAGGTTAACTCGGGATTTTTTACTTTATACTCTTCAAATGGCGAGTAGCCATAAACATTTTTTAAGTTTGGTTTTAACGTTCTCGCGCTACAGCGGGTTTGGGACTAAATTAAGCCCTATTTTCGGATTTGCCAAATCTTCCCAAATACAAAACCAACTTTCCATTAAGCCAATTGCCCAAATCCGTTGTAGCGTGTGTTAGGCGTTCGGTTTTTTAGTCGTCTATATCTTCAAATATTAGTAAATTACTTTTTTTGTCTATTTCTATTTTTCTCAAAGTTGGCGCATAATTATCTCCATTTGGTTGAAAAAGTTCTCTCACAAATTGATTTTCAGTTTCATAATTCTTAATCCTTTTTGGTCCGTTATAATAATCATCACGGTTTTCGAAGTAATTTTCATTTATTAAACCGCTATTATAATTCTTCGCCTTTTGAATTTCTCTAATTATTTTATTTTTATCTTGATTTGTAATCTTCAAAGTAAATGTATGATAGTAATCTCCAATTCCAGACATTGATTTGTTTTCTGTCAGTTCAAACTCATCAATTAGTTGAATATTTTGTTCTTCCAAAAGTTCTTTGGCGTCATTCTTTGAGAAAAGCTCATCTTCAAAAACTTGAGTTAGAATAAATATTGCAATTAGAGTTCCAACTAAAATTGACAAATATTTTCCGAATTTTGGATATCCAAATTTTTTCGGAATCCAAAAACATAACCAAACTATTCCAATTATTATTGCAACTAAAATTAGAATTCCAGCAATTAGAAATATTACCATTTAATTTTATATTTTTCTCCGTTTTTTTGGCAAACTGACGCCTAACTTGTATATATGCGAAACAATTATTCGCCTATCTACCCTTTTTGGGAGGTATAGGCGAATAGCAGCTTCGCTTCTTAAGCAAACATACAAAAAAATATTATAAATCATCAAATGGGCTTTTTACACAAATAACAAAACCAGTAATTGGATTATCAATCCAGCCAATGCCAATTTCCAACCTCTGTTCTTGAAACTAAATTTACCTGCAGTTTTATTCTTGAATTCTGTTTTTCAAATCCATTCTAGAGTGCAAAAATCTAGTAATCTCGATTTCGTTTTCGCTAAATATTCTGAAGAAAATTATATGTTGACCAGATTTATATCCATAAATATCATTATTAATTTCTGTATAATTTTTTGCTAAATTTTGATTTCCAGCTAATATTTGACAATCTTCAAGAAGTTCAAAATAATATTTGTCAGCTTGATTTTCAGACCAAACTTCGTATGTATAATCCCAAATCTTCGATAAATCTTCTAACGCTTTGTTTGTTAATTTATATTTAGCCATTTCTCTTTTTGGCTTTTAACGATTCAAGATGTTTTTTTGGATCAAAGTCTTTTGCGATTCCACTTTCAATACCTTCACTAATAGCTTTTTTAAGAGCAATAATTTTGCTTTCTTCTTCTTCTAACAATCTTAGTCCAGCTCGAATAACTTCGCTCGCGTTTTTAAATCTTCCTTCTGAAACTCTGCTGTCTACAAAGTTTTCAAAATAGTTTCCAAGAGAAACTGATGTATTTCGTCCCATAATTTTCTTATTTTTAACAAAGTTACCAAAATTTGGTAATTATTAAAGAAAAAGTTTTTTTTCTCTGATAAAAAATTACAGTTAACGGTTCCTTGCTAGAGCTTGTGGCGGCTTATGGAAAGCTTTTTTTCCACAACCGACCAAGGGAAGTTATGAAAAGTAAACGGGCAATTTACCGAAAAACTAGCCATAAGTTTTAGCAAGTGTTAGTGGCTGGCACTTTTACTTTTCATGTAATTGTCTGGTGTCATTACAGCCAATTTACTATTTTTAAAATCTTTTATGTTTCTAGTTATTATTAAATCAATTTCTTTATCTAACTCTGCTGAATAATTTTGTAATGCATCTTCAAAATCTTTAAAATCTGAGTTCAAAGCTTGCATTATAACATCTTTATCCATTACTAAAATTTCAGTAATTGAAACTAACAATTTTAATTTTTCAATTACTTTTTCATGCTTAGCAGTTTGCCTAAGCAAATAGTAAACATTGCTTATAATTACTGGAGTTACAAAACCTTTTATTTCCTTTGATTCACAAAGAGAAAAAATTTTAGAAGCGCTTTCAGCAAAAGGTTGTCTGTCAAAAAAGAAATCTAGAATTACATCTGTATCGATTAAGATTCGTGTCATTGATTATAAATATTTTTCAGATAATCGATTAGTCAATTCTTTTTTATAATCAAAGTTTTTTGGAGCAGTAAAAGAACCTTTTAAAGATTTTACAATAGGAGTTAATTCAATTTCATTTGAATCACTTTCTTTCGTTAGCGCCTTTAAATAATTCTCTATTAAGTTTGATAAACTACGCTCTTTATCTTTCGCATATTTTTTTGCTTTCTCAATAACTGTATGCTCAATTGTCAATGTTAACTTAGTGTTCATGATATTTAATTTTAAATATTATGAAGCAAATATATAGAGATAATAATTCACGTGCAAATATTTATTTAATAACACGTGTTATTTATTTTCGCAAGCCAATTAAGCTCCAACGTTTTGCGTGTAGGCGATGTTGCCTTGTGTTGCGCCTGCGGCAAGGTAATATTGCTTACACGCTGTTAGTGGCTGATATTTAAAGTTGCTTAGTCCTTATTAATAAATGTATTGTAAGTCGCTATTATTCCTAAATTATTTAATACATCTGAAGTGAAATTAGATGTTATATCATTCTCTGTAACTGCACTGAAATTTAAATTAACGTCTTTAAATCTGCGAAATTTAGTTTTACTCGCATGAGTCATTAAGCCCTCTGTCAAATCATCATATGTTGAAAGCAATTGTATATTTTCTTCACATTTATTTCTAACTGAACATGGGCCAATAAATCTATCAAGTTGATATTTTCGATTGAGTATATTTATTAATTTCCTTTCGAATGAATTTCCAGGATTAGAAAACTGATAATTAATGCTATCACATAATGTTCTAAATTTTTGTATTAAACCTCTTGATTCCTCATTCGATATTAATATTTCCAGCGTATTAATATCAAATGGACATGCCCATTTATTTTCTACTAATTTATCTATAAGAATTTTCTCCATTTTTTCTTTATTTGCCACTAACGTGTCGCGGCTTCAAGAAGTGGCGATGAACCAAGACCAAGCCTTTACAAATATAACCAAAACTTTTAATTAAAAACCTTTCCCATTTCTGATAAATCCCAAGCCCCGCAATTTCGTGAAACGGCTGTGCTTGTTGCACAACTCCAACAAATATAGCAAAAAACACTTGCAAAAAAGCACAAAAAAATGTATTTTTAAACCATGCAAGGAAGAAAAGAACTCATGCCAAAAATGCTCTATCAAGTTCATTTACAGGACTTGATT
>CAILWV010000050.1 GCA_903838055.1 uncultured Bacteroidota bacterium | reverse complement strand
CCAATCAAAGTTACCAAATTTTCGAAGCCAACCAACAATAGTGGAACGGGATTGAATGCCATATTTACGACAAACTTCGTAAGTTGATACTCTTCCTTGCTCGATTTCTTGAACAATTTGCAATTTAAAAGACATGGTATAATCTTTTTGTGTGCGCTTTATATAGCGACTTTCTTCATGTTTTTCCATAAGGATACTTTTTATGTATCGCTATTTCAGGACAAGACAATTAATATAAAAAAAGCGACTTAAAAATATTTAAGTCGCTTTTTAATTTTATAAACTAATGTTTAGTTTTTCATTATTTTTTGAGTGAAGTTCAAAGAATCTCCACTTACTTTAAGGATATACATACCTGATTGAAGGCTGTTTAAGTTTAAAGATTTTTCAGTATTGAAATCTTCATTTGCATACTCATTAACAATTCTACCATTAATATCAATAACTTGAATAGTTACTTTTCCGATATAGTTGTTTATTCTTACGTTTAATAAACCATTTGTTGGATTTGGATAAACTCTGAATAATTCTTCATTTTGAAAGTAGTTAACACTAAGAACACAGTTAGATCCAGTTGCAGGAGTTGTTCCAATAGTAGGTTCTGTAAAATCTTCAACCTGATCAATTGAAGATGTATTACTTCCTGAATTAGCATTAACACCTAAACCTCTTCTAGCAAAAACTTGCCATATCAAACAATAATCTTGACCACCAGTAGTTGCTTGGTCAGCAGCAATAATTGCATTACGAGCTTGAACAAATGAAGGACTACATGGTTGTAATTTTATTGCGTCTAAAACTAAACGCATTACTTTGTTATTCCCGCCAGTACCAGTATATTTATTGTCATCATAACCATATTTGTTTATGTAAGCCCAAGTTAAATCCCAAAGCATTGTAGCCCAAACTTCCCCAACATTATGAGTTTCTGTAACCATATTACCAGTTCCATCGTCTACTTGATTTAAATTAACTGTATTAAATGTTTCTGGATTAATTGTCATATCCGTTGAGTATGGATAATTTCTTAATCCAGAACCAGTTGGATCTTGATTAATTACAAATGTTGCCATTCCTCTTGCATCCGTTGCAGTATCGCCAGGTTTCATAGTCAACATTAATGCGAACCAGTCCGACCAACCTTCACCCATTTGTTCTTCATTTTGTAAACAACTTGAATTTGCTCTTCCTCCAGCTAAACGAGTAGAAATACCATGTCCAAATTCGTGTGCAATTACTCCGTTATCTAAATCCCCATCGGTGTTAACAAAAACATCAAGCGCAGTAGGAGATTGAATTTTAGCATTAACAGGAGTTCCTGCTTTTAATTTAGTAATAATTGCTTCACCATTAGTTAATGATAAACTTATTACTGGAATATTGATTGTAGCATCTGCACCAGACATTCCAATACTTGAATTAGGAGCAGTTGAATCATTATTAACAATAATAACAGCAGTTGCTCCAGCAGAAATTGCATTTAATACTTTAGCAACAAACGTACAAGGAGTTCCACCATTAGCAGTAGAAGTAGATCTTCTAATAATTGTAATATGTCCATTAATTGCAGCTGCATTTACTGCAGGAGAGCAAGCATCTGCATTATCTGTTTGAAGAACATCTGGAGTACCATCATCAAATAAAACAATATCCGATTGAATCATAGCAGGTGCAACAGGCACATTAACGTGACCTGGATTGAAACCATTATCACTAGCATATTTAGGACCAGCAATATCTGAAGGTGAATTTACATTTAATAATTGTGTGATTTTTCTATAACTCCATAAATACATTTGCATTCTTGGTTTTGAGCCATCTACTGGAGTAGAAAAGTTTGCATTATTTAATGTAGGTGTAGCAGCTGTAGATCCGTCTTGAGCATCTGCGTAAACAAAATCTCCAGATGCAGGAGCTGCAACAGTTGTATAGTTATTATTTTGGAAGTTTCCATTAGCTTCGTTAAAACCATATTGGTACCAAACATCATGCAGAATATTATTCATATAGAATAAATTAGTACAAGCAGCGTCAATATAAGTATTAGCAACAACTGATGTTCCTGGATAAGGATAATCAAAAACTAAACCTGCATTAGTTGGAGCATATCCAGTGGCAGTTGAAGTTGTTGAAGCTACTGTTGGGTTTGTATTTCCATAATCGGATCTAGCCCAAACATTGTTTCCTCTAGTGTAAGTGTAATTTAAAGTTGCTGTTGTTCCAGTTAAAGTATTTGCATTGTGCCAACCTCTAGGAGATGCAGTTGCGTTTTCTGGATTTGCAATTAAATCTCTTGAATGATGATTTGGACTTTCAAAGTTAAATGGAACTACTCTATAAGATCCTCCTTGAACTTGTGCAGCTGTTAAAGCAGAATTTTCTTCTTTAAAGATATTACTATAAAAAGAAAAATTAGATTTAGTAGAACTATGTTTGCTATCAAAATTACAAGAAATTACCATATCGTTTTTTTCTAATAAATTTCCGTTGTTAGCATCCATTCTAATACTCCATAAATGTTTATGGTCTTGAGTATAGAAAGTAAAGTCCCAAGCCAATTTAAGTGTATTTTTAAAAGGTTGGAAAACAAGTTTAGCTGAAATTGGATCTTCTGTTAAGTTTCCATTAGAAATCTTATATTCAGTAGAACTAATTGTTTCAGTAATTTGACAAGAAATAGTAGAAGCATTAACCGCTAAAAATCCTTTTTGAAGAGCATTTAAAACCGATAAACTTGGATTTGTAGTATTGACTTTTTGACTAATATTTGGAATAAATCCATTTTCAACATTAATGATTTCGTCATTTTTTACCCAAACATTAGATAATGCATTGTGAATCTCAATCCCTTGATACCTTTGCATGATCCAATAGGTGTCAATTTTTGTAGATTCTGAATTACCAGTACTCTGAATATACCAATCACTTATATCTTGACTGGTTAGATTAAATTTTGTTTTGTTTTGTTCTAAATAGGATTGAATTTTCCCTTTATTATCTTGAGAAAACCCTAAAACAGTGAACAAAACCATCAATAGTGATGTAATTTTTTTATTCATAATTTGTTTTTTTAAAAGAATTGACAACGTAGTTAATTCTTAATTTATTAATTGAATTTTATAATACAAGTACAAACATAAATTATTTTTTATCGGATTGCAATTATTCCTATTGAAAATCAAAAAATTAACACTTTTAAGCAGTGATAATTTTATTATAGAGTACTGCTTTTCCATCTGTTAGCATTGAAACAAAATGACAGATATGTAATAATCTTTCGTAAGTACTTTCTTTTTTAATTAAATGTTTTTCAGGTAATATTTTAAGCAATAATGCATCATAATTAGTAGCTTTATTTTCAAAATCATTATTGTATGCCGTACTGAATTTATCTAATAAATTGTTTATTATTTGATAACCTGAAAGCTCTTTTTCTATCACCTCGCGACTTTGATATATTTTATTTATACTCAGCTGGATGATGTCGTCAATTTGAGCTTTGTATTTACTTTTATCCATCAAAGCAAACGGAAACTGTCCTTTTAATATAGCATCTTCATTTTCAATAAAAACTCTAACGGCATCGTTTATTAAATTTCCTATAGCTAAAGCTCGCAAATAACTTATTCTATCTTCCTTGGTTGTAAGTGTTTGATATTTAGCAGTATCAATGGTGTCTTTTACAAGTTTTATCAAATATTCTAGAGCATAATCTTCCGATACTAGCCCTAAATTGATACCGTCTTCAAAATCGATAATTGTATAACAAATATCATCAGCAGCTTCTACTAAATAAGCAAGTGGATGACGCTCATAACCAATATCATTAGCCGTTTTATTTGGAATTAACCCTAATTCTTCGGCAACTTCTTGAAAATATTCTTTGTCATTTTGAAAAAAACCATATTTTTTATCCGCAATATTAGAAGTAGGTTTTTTAGGCAAACTTTCTTTTGGATATTTCATGTAAGCTCCTAATACCGCATACGTCAAACGAATACTTCCTTCAACTCCTGGGCGAGAACTTGTTAGAACTGAAAACCCATTGGCATTACCTTCAAAATCAATTAAATCTTGCCATTCTTTTGCTGTCAATTTGTCTTTGTATTTTTGGCCGTTTCCAATTGAAAAATATTCGCCAATTGCTTTTTCTCCCGAATGTCCAAATGGCGGATTCCCAATATCATGCGCCAAAGATGCTGCGGCAACGATTGCTCCAAAATCATTAGCTTGGAATCCATGAATTTCTTTAAGATAAGGATATTTTTTAATGATTTTTTTACCAACCAATCTTCCAATAGACCTACCTACAACGGACACTTCTAAACTATGCGTTAATCGTGTATGCACAAAATCGGTTTTAGAAAGTGGAATTACCTGCGTTTTATCTTGTAAACTTCTGAAAGCGGAAGAGAAAATAATACGATCGTAATCAACTTCAAACCCTAAGCGGGTATCATCTTGCTCTATTCGCAAACGCTTGCTAGTGTCACCTTGCCGTTTTAAGGATAATAATTGTTCCCAATTCATGATTTTAGAATTTAATATTATATTTTTTTCATCATACAAACACTACTTTCAACATTAATATATTGACCATAGTTAGGCGTTATCTCGAAACCAAATTTTTTATATAATGAAATTGCATTTTCAAGTTTATTGGATGTTTCAAGAAGGCAAGTTGAATAATTTTCTTCTTTATACCAAACTTCCAATTCCGTTACTATTTGTGATGCTATTCCTTTTCCTCTTGACTCAGGAATAACAAACATTCGCTTTATTTCTGCAACATTTTTCTCGAATTCTTTAAACGCACCACACCCTAAAGCAATTCCGTTTTCATAATAAACTATTACATTTTTGATGTAAATTTGATTGTACTGTGCAAAAAAATCTTTTTCATCTCCATCTATATCAATCAAAAATTCATCAAATAAATGAGTTAAATAAATGAAATCTGGATCTTCAGAAGTAGTTCGTTTAAGAGAAATCATTAGTTTTATTTCTTGTCATTAGACAAAAAGAAATTTCTTGATTTTTTTGGATATTGGTTGTAACTTTTATCACTTGGATTTGCAATAACTGTTTTAATATTAATTTCATCTCCAAGTTTAAAACTAGCCACTGTATATTGATAATCCAATAAATATTCACCACAAAAATAATTGCCGTTTTCATCTTTTTCTATTATTCCTGTATAAACACCTTTTTCTTTTGACATATATTTAATATTTGATTTCAAATGTACGAATTGAAATATAAATTTACTAAAATAAAAAAACAGCTATCAATGGACAGCTGTTTCTATATTCATTATTCTATTTTCTAATTAAGATCCACACATTTCGCATTCATCACCAGCATTTCCTGCGGCATTTCGAGCGCGTTCCACCATAGCAGCAAAATCTTCGGCGGTCATTTCTCCGTTTTCTACCGGAGCAATTACCTCAACGGCTACTGCCGCAGGCTTTTCAACTATGGATGGTTCTACTTTTTTATCGTTATTCAAAGTAAATTTAATAGCATCTACAGCCGCTTTAGTTCTTAAATAATACATTCCGGTTTTTAAGCCACTTTTCCATGCGTAAAAATGCATCGAAGTAAGTTTTGCATAGTTTGCATCTTGCATAAACAAGTTTAACGATTGGGATTGATCTATAAAATAACCTCTTTGACGACTCATATCTATTATGTCTTTCATAGACATTTCCCAAACTGTTTTGTATAATTCTTTTAAATCTTCTGGAATATTTAAATCTTGAACCGATCCGTTATTTCGCATCAATTCTTGTTTTAATGTCTCATTCCATAATCCGCGTTCTACTAAATCATTTAATAGGTGTTTATTAACTACAATAAATTCACCAGACAAAACCCTTCTTGTATAAATATTTGAAGTATATGGTTCAAATGCTTCATTGTTTCCAAGTATTTGAGATGTTGAAGCTGTTGGCATAGGAGCAACTAATAATGAATTTCTAACACCATTTTGCAACACTTCTTTTCTCAGACTTGCCCAATCCCATCTTCCAGAAAGTTCTTCATCTTTAATATTCCAAAGATTATGTTGGAATTCTCCTTTAGAAATTGGCGACCCTTCATAACTTGAATACGGCCCTTCTTCTTTTGCCATTTCCATAGATGCTGTGACAGCAGCAAAATATAAAGTTTCAAAAATTTCTTGATTCACTTGTTTTGCCTCGTCGCTTGTAAAAGGCAAACGCATCATGATAAATGCATCTGCTAATCCTTGAACTCCTAATCCAACAGGACGATGACGCATGTTTGAGTTTTCTGCCTCTACTACAGGATAATAATTTCTATCAATAACTTTATTTAAATTTCTAGTAACTCTTTTAGTTACATTAAATAATAATTCGTGATTGAATTGTCCGTTTTCAACAAACATTGGTAAAGAAATTGAAGCTAAATTACAAACTGCCACTTCATCCTCCGAAGTGTACTCCATAATTTCAGTACACAAGTTAGACGAACGAATAGTGCCTAAATTCTTTTGGTTTGATTTTCTATTAGCTGCATCTTTATACAACATGTAAGGTGTTCCAGTTTCAATTTGAGATTCTAGAATTTTCTCCCAAAGTTCTCTAGCTTTAACTGTTTTTCTTCCTTTTCCTTGAGTTTCATAAGAAATATATAAAGCTTCAAATTCGTCGCCATATACATTGTCTAAACCAGGACATTCATTAGGACACATTAAGGTCCAGGTAGAGTCGGCTTCGACTCTTTTCATGAATAAATCGGAAGTCCACATAGCAAAGAATAAATCTCTTGCACGCATTTCTTCTTTCCCGGTATTTTTCTTTAAATCTAAAAAGTCAAAAATATCTGCATGCCATGTTTCTAAATAAATCGCAAAACTTCCTTTACGTTTACCTCCACCTTGGTCTACATAACGAGCAGTGTCATTAAAAACACGAAGCATCGGTACAATTCCGTTTGATGTTCCGTTAGTACCACGAATATAAGAGCCTGTAGCACGAACATTATGAATTGCTAATCCAATTCCACCTGCCGATTGTGAGATTTTAGCTGTTTGCTTTAAAGTATCGTAAATTCCATCAATACTATCATCTTTCATTGTCAAAAGAAAACAAGAAGACATCTGTGGTTTTGGAGTCCCTGCATTAAATAATGTAGGAGTAGCATGAGTAAAGAATTTCTTCGACATTAAATCGTAAGTTTCAATAACCGACTCCAAGTCGTTCATATGAATTCCAACAGCAACACGCATCAACATATGTTGCGGACGTTCTACAATTTTACCATTGATTTTTAATAAATACGAACGCTCTAAGGTCTTAAACCCAAAATAATCATAGTTAAAATCACGGTTGTATATAATATGAGAATTTAAAAATTCTGCATTTGCTTGAATAACATTATGCACTTCTTCCGATAGCAATGGTGCTTTTTGATTCGTTCTCGGATTAACATAATGATACATTTCGTTCATTGTTTCCGAAAAAGATTTATTGGTATTTTTATGCAAATTAGAAATTGCAATTCTTGCAGCCAATTGTGCATAATCAGGATGTGAAATGGTCATCGACGCTGCTGTTTCTGCAGCCAAATTATCTAATTCCGACGTAGTAACACCGTCATAAAGGCCTTCAATTACTCGCATTGCCACTTTTACGGCATCTACTAAATCATTTAAACCATAGCATAGTTTTTTAATTCTATCTGTGATTTTGTCAAACATTACTGGCTCTTTGTGGCCGTCTCTTTTTACTACGTACATAAGTTTTGTTTTTGTGAAATAGAAAATCCCTTCGCTATTTCGGGTTATTTGTTAGTTTTTCGAGGAACGAAACAATCTAATTATTGAAAACATTTCCTCTTTTTTTGAAGCTATTTCCAGCTTTCCGTTACAATCTTTTATTTTTTAAAGAAAAAAATAAAAGGATTTTCAGTACAATCTGGGCTAATCCAAAATTGTAAACTAAAATTATAATAGATTGAAATATAGTTTCGAATTAAAAATCAGCATCGAAACTAATTTTACTAGCTTCCGAATCCGAATTCATAACACCCGCCTTTTGGTATTCAGCAACACGTTTTTCAAAGAAATTAGTTTTCCCTTGAAGTGAAATCATGTCCATAAAATCAAATGGATTAGATGAGTTGTAAACTCTATCACATCCTAATTCTACCAATAGTCTATCGGTAACAAATTCTAAATATTGCGTCATTAATGTAGCATTCATACCTATCAAACTTGCAGGAAGAGACTCGGTGATGAATTTTCTTTCAATATCTAAAGCATTGGTAATAATTTCGGTAATTCTTGCTTTTGGAACCTTGTTAACCAAATGGTGGTTGTGTAAATGCACTGCAAAATCACAATGCATACCCTCATCACGAGAAATTAGTTCGTTTGAAAAAGTCAAACCTGGCATTAACCCACGTTTTTTCAACCAAAAAATTGAACAAAAAGAACCAGAAAAGAAAATTCCTTCTACTGCAGCAAATGCAATCAAACGTTCTGCAAAAGAATCTGACTCAATCCATTTTAATGCCCAATCTGCTTTTTCTTTAATCGCAGGAAAATTATCAATAGCATGAAATAATTCGTCTTTTTCAGACTCATCTTTTACGTAAGTATCAATTAATAATGAATAAGTTTCACTGTGAATATTCTCCATCATTAATTGAAATCCATAAAAGAATTTCGCTTCAGGATATTGTACTTCACTAACAAAGTTTTCAGCTAGATTTTCATTTACAATTCCATCGGAAGCAGCAAAAAAAGCTAAAATATGTTTGATGAAATATTTTTCATCTGCATTTAATTTATTATTCCAATCATTTAAATCGGTATGCAAATCAATTTCTTCAGCAGTCCAAATGCATGCCTCTTGTTTTTTGTACCACTCCCAAATATCTTGATGCTTAATTGGAAAAATTACAAAGCGATCTTTATTTTCTTTAAGAATTGGTTCAATGAAAGACATAATTTTGGGGTTTTAAGAATTTTTTAACTGTTACAAAGGTTGTCAATTTTACACAAAAAAGAAAGTCAAACTTATTCACAATCTGATATAGTTTTTAACAATCCCCACAGATAAAGAGTTCACGACTACTTTAAATTAAAGCACTGTTTAACAGATGTTTAAGTTTGAAATAAAAATGTAAAACCCATAAAAATAAGGGGTTTAAGAAATAAATTCAGTTCATTAATTGAAAAAATTATATGAAAAAATTAAACAAAAAAAATCACGGAAGAACCGTGATTTTTAATAAAACAGATTATTGCTTATTTCGAAGCATCTTTGTCAAGGTAAATTTTATTACCATTCTTATTAATATAATATTTACCTCCTTTTGAACCAGTAAATACTTTATTCCCATTATATTCTCCAGTGACCTTATCGGTAACATTTGCCGCTTTTTCATCCGCTTTTTTCTCTAATAAAGTTGTTTTTTCTTTAATAGATTTTGTAACATTTGTTTTAGCAGTGTTCTCTACTTTTTTAACCTCCTTCTCAGTTGCTTTTTTAGTCTTCTCTTTTACTTCTTTAACTTTTGCAACTTTTTCTTTTTTTACTTTTACTACTTTTTCAGTGGTAGCTTTTTCTTTTTTTACTTTTGTTTTTGAGTCTTGGGCATAGATTGCGTTAGAAAAAACGAAAACTAAACACAATAAAATCATTTTTTTCATAAGGTTTTTTGTTAAATGTTATATTTAAAGTTACTAAATATAAATCACTTAAAGGGTTATTATCTGCATAAATAATCATTCAATTATTTATTGTAAATCCGAAATCTCAATATTATTTTTAAATGATTCTAAAAAATATAAACTCACTAATAAATTTAATTATATAATTGATTATAAATTAATTACACACAAGTTATTAATAAAATTATACTTAAAAAAAGGCTCTTAATTGAACATTTCCAGTATGAATTGTTTGACTAGTATCCGATTTTCTGCCTTGATAATTTATATTTATATCCAAATATTGTGTAAGGTTTTTCTGCAATAATAATCGCCACGTAGTGTTTTTTCCTGCTTGCAATCCTTCTAACATTTGAAATGCAACCGGAGAAAGTTGGTTCCCAAAAAATGAATTATCATATAATGAGAAATCTCCGTTTAACGTAATTTTCTTTTCTCCTGAATAGGTGAACGAAATTCCTAATCTTTGTTGTTTGAGAGTTTCTTGATTGTTAATTGTATTTTCTTTATTTTTAAATTCATAAACAAAAGACAAACTTTTATTATTCGAAAATAAATAGGAAATTTTTGGAGCAATAGAATAATTATTCAATTCAAAATTCCTAGAAGCATAATTATCTGAAATACTTGTTGCTTTTGATAATGACGTATCTAAATTAAACAGCCAACTTTTTTTATACAAATGTGCATATTGTAATTGGTTAGACTGTGATGAATTTTCTTGAGACCCTATAGAAAGCAAACTTTTTACATGACTATTTAAAAAAGTATAGGTAACAGAATTGTCTTGTTTTCCTCGATTGAAAAACAAACTGTTTCTGAAAATGGTATTCAATCCCAATAAATTTTCTAAACTAGTTGAAAACGGATTTAAGTTGAAATTATCTGAATTTCTGAGGACTTTCCGATCCATCGAAAAGGAAGTTTGGTTATAAAAATGAGAAAGAAGTTTTTGAAACCCTATTGCATTCATCCACTGTGATGGCGATAAAGTTATAGATTGCGAAAATTTATTTTGATGCGTTTTTACAAATATTTGATTTGGCAAAAACACCCTTATATATTTTGCTTGATCAGGAAATGGTGCCACTTCAAACTCTTGTAATTCCTGAATTCCATTACCATTATAATCATTCCACATGTAAACTCCCTGCCCAGGATTAACTTGTAAATAAGTAAATTCCTGTTGCGCTATTGTCCCAGAAAGGGTTTCATAGGCCGATGTAACTTGAATAATTTGATTATAAAAATTATCAGAATACAAAATTCTTGAGTTCAACGAGGGCTCTGTTGGTTTTGTTTGGTCAGAAAAAGTTAATCTTCTATAATTTACAAACGCGGACAGATTGGTCTTTTGAGTTTGAATTAATTTTGACTTTATATAATAGGAATTCGAAGAGTTAACTCTTTTCAAGAATCCGTTTTGCACGCTATCATTGTTGCGATGCAAATAACCAACTTCGGCAAAAACCTTCAAACTATCGCCTCTACCAATAAAACTTCCTATCTCAGAATATTTTTGACTTAGTAAACTAAAATTATTGGTTGCAACTAATTTTTCTTGGTTGTCTTCCGCTCTAAAACTTCCGCCAATCCAATTTTTCTTCAAATGGTATTTTGCCAAAGTTTGATTTCTTGCAAAAGAAGAATTAGAAATTGCACCGGTACTTTTTAAGTAACTTCCTTTTTCAGATAAAATAAAATTATTCTGTTTGATATTCGCCTGAATTACATGCCGAGTTCCCGAAAAACTATCTGTAAAATCAAGTTTTTCTATCTGGTATTTAATAGTTCCCTTTTCTTTAAAATCAAAATTCAATCCTGAAACTAACAAACTTTGATTTCCAAATAGTGTACTAATATTCCAATCTCTATTGAATTCTATGGTAAACAGGCGCTCAATAGTTTTGAAATTACTCTGTATCAATTGATAATTTGCAAAGGCATCTACCTTAAATTTTCCTGAATACAAGCGTTGTTTAACATTAAATTTAGATGCAATTCCTTTATTGTTGGAATCGTCAAGATTAGAAAATAAATTCAAATCATTATTACTAACTCCCAATTCAAAATCAAAACTAGTTTTTTCTGATGGATTGAATTTTCCTAAAAAAGTAGCAATTTGTAGTTTAGTTGGCGCTACTAATTTGGTAATGGGCTCATAATTTCCCTGCGGAATTCCTCCAATTGGCGCTATATATTCATATATTTTTCCTACAGTTGCGCTATTAGTCAATATATAATTTCCTAAATTGTTACCTACCAAAGTAAATTTTACATTGAATAAAACATCCGTTGAAACATTAGAATATTGGAAGACATCTACACCGCCTAAATTTATTTTTTTATACAGTATTTTATTTTCCGAATAACTATCCAAATAAGCAGATGGAGCTACCATTAAGGAAGGGTCGTCTCCAGCATTTTTCAATATGTTTACCTGATCTGTGGTTAGATTTTGTTGTAAAGGTTGATTTTTAACATCGTTTTCAGAGTATAAAAATCCTCCAACACTCCATTTTTCTTCTTCGTGAGTTGCGCCAGTATACGTTACAAAACGGGTATAATTTCTTTCGGAATATTGGTATTCAACTACAATTCGCATTTCGGAAGTTATAGGAAATAGGGAAGTAAATTTAATTTCACCTGCATTGTAATCTATTACATAATCGTTGTTTTCTCCTCGTTTTAGTAGAATCCCATTTACATAAACCCTTTCCGATCCAGAAATAACCAACACATACAATTCGCCATTGTTACCTTTTAACTTATAAGGCCCTTGATTTCCTTCTTTTCCCGTGAAACTACTTTTTGCATATTGACCTCTCACCAATGCAGCTGAAGCAAAAATTTCTGTTTTGTTTTCAGGAGTTCCAAGAGTGAAATGGGTGGATAAACCTTGTACTTTTTTATTAAAATTCAAAAACTTCGATTGTCTATTTTCTAGAAATAAATCTCCAGCACGAATGTTCCATTTATCTGAAAACAATTCGATAAATATCTGGTCAAATTCATCTAATTTCTGCGAATAGCCACCACTTTGCAAAGGAATATTTGTATCTTGAATGGAGGCTCTAATTGAAACTTTATCAGAAATACGGCCTGTTATTTGCAAATCGAGATTGGAATTAAGAGTAGAATTTTGATTGTTTCCAACCGTAATACCGCGAGTGATGCTGCCGGAAGTGTTCAATCCGTCAAAAGGCTTAAAGGGTTTAATATCCTCCCTTTTTAACGCATAAAGATTTCCAGCTTCGTTAGAAATTACTCTAGCATCATCATAAATAGAATAGGTTTTGGTAAGAAATTCTGGAAATTTTAAATATCTAATGGATAGCGAGTCTTGGGTAACATAATTCTTTTTAAAAATAAGTTTCCCCTTTTGGAAATCCATTTTATAAAAAGAAGTATCAACTGTACTGCCATTTTTATCTACTATTTTAAAAAAAGATTGGTTGATACTTACCTTGTCTATGGCAATTGTATCTCTTGAGAATGCAATTTTTTTGTTTTTGTAAGGCGTTTCTATTTCCTGAGCGAAAACGCCCGAAATACAGAAAAGTAAAATCCATAAAAAACTATTTTTTGACATAAATAAGATAACTCATAAATGTCAAAAGTAGTATTTATAATTTGAAATTTCTATTCGATAGAATTAAAGATTTTTTCTGTTTTTCCAATTTTTTGGAGAGCGTGAAGTATGAAAAACACCTATTGTTGAAATGACATTTTCTTGAATAATGTAGTGTATTCCATAAGGAAAGCGATTAATAAATTTAATCATTACATTTTTATATCTCTTTTGATATCCTAAAGGTATTCTTTGAATTTCGAAAATTCCAACTTCAAGGCAAAGTTCAAAATCATAAGAGAAACCTTTTCTTTGATCTTCATACCAATAAATGATATCTTCTATGTCGAAAAGTGCTTCTTTAGTAAACTGAATAGAATTCAATCTCTAATTTTAACCAAATGATTTTTCACTTCATCCCAAGTATAATATTCTGTTTTTCCTTCTTCAAGTAATTGAAGTCTATTTTCCAATTCTTTTTGTATTTCCTCGGAAATTGTCGTATCTTTTTTAGAATCACTTTCCAATAATTGATTTGCAAGAGCTATCTTTTCGGCATTTGAAAAATTATTTGATTCCTTGATTTTCATTTGTAGCTTTTTTATAAATATACGATATTTTATTATACTAATAAAAAATTTATTCCTTAGTAACCACCTGCATAGTTTCTCTTGAAATTTGTTTAAGGAGAACTACTTTATCTTTCTCTACCATTTCGGATGCCTCTTTAGTAAAATGTCTAATGGTATAAAGCGATACATTTTCATTGTAGGAAACTTTGAATTTTTTAGCAAGTATAGCTTTCAAATCATTAAAATTACCAAATTTATCTTCCATACAAACAGAGAAGCTTATAGCAGAGTTTTGAATTAAGCTTACTTTAATTTTGTATTGATGAAATAAGGCAAAAATCTCGCTAATATTTTCTTCCATAATAAAAGAAAAATCAATTGAAGACAAAGAAATCAATAATTGGTTTTTCTTTACAATAAAACAAGAGGTTTTAGGTTCTAAATCTTCTCCTTTAGAAACGCTTGTGCCGGGAAGTAATGGATTA
This sequence comes from uncultured Bacteroidota bacterium, assembly GCA_903838055.1. Classification (GTDB taxonomy): domain Bacteria; phylum Bacteroidota; class Bacteroidia; order Flavobacteriales; family Flavobacteriaceae; genus Flavobacterium. Next base: position 18,974 of record CAILWV010000050.1, on the reverse strand, counting down.
ATAAAAGATTTTACAAATAGAGGAATTTCCTTTTTTTGTAATGGCTGTAAAGTTTTTGGATGTATAACCGATGCTCCGTAAAAAGCTAATTCAATTGCTTCGCGATAGGAAATTTGGTTTAACAAAACAGCATTTTCAAAATACCTTGGATCCGCATTCATCACTCCAGGAACGTCTTTCCATATCGTAACACTTTCTGCACTAAGGCAGTAAGCAAAGATAGCAGCGGTATAATCAGACCCTTCTCGTCCTAAAGTTGTAGTGAAATTATTTTCATCAGAACCTAAGAATCCTTGGGTAATATTTAATGATTTTTTCTTAATTCCTTTAGAAATTAATTTTTGAGTTTTTTCCCAATTTACCTCAGCATCACGATAATTTGTATCGGTTTTAATGAAATTTCTAACATCAACCCAATTATTTTTCAATCCTTTTTCATTAAAATAATGACTGACAATAGATGTTGAAACAATTTCTCCAAAACTTATTACCTGGTCGTAAACAAAATTATAATTAGGTGATTTGTTACTTCGTAAAAAATACTCTAAATCGGCAAAATGACTATTTACAGTAAAAAAAACATCGTGTTCTTCATCTTCAAACAAATCTAATAAAATTTGGTTATGGTATTTTCTAACTTCTTGAAGCGATGCGTGAAAAGCACTTGATTTTTCGAAGTAGTTTTTTATTACAACTTCTAAAGCATTGGTAGTTTTTCCCATAGCAGAAATTACAACTAGTAAATCCTCATGACCTACTTTTTGCAAAACATCCAAAACATTTTTTATTCCATCAGCATCTTTTACAGAGGCTCCTCCAAATTTAAAAATTCTCATATTCTTAAAAATTCCAATAATTAAACAACAAATTTAATATTATTTCAAAGCTATTAAAAAACAATTTAATGCTATCAATTTGAATTTAAAAAAGCCTTAATTCCATTTTCATCCATTTGAACCAAATGCCAATCGGTTAATACATTTGCACCTGTTTTTTTATAAAAATTAATTGCAGGGGTATTCCAATCTAGAACTGCCCATTCTATTCTTCGCACGTTATCTAGCTTTCCTTGTCGAATTACTTCTCCATAAAGCGCCATTCCTACTCCATTTCCTCGTTTATCTTCTCTAACTATCAAATCTTCTAGATGTATAGTTTTTCCTTTCCAAGTAGAATAACGGTAATAGTATAAAGCTATTCCAATGATTTGTTTCGAATAATTTTCTAAACTAGATTCTATAACTTCTTCCGCAACAAAACAATAAAATAAAGGGTTTTCTGAAAATCCATCTCTGATTAAATCGTCTACAGTTACTTCAACGGCATCGGGTTCTTTTTCAAAGACAGCTAACTCTTTTATTAATGCTAAAACAGATGGCATATCACTAGAAATTCCTTTTCGTATTATCATATGTTTAATCTGCTCTATTAAATTGAGTGTAAATGTAAAAAACAAATCCCAAATGCCAATAGTTAGAATTCATAAATACTTTTCATACACCTCGATTTTCTAACGTATTAATTAGAAAAAAAAGTTAAATTTGTAGTCTAACTACAACTTATTTGAAATGGAGAATAAAAATACAACTTTAGGTGAATTTATTATTGAAAATCAGAATGCATTTCAGTATTCTTCAGGAGAATTATCAAGGATCATCAACTCCATTCGTCTGGCAGCTAAAGTAGTAAATTACAAAGTGAATAAAGCTGGATTAGTAGACATTATTGGTGCTGCTGGAGAACAAAATATTCAAGGCGAAGACCAACAAAAATTAGACGTTTATGCCAATGAAGTTTTTATTCAAACATTAATTAATAGAGAAATTGTTTGCGGCATTGCATCTGAAGAAAATGATGATTTTATTACCGTTGCAGGAAATGACGCTAGCCACAATAATAAATATGTTGTTTTAATGGATCCTTTAGATGGGTCTTCTAATATAGATGTAAATGTTTCTGTAGGTACTATTTTTTCGGTATTTAGAAGGGTTTCTCCTATAGGAACTCCTGTAACATCAGAGGATTTTTTACAAAAGGGGATCAATCAAGTTGCCGCAGGTTATGTTATCTATGGTACCTCTACGATGTTGGTTTATACTACAGGTCATGGCGTGAACGGATTTACTTTAAATCCAGCAATTGGAACTTTTTATCTTTCACATCCTAATATGCAATTTTCTAAGGATGGTACTATTTATTCAATTAATGAAGGAAATTATGTTCATTTTCCGCAAGGGGTAAAGAATTATTTAAAATATTGTCAGTTAGAAGAAGGAGATCGTCCATATACCTCTAGATATATTGGAAGTTTGGTATCGGATATTCATAGAAACATGATTAAAGGCGGAATTTATATTTATCCTACAAGTTCTAAAGCGCCTAACGGAAAATTAAGATTATTGTATGAATGCAATCCAATGGCTTTTATTACAGAACAAGCAGGAGGAAAAGCTAGTGATGGATATAATAGAATTATGGAAATCGAGCCAACTGAGTTGCACCAAAGAGTTCCTTTTTTCTGCGGAAGTTATAATATGGTAGAAAAAGCAGAAGAATTTATGAGTGAATTCAAATAATAAAACACAGATTTATAAAACACCTCCAAAATTTTGATATAATTTGGAGGTGTTTTTTTTATGAAAATTCGAAATAATTCGTAAGTTTACAATTACAATAAGTTTAATAATTAGTATTGATGGACGAATTTTTAATTTTTTTAAAAACAGGACTTACGCATGTATTAAACTTTCATGCTTATGACCATTTACTTTTTCTAGTTGCCTTAGCAGTACCCTATGTTGCTAAAGATTGGAAACGAATTATTATTTTGATTTCGAGTTTTACTCTAGGACATACTATTTCCTTATTACTTTCGGTTTTTAATATTGTAAAAGTTTTAGACAGTTGGGTAGAATTACTAATTTTAGCTACTATATTAATAACCGCATTTTATAATATTATATTGGTTGGAAAATCTTCTAAAAACAATACAATTACCTTTATTGCAGTTGTAACTGTTTTCTTTGGAATCCTTCATGGATTAGGATTTTCTAATTATTTCAACTCTTTATTACCAGGAAAGCCAACAGACAAACTTTTGCCTTTATTAGAATTTGCAATTGGTATTGAAGGCGCTCAAATAATTGTTGTTATTCTAGTTTTAATACTGGCTTTTATCTCACAAACTTTATTTCGATTTAATAAACGCGATTTTATCTTGATTATGTCCAGTTTTGTGCTTGGAGTCCTAGTGCCATTAATTTTAGAAAATCCGATTTGGAAGAAATAATTTTTATTTAGAACAAATCACTAGTTATATTTGTAAACCACAACAATTTAAACTTTACGCCTAAGTGCCCAAGCGGCTATAATGATGAAAGATAAAAAACAAAATAAATACGATAAAGCTTATTTGAGAATAGCAGCAGAATGGAGCAAACTTTCCTACTGCAAACGCAAGCAGGTGGGTGCAATAATAGTTCGCGACAAAATGATAATTTCTGATGGTTACAATGGTACTCCTTCGGGCTTTGAAAATTGTTGTGAAGATGAAGCAGGATTAACACAATGGTATGTTCTTCATGCCGAAGCAAATGCTATATTAAAAGTTGCCCGTTCCACTCAAACCTGTGATAATGCAACACTTTACATCACGCTTTCACCATGCAAAGAGTGCAGCAAGCTAATTCACCAATCGGGAATAAAACGAGTAGTTTATAAAAATGGATATCGGGACACATCTGGAATTGATTTTTTAGTGAAAGCTGGAATTGAAGTTGCACAGATTGAAGATTTAGAATAAGATTATGAAAATTGAAAAAACCTATTTGCCTCTTTTGTTTTTCTCTTGCGTTGCTTTAGGAATACTAATTGGCGGATTCATAAATTATCCTACTACAGAAATTACTTTTGGCAATAAAGTCAATAAGACTAAAATCAATAAATTACTTGATTTTATTGATAACGAATATGTAGACGATGTAAAAACAGACTCCATTGTAGACTTAACAGTAACTAATATTTTAGCTAATCTTGATCCTCATTCTGTATACGTTCCTTCAAATGAGCAGTCTTCAATAGCCGAAAGTATGAGGGGAGATTTTGTAGGGATTGGGGTTAATTTTTATTCTTATAAAGATACTATAGCCGTTATTAAGCCCATTGCAAATGGTCCGGCAGAAAAAGCAGGAATTAAAGAAGGGGATCGAATATTATATGCCGATAATTTTCAACTTTTTGGAAAGAACCTAAAAAACGAAGTCTTATTCAGCAAATTAAAAGGCGAGAAAGATTCAGAAGTTACGTTAACAGTTTATAGAAAATCAGAAAACAAAAAACTAAAAGTAAAAGTTAAACGCGATGTAGTTTCAATAAAAAGTGTAGATATTGCCATCTTACTAAATAAAACTACGGGCTACATAAAAATCAATCGTTTTGCTGAAACTACTGGTCAAGAGTTTCATACTGCATTACTTAGATTAAAGAAAAGCGGCATCAACTCGTTAGTTATTGATTTGCGTGAAAATGGAGGAGGTTTTATGGAAATGGCTGCAGAAGTTGCCGATGAATTATTAAAAGACAAAGAACTTATTGTTTTTACTAAAAATAAAAAAGGTAAAATTGAAAAAACATTTGCTTCTGAAAATGGTGATTTCGAATCGGGTCGTGTTTCTGTATTAATAAACGAAAATTCGGCATCGGCTAGTGAAATTTTAGCTGGAGCTATTCAAGATAATGATCGAGGTACAATTTATGGAAGAAGATCATTTGGAAAGGGATTGGTACAACGTGAAATGGACTTTGACGATGGCTCTGCAGTTCGATTAACAATTGCCCGTTATTATACTCCAAGTGGCCGATCTATTCAAAAACATTATGATAAAGGAGCCAGTGAGGCCTACTATAAAGAGTCTGAAAATCGATTTGAAAGCGGCGAATTATATGAAAAAGATAAAATAAAAATTGCAGATTCTTTAAAATTCAAAACAAAAAAAGGAAGAACTGTTTACGGCGGCGGCGGAATAGTTCCGGATGTTTTTGTGCCTTTAGAAGTTACTCAAGGAAATGAAAGTTTAGATTATATTTTGCAAACAGGAATCGTAGGACACTTTGTTTTTGAACAATTAGACCGAAATCCGAAAGGCTTTAAAGGCTTAAATATGGGTCAATTTGAAAGCAAAATGCAAAACGACACTTTTTATATAAAACAATTTGAAAAATATTTATTGAAAGAAGGTATTGACATCAACCTAAATAAAAACACCAATCTAGTAAATCGCTACATTTCTGCGGAATTTGCACGTCAATTATTTGGTGAAAACCAATATTATCAAATCCTACTGAATGGCGATACAATGATAAAAGCAGTATTGAAAAAGTGATTATTTTTTAATAGAATCGTGACAATGAGTCGAAATATTGTTATTCCATAAAGTTAGAATATCTGTTGCTACAGCGGCACCACTTCCTGCAGCAATTGCCAACTGACTTCTATGCCCGGCAAGTGTTCCTGCCACATAAATTCCTTCTGTAACTTTGTGATCCTCGTTTCGCAATTGGATGCGTTGCTTATCTACAATTGATTTTTTATGAGGCTCTATATAATGTAACAAACCATCAATTGCAAAAGTGTTAGAAGAACCAATTGAAATGACAATATTTTTAGTGTTATAAGAATTTTTATTTGTTACAACTGTAATATTTGGATAGTCACCAGTTACAGAAATAACTTTTTCTCCTTCAATTTGATTGATGTGGGGATATAAATTTTCTAGCTGTTGTAGACTTTCAGTCAAAAGTTCTGATCCTAATTTTCCAGCAGGAATTCCGTAAGCATTATTAAATACTGCTTCTTGGAGTGAAGATGCTTTTTGGTGTGTAATAATTGTAATTTCCTTGTCTTGAGCAAATAATTTATTTTTGGCTGAGCCCAATACTAATGCACAAGAAACTCCAGAAACTCCACCACCAATTATTAAAACATCTATCATAAATAATGAAATTAAAAGTTTAAAAATCCAAATTCAGTTGTATGAATCTATTGATTTTTAAGTTTATCTTCAATTTTTTTGGACATTTTAAAAATTAGTAGAATAAATACAGCACAAAAAGAAGCAACAACTCCAATCAATGCTATCATACTATTTCCTTCAAAAGGCTTATTAAGGTCTAACATTGTCATATTAAAAATAACAAGTCCGATGGCAATAACAATTAATATGGTAGTGAAAATTTTCATAATAGAAATTTAAAATGTAAAAATAGTAAAAAAGGCATTAAACAAATAATCCTTTAACATTAGCCGCAAATAATTTAACAGCAATTGCTAAGAGCACTACTCCAAAGGTTTTTCGGATGACTCCTAAACCATTCTTACCCAACATTTTTTCAATTTTAGCGGAAGATTTCAAAACAATATATACCAAAATTATATTTAGTAAAATAGCAATTACAATATTAACTGTTTGAAATTGCGATCGTAAAGAAAGTAATGTTGTCATCGTTCCTGCACCTGCAATTAATGGAAATGCTAATGGTACTATTGAAGCCGAACTAGCTTCCTCTTCTTTATATAGACGGATGCCGAGAATCATCTCTAAGGCAAGAAAAAACAACACAAAAGAACCAGCAACAGCAAAAGAATGCACATCAATACCAATTAAATTAAGCAATTCTTCACCAACAAAAAGAAAAGTTATCATGATAATTCCTGCAGCAACAGATGCTTTTTCCGATTCAATGTGACCATATTTTTGTCTTAAATCTACTACAATAGGGATAGTCCCTACAATATCAATTACAGCAAAAAGAACCATTCCAATAGTTGCAATTTCTTTAAAATCAAATCCTAACATAATTGTATTAATTTAGAATGCAAAATTACTTCATTACAAATTGAAAGCAACGATGACTTTGTTAATTTTAGGATAAATCTGACATAGTAAAAACATTAAAATCCTTTGTATCTTTGCAAATATTAAAAATTAGCACAAATTATGTTTCAATTAGGAAAAACGATAGTTTCAGAAGATATTTTAGAAAAAGATTTTGTTTGCAATCTATCTACATGCCATGGTGCTTGTTGTGTTGATGGTGATGCAGGCGCACCATTGAGTGAAGAAGAGACTAAAATAATGGAAGAAATTTATCCAAAAGTAAAACCGTTTCTTCGAAAGGAAGGAATTGAAGCAATTGAAAAATTAGGAACCTGGGTAAAAGGTACAGACCAAGATTTAGAGACGCCTTTAATTGATGAAAAAGATTGTGCTTATGTTATTTTTGATGGTAAAACAGCTCTTTGCGGCATAGAACAAGCCTACAATCAAGGTGTAATTTCATGGAAAAAGCCAGTATCATGTCATTTGTATCCAATTCGAGTTAAGGATTTCTCTGAATTTTCTGCAGTAAATTATGACCGTTGGGATATCTGTGATGATGCCTGTTCCTTAGGAAAAGAACTTCAAGTGCCAATTTATAAATTTGTTAAAGAAGCCTTGATTAGAAGATTTGGGGAAGACTGGTATATGGAACTTGAAAAAGTAGCAGAGGATTTAAAAAAGGAAAGATAGATTTGTTTTTTTCTTAAATTATTTAGGTCCTTTTTTTTATTCTAAGCACATATTAATCAAGATATAGCAGGATTATGATACTCACTTTTTTACCTGACTAGTCTGAATTTTGTTTTTTGTTTTCTTTTTTATTGGTATATTTGTTAAACCAAAATTATTCTTTATGTACAATTTTATTCAAAAATTTCATTCGGGGTGGGCTTATTTAGCACTTTTATTATTAGTTATTACAGTTGTTAATTCAGTAATTGGAATGGTTTCCAAAAAAGAATTTACTGCAAAAGACAGAAAAATAGCGTTGTTTGGATTAATTTTTGCACACGTTCAATTACTTGTTGGATTAATTTTGTATTTTGTATCTCCTTTAGGAAAAGATAGTTTAGGACAAATGAGTGATGCCACAGCACGATTAACTTCGTTAGAACATCCTTTAATAAATATTATTGCTATTGTTTTAATTACTATTGGATGGTCTAAACATAAAAAATCTACTACTGGCGAATCTAAATTTAAAACGATATCCATTTTTTATGGTTTAGGATTACTTTTAATATTAGCCAGAATTCCTTGGCATTTATGGCTTAACAAAATGTAAAATCTCTTTCTTCTAGTCATTAAATACAAGTTCTAATGAAAAACCGAATTTCAAAAATACTTTTACTTATTATTATATTAATTGGCACGGGTATTTTTGCACAATCTATTTTAGTTGGAAAAAAAGAAACCAAAACAGTAAGTAAAGATTCCGTAAAAAAAATTAAGTTCCTTGAAAAGGAGCCTTTAGCAATTGATTCTATTATTGCAATTAACACTAAATTTAAGTGCTATAAAAAAAGTGCTCGAGCTTCTTATTATGCTAATAAATTTCATGGAAGGCGAACCGCTAGTGGAAGAATTTATGACATGAATAAACTTACAGCTGCTCATAAATCACTTGCTTTTGGGACAATGGTTCGTGTAACAAATCTTGCCAATGGCAAATCAGTACTAGTTGAAATTACAGATAGAGGACCTTATGTGAGAGGCCGCGAAATAGATTTATCTAAAAAAGCCTTTTTTACAATTGCCTCTAGTAGTGGTGCCGGTTATATTAATGTTTCTATGGATATTTTACAAAAATAATCACCACTTATTATACGAATGTAAACTCAAATAAGAGTTATAATAACGTTTATCCCCTGTTACTTCTTTACCAAGCCAATTAGGTGCTGTATAGGATTCATTTTCATTTTTAAGTTCTATTTCGGCAAGAATTAAACCTTCATTTACTCCGTGAAAAACATCAACTTCTATAATATGATTGCCTGATTTTACTTCATAACGAGTTTTTTCAATAACTCCATCTTCACACAAAGGCAATAATAATTTGGTTTCTTCCAGCGGAATTTCTTTTTCCCATTCCAATCGTGAGGCCCCGCTTTCATTCCCGATTCCTTTGATAGTTAGAAACCCTTTGTTTCCTTTTATTCTAATCCGAACGGTTCTTTCAGGATTTGAATTAAGATATCCCTGCGCAATGTTATGTTGCGTAAAAGATTCAGCAATAAAAGCTGTAGAAGTCACTAAAAATTTGCGTTCTATTTCTATCATAAACTTCTTGTTTTGTTCAAAAATACTATTTCTCGAGACAATAAAAAAACTAAATTTGTAATGTGTCAGAAGAAATACAAATACGAAAAATCATCCATGTTGATATGGATGCATTCTATGCATCTGTAGAGCAAATGGATTTTCCTGAACTTCGCGGAAAACCTTTAGCTGTTGGCGGAAGTGAAGTGCGAGGGGTGGTTTCTGCTGCTAGCTATGAGGCGCGAAAATTTGGAGTCCGAAGTGCAATGAGTGGCGTGCAAGCAAAACGGAATTGCCCAGAATTAATTTTTGTGAGACCTCGTTTTGATCGATATAAAGAAATCTCTAATAAAATAAGAAAAATCTTTTTGGATTATACCGATTTAGTGGAACCTCTATCTCTAGACGAAGCTTATTTGGATGTTACCCAAAATAAAAAAGGAAATCCTAGTGCAAGTTTGATAGCTCAAGAAATTCGGAAACGAATTCAAGATGAAGTAGGATTAAATGCATCTGCTGGAATTTCAATAAATAAATTCGTTGCTAAAATTGCTAGCGATTACAATAAACCTAATGGTCAAAAAACCGTAAATCCAGAAGAAGTAGAAGTATTTTTAGAAAACTTAGAAATAAAAAAGTTCTACGGAATTGGTAAGGTTACCAAAGAGAAAATGTACCAACATGGTATTTTTACTGGCAAAGATCTAAAGTCTAAATCTAGGGAATATCTAGAACAACATTTTGGCAAAAGTGGTGGGTTTTATTATAATATTGTTCGAGGCATTCACTATAGTGAAGTTAAACCGGACAGGATTTCGAAGTCGGTTGCTGCAGAACATACTTTTAATGAAAATTTGACTTCTGAGATTTTTATGTTAGAAAAATTAGAACGAATTGCTGCCGAATTAGAAAAACGATTAAAAAAATATTCCCTTTCAGGAAAAACAGTTACTTTAAAAATAAAATACAGCGATTTTACAACCCAAACGAGAAGCAAAACCTTACCTTATTTCATTGCCGACAAAGGATTACTGTTGGAAACTGCTAAAGAACTTTTATACCAAGAACGGATGAAAGACTCAGTTCGTTTGCTTGGTATTTCCTTAAATAACCTAAATACCGATGTGAAGAAAACCGTGGTAGTGCAGTTGCGATTTGAGTTTTAAAAAAGCCAAGTTCAAAAAACATCAAACTTGGCTTTCTTAATTAGTTAAATAGAAACTAGAATTTTAAAGTCATACCTATTAAGAAATTCCTTACAGCTTGTGGATAATATCCTGCACCTTCAATTGTAGTTGTTACTCCTGGCGCTGTGAAAGTATCATCATAAGTATAGAAATATCCATTAGAAATATACTTACTATTAAAAACATTATTAATTAATCCAGAAAAAAGAATTGATTGAATTCCTTTATTAATGTTCCATAAATAAGTAACATTAAAATCATGAACATTATAATCTTTCAAAATAGATTGCTGAGAATCAATATTCCCCATAAATTGTTTACCAACAAACTTGTTTAATATTGTGAGGTTTAAATTTTTAATAGGCGTGTATGTGGTAGCATTTCCAAAGACTATGTTTGGAGAAAAGGCGATATTTGTAGTTCCTAGATTGTCTAAAATTCCATCACGTTGAAAATAAAAATTTCTATTTTTGTTTTGACTTAATGTAATATTTGGCTGAAATGTTATTTTGTCATTTACTTTAACTACCGATTCTATTTCTAGTCCAACACGGTAACTGTCACCGCTGTTTGTAAAAACTGGAGAGCCAACATTATTCAATGCGCCGGTCATAACTAACTGATTTTTATATTTCATAAAAAAAGCATTGGTGTTTATTGTTAGTTTTTTAGAATTGTATTTCCATCCTAATTCATAATCTAATAAATGTTCTGGTTTAACACTTCCATTTTCATAATCTTCTCTTCTAGGTTCTTTATTTGCAATTCCAGCATAAGCATATAGTGAATTGTTTAAATTCAACTGGTAATTTCCTCCTACTTTTGGATTGAAAAAACGGAACGAATCGTTTACATCATTAAAATAGATGCTCGTTGCATTATAAAAAACCATTCGGTATTGCATATCTACTAATAGATTTAATTTGCCAATGGTTTGTGAAGCTTTAATATAGCAATTAATATCGTCTTTGTTTCCGTAATTGTTATAATATTTATTAGCCGCTGGCACATAAAACTGGGTCCAAACCACTTCTCCATAATGCTTTCCTAAATATCTATTAGCAGCACCACCAAAAAGAATATCGGTTTTACTATTCTTGTAATTTAATGAAAATGTTGTGCCGAAAAACCCATTATTCAACCATAATTTTCTAATTAAATCGGAGGTTGTATTGGTTTGATAATCGGATAAATTATAATCCGCCAAAACTTGACCTTGCTTATATTGCTGATAATATCCTTTTCCTAATGTATAATGAAGAGCTAAATTAGAAGTCCATTTTTCTGACCATTTTTCTGACCAATGCAATTGAAAGTGATTCTGCCAATAATTATCGGTTTCATTATCATAGAATTTCATCTCCCCATTTGCATCGAAATACATTCCCGACGGATTAAATGTTCGGTCATTTTCTAGCTTATCTAAATCTTCAAGTCCATTCCATGCTTGGTATGTTTTTTCTTTTCCACCAAAAGCAAGAAATTTTATTGAAGTTGTTTTTTTACGATAATTGACATTAAAAAAGTACCCAAACATAGTAGAGGAAGCTCTATCTATATAACCATTAGAAGCTATTTCGGAAATTCTTCCATTGATTTCAAAATTATTATGTAAACCTGTACCGAAAGCTATAGTATGTTTTCTAGTTGCAAAACTCCCTACTGAATTTGAAATTTCTGCATACGCTTTCTCTTGAAGAGATTTAGTTTGCATATTTATACTAGCACCAAAAGCACCTGAACCATTTGTAGAAGTTCCAACCCCACGTTGTAACTGAATACTTTCTAAAGAAGAGGCAAAATCAGGTAAATCAACAAAATAAGTACCATGGCTTTCACTATCGTTAAAAGGCACGCCGTTAAGAGTAACATTAACTCTTGAACCATCCGACCCTCGAACACGCATATAAGTATATCCCACACCATTACCTGCATCTGAAGTAGTGACAACAGAAGGTAAATAATTTAGTAAGATTGGAATATCTTGCCCTAAATTTCTAGGAGCTATTTCTTGCTTACTAACATTGGAAAACGTAACAGGATTTTTTTTGTTTGCCCGAACTGCCGAAACCAGTACATCATCAAGGCTAGTAACTTTGATGGTGTCTTTAGGCTTTTCTTGACTGAAAGAGAGAATAGAAAAAAGAAAAAAGAGTATCGATACTAGATAATTTTTTTTCGCTTTTTGATTTTTGACTTTTGATTTTTGACTTAATAAAATTTCCATTCGTAATAGGTTACGAATAAAAAGAGGTAATTATTCTTTGTTAAAAAAAAATATTGTTTCCTATGACTTTTTTATAGCGTGCATACTACGTTTGTCATTTTTTCCCTTAGCAGCATTACCTGCCCAGGTTCATTGGGTATAATCTCAGCTCGTTATTTAGAGCACCCCTTTTGAGACAGGACAAATATAGAAAAAGAAAGGTGAAAATCAATGGTAATTTTGAATTTTGACATTGACAATGCATTGTAATTGATTTTTTAATGCTCCGGTTTTCTTCTATTTTGTTTAATCGTAGACATAACCGATTTGTTTTTCAATCGTTTTTCAATAACTGATCTAGGTATTTTGGTTGGCTTTCTTTTTTTAGGAACTACTAATGATTTTGAAATTAAATTAAGAAACCGCTTAATTACAATTTCTTTATTTTTTAGTTGGCTTCTATCTTCGTCACAATTGATAATTAATACATTTTCAATAGTAAGTTTAGATTTTAATTTAGTAGAAATCAATTCTTTTTCTTCTTCTGAAAGTGCTTCAGAATTATTTAAATCGAAAGTGAGCACTACCTTAGACGAAACTTTATTTACATTTTGACCTCCTGCGCCAGAACTTCGTACAGCTTTGAATTTTAGTTCGGCAATAATTTTGTCTTTATTCATTAACTGATTGATGAGCAGGCTTTAATAGATCATTTACTGTTTTTACAGGATTAAAAGTAATCAATGGAACTTCTACAAAAACAGTTAGCCAATTGGTCATTGCGCCATTCCAAAGGCCCGGTAATTCAAATGCTTTTAGAGGTTTCCCATTATTGTTTTTTTCTACAATGAAGCCCATATTTTTATCAACATATTTGGTCAATTCAAATTGTTGCCCTTGGTAATTTTTTGTTGCACATACTAAATCTACGGGATTGAAATGGGTTGCTTTTTCTAATATTTTAATTTGATCATCATTAATCTGCGATGCTTCTATTATTTGCAAAAAGGCATTCCCTTTTGTATCTCTAACCCAAAATGGCCCTCCACCAGGTTCTCCTTCGTTTTTTACCATTCCGCATACACGAATAGGGCGATTTAATATATATTGAAGATGTTCTATTTTGCTCTCTTTGGTGTATTTTGAAAAATCTTCTGGCGCAGTAATATTTAATTTTGACGCTAAAAAAACAACAATTTCGTTAAGATTTTCATCTAAAACTAAACCACTTTCTAAAAGTAGTAAATAATTAAAAATGCTTTCCTGAATTTTTATCACTATTCCAGCCAATGCTTTTTTATATAATGCGATGTCTTCAATATGATTCTGAATTACATTATCGATATTTTTAATAAAAATAATATCTGCATTAAGATTATTAAGATTATTTATTAATGATCCATGTCCGCCTGGACGAAAAACTAAATTATTATTTTCGTCACGAAAAGGTTTGCCTTCTAAATTAACCGCAACAACATCGGTGGCTTTATCTTGATAGGAATATTTTACAGAAATAGAGGTGTTATTTTGACTTTCGAATTTACCTTTTATCTCGTTTACTATTGCTTCAAAATCGGCTTGATGTTCCTCTGAAACAGTAAAATGTAAATCGGATATTTCATTAGAAGTTGCATACCAAATACATTCATTAAGATGCTCTTCAATTGCTGTAGCTATATGGTTCTCGTATTTGTGAAAAGGCAAAATACCTTTTGGCTTTCCAGCAAAATTAAAATGATTTGGAGATAACATCGCAATAATAAAGGCATAATCTTTTACATCTTTACTAGAATTGTCATAATCGTTAACTAGGGTTTTCGCAGTTTTTAACACGTCATTATAAAATGCAAACTTTTCTTTTGCAACAAGAAAAAGTGCAAGGTTTTTATCTTTTTTTCTGTTAATGTAGGCATTAATAGTTTCTTCGTCAGTCTTGTAATCATTTACAAATTCACTCAAAAACTTAAACATTCTAGTTGCAGCTCCTGATGCAGGTACAAATTTTTTGAGTTTTAAATTTTTCTTTTTTTCGTCAAAATAAGTAGCATTATAAATTGCTTCTTCACGAGAAAGAGCTGTAATACCATCGTTTAGGATGGCTGGTCTATCTAAATTAATTTTCGGAAGACCATTTCTTACTAACTGGAATTGATACTCTATATTTTCAAAACTGATTTTTCTGCGATAAATCTCAATGAAATCATGAGAATTGAATCCTAATTTTTTAGATTTATTAAAGTCTTTTATTATTTCAATTGCTTTGTTAAGTCGTTCTTCCTTATTTCCAGATAATATAATGTATGGTTTTTTATTGTCTTTTAAAGCTTGTTCAAAAACAGCGAAGGTTTCTTTACGATTATTTGGTTTATCACGCAAATCATCTTTCTCCCAAGGAACATCTATATCGGTTAAAAAAAATAAATCGTAATTATGATTTTGAGCAGCATTTACAAGAATAGGATCACAAAAACCATAATAAATATCCGAAAAAACTTTAGTAACTAATAAATTAGTATCGCAGAATAGTATATTTTTTGCCTTATCTAGTGCCTCATTTTCAAGTTGAATTTGGCCATTTGCAATAGGGATTATATCTTCAGGTTCGCAATTTTGACGGGTAGCATTCCATTTTTGTTGAAGATATTCTCTTGCAAATTCAGGTACCCAAAGAGTTTCAAATTCAGCAGCTAATTGCTTTGCCAAAGTTGTTTTCCCGGTTGATTCAGGGCCGTAGAAAGCAATTTTGATTATTTCTGTAGGTTGTTGTTTAAGATTTTCTTCCATTCTAAGTATGCTAAAACAGCTAAAATTGTAAAAATTAAATATTGCAAAGATAACATTCCAAGACCTCGATATGCAAATAACGGAACCGCTATTATATCGCCTATTATCCACAAGGTCCAGTTTTCAATTTTTTTTAACGCCATGTACCACATGCCTGTAAAAAATATTCCTGAGGTAAAAATATCAATATAATTAGGAATTTCAAGGGTATAGTGGAAAAATTTATATACCAAAAAAGTTATTCCCATTGTAAGAAAGAAAAATCCAAAACCTATTATTTTCTCTCTAGAAGTAGTTCTAGTAATTGCTAATTGGGTCTGATTAGCTCTAGAACTCCATTTGTACCATCCATAAACACTCATTATAGAATAATAAAAATTCATAGTCATATCGCCAAAATATCGAGCTTGATATAATAAATAAACCGTAATCACTGTAGAAATTAATCCCGTTGGATAAACCCAAATATTTTCTTTTTTTGCACAAAAAACACTCAAAATTCCAAAGATAAATGCCAAAAACTCCAATATTATTTGAAGTAAAGAAGCAGATTTGTATTGCGAGAGAAAGAAATCTATCAAAATAAGTTGGTTTTGGGTTTTGGGTTCTGGGTTCTGGGTTCTGGGTTCTGGGTTCTGGGTATTGGGTTTTGGGTATTGGGTATTGGGTATTGGGTATTAGTTAAAAAAATTACTATCGTTTTCAAATGCTGTACCTATTACAACTAGGTCTGCACCTGAAATAAATGCATTTTCGATTTCTTTTTTAGATCGAATGCCACCGCCAACAATAACTGGTATTTGAATGTTTTGGGATACTAATTTAATAATCTCTGTTGGAACTGCTAATTTCGCACCACTCCCAGCCTCGAGGTAGATTAATTTAGAACCTAAATATTCGCCTGCTTGAGCCGTTTGCAAAACATAATCTGCATTATTTCTGTCTAATGCTTTTGTCCTACTCACTCGTTCCACAGCCGTTTCGCTTCCACTTTCAATTAAAATATAACCTGTAGAAATGACTTCTAAGGTTGTCTTTTTTAATAAAGGCACAACATTCACTTGATGCTCTATTAAGTAATCTGGGTTTCGCCCTGATAACAAAGATAAAAATAAAATAGCATCTGCATTTGCTGAAATTTGATCTGGGTTTCCTGGGAAAAGTAAAATTGGCAACTCAATTTTCGACTTTAACTCTATGATTAATTCATCCAAATGGGTGCCTTCAAAAGAACTTCCGCCAACAAAAATATGTGTTGCTGGCGACGTATTAATTTTTTGACATAAAATCGAAACTTGTTCCGTAGACACTTTATCGGGATCTATAAGAATGGCTAAAAGTTTCTTGTTAGATAATTTGGATTTAATTATTTCTTGGTAGATATCTGTCATAATTCTATTAAACCTCATGAGGTTTGTGGTAAACTATTTTTCAAAAGCGCAAACAAAGATATAATCTTCTAATGAATCAAATAGAATATCGAAGTTTTCTTCTTTATTATTATACTTTAATGTTGCAGTGGCTTTTTTATCTTCATAAGAGAAATCTTGTTCAAAAATATGATTCCGAAAGCTAATTCCTTCTGTATTCTTTATCTTAAAAATGCTCTCTTTTATTCCCCAAATAACAGTGGCTTTTTTCATTTTTTCAAATTCAGACAAATTTTCCAAGTGAGCAACATCCATATAGCGAGATGCAATTTTGAGTATTTTTTCTTTTACTTGTTCAACATCTAAACCAATAGGTTTACTACTAATTGCAATTGCTGAAAAAGAATGGGAATGCGAAATAGATATGTGATTACCATCGGTTAAATGGGGTTTTCCAAACTTGTCATAAAACAAATTAAAATCATCATAACCAATATGTTGCAAGAGCATCCTAACGGATAAAAAACCTTTTTTGTGGCTTTCCGATTTCATAGAATTTACTCTTTTTTCAGAATTAGGATTACGTTTTACAGAACGATTTAACTCCTCTAAATCTTCGGTAATCTTCCAAAGATAAAGAGTGGCAGTATCATTTAATATAACTTCTTTAAATAAAGGCATTTAGTATTTTATTGTTTTACAGAGGCTTAAGAACTTAAACATTTCACAAATTTGAAAATAAATTATTAAAATCAAAACCTATGTTGTAATTTTGCACCGAAATTAAAAAAACAAATATACATAATAGATGAGTACACAAACGTTACCTTATGTAGCTTTTAAAGTGAAAGACATTTCGCTTGCAGCTTGGGGAAGAAAAGAAATTGAATTAGCCGAAGCAGAAATGCCAGGTTTAATGGCTTTAAGAGCTGAATACAAAAACGAACAACCGCTTAAAGGAGCTCGTATTGCAGGATGCTTACACATGACAATTCAAACTGCTGTTTTAATTGAAACTTTAATTGCTCTTGGTGCAGAAGTTACTTGGTCTTCTTGTAATATTTTTTCTACACAGGATCAAGCTGCTGCTGCTATTGCTGCTGCTGGAATTCAAGTATATGCTTGGAAAGGTTTGAATGAAGTTGATTTTGATTGGTGTATTGAGCAAACTTTATTCTTTGGTGAAGACAGAAAACCATTAAATATGATTTTGGATGATGGTGGAGATTTAACAAATATGGTTATTGATCGTTACCCACATTTAGTAGCAGGAATCAAAGGTTTATCTGAAGAAACTACAACAGGTGTTCATAGATTATACGAAAGAGTGAAAGCGGGAACGTTACCAATGCCAGCAATTAATGTAAATGACTCGGTTACTAAATCGAAATTTGACAATAAATATGGTTGTAAAGAATCAGCTGTAGATGCTGTTCGTAGAGCAACTGATTTAATGTTGGCTGGAAAAAGAGTAATCGTTTGTGGATATGGTGATGTTGGAAAAGGAACAGCTGCTTCTTTTAGAGGTGCTGGTTCTATTGTAACGGTAACTGAAATTGATCCTATTTGTGCGCTTCAAGCAGCAATGGACGGATTTGAAGTTAAAAAATTAGACACTGTTATTGCAACTGCCGATATTATTATTACAACTACTGGAAATAAAGATATCGTGTTAGGTTCTCATTTTGAAAAAATGAAAGACAAAACTGTTGTATGCAACATCGGTCACTTTGATAACGAAATTGATATGGCTTGGTTGAATGGAAAATATGGTCATACAAAAAATGAAGTTAAACCTCAAGTGGATATTTACAACGTAAATGGAAATGATATCATTATCTTGGCTGAAGGTCGATTAGTGAACTTAGGTTGCGCTACAGGTCATCCAAGTTTTGTAATGAGTAACTCTTTTACAAATCAAACTTTAGCTCAAATTGAGTTATGGAAAAATAGCGCAGCATACAAAAATGAGGTTTATATGTTACCTAAACATTTAGATGAAAAAGTGGCTAGATTACACTTAGCTAAATTAGGTGTTGAATTAGAAACTTTACGTGGAGACCAAGCAGATTATATTGGTGTTCCAGTTGAAGGTCCTTTCAAACCAGAATATTACAGATACTAGAAAAATACGAGGTGTGAAATATGAGTGACTAGTCCTAAATAATCGATACAGATTATTAGACAAAAATAGATAAATTAAACAGCATCAAAAACGTTTTTGGTGCTGTTTTTAGTTTTATAGGTTTTAATTTTTAATTTACTTTGCTGATGCATTTGGTTTGGCGTT
>CAILWV010000049.1 GCA_903838055.1 uncultured Bacteroidota bacterium | reverse complement strand
GCCAAACCAAATGCATCAGCAAAGTAAATTAAAAATTAAAACCTATAAAACTAAAAACAGCACCAAAAACGTTTTTGATGCTGTTTAATTTATCTATTTTTGTCTAATAATCTGTATCGATTATTTAGGACTAGTCAAATAAATTTCTTTACCAAAAAATTAGAAATAATTTTGAAATAGAAAAAAAATTATTTTTTATTGAAAAAAACAAAAAAGAAATAGCTTATGAAATCACTTTAAAAAAAGATACTATTGTATTTGACCTTAATTATAAGTTAGCCCCTAGTGAAGAATCATCATCGGCTGCCCCAGATAGTGATGGATATTATAGTAGATATGCAAATATATGTTTATTAAAAAATGGAGAGATATTTGATTTTGGTTCAAATGGAATTTCCTATGATTATATATTTATTAATAATACATTTTATGTGAAAAATTTTGAAACAAAAAAGTATGAAGAATATGTTATAAAATCCTCAAAATCTAACTGTAAAGTAATTGACATATTACTGCCTTAAAACTAATTATTGTATAAATAAATATTCGTATTTTGACAAAATAAAAACTTAAATATTTAAAAACATCAAAAAATAACTTTTATAATTAAACTTTTTAAAATGAAAAATAAATTCCAAACTAAAATAAGATATTATAGTATTCTAATATTAGTTGTTTTTACAATTAGTTGCAATAAAACAAAAGTTGAATTGCCTTTTTCTTATGATGAAAATGAATTAAGTAATGAGATGAATTCAGCTGAAAGATTTTTAGATAAGGATATATCTAAAGGTTTTTTGCCTAATCAAATTATTTGGAGCTCTGATAATGTAGATTTAAATGGAGATGGTAATAATGATAACATTAAAGTAGTTGTTTTTGATGAAAATTTTTTAAATTCAAAAAAAGAAGACGAAACAGGTTTTTTTAAAGCTAAAATATTTATAAATAATCTCTCACAAGATTACGTTTTTAATTGGACTAGGAATTCTTACTTTTATAAAGACGGTACTAAATTTGAAATTGTAGACTTTGACAAAACAGACAATTATAAAGAATTTATTATTTCTCAAAAAGAACAAGAAGAAGAAGACCCTTCATCAATAACAACAATTTTTAGATATTTTGGAAATAATTTACTCACTAAATCAACAATTAAAAGTCAAGGATATAACGGAGGTAATAGAAAAATTATAGGAAATAATAAATTTACAATTGAACATTCAATAAATCCTAAAATTATTGGAACCTATAAATTGTCTAATTTCTTTATAAAAAGTATAGATATAAGAGAAGAAGCTATTAATACGAATATTCTAGCTGCATGTCCTTATGTTTATCTAAAAATTAATAATAAATATGTTTATAAGGGTGAAATA
Source organism: uncultured Bacteroidota bacterium (assembly GCA_903838055.1). Lineage (GTDB taxonomy): Bacteria > Bacteroidota > Bacteroidia > Flavobacteriales > Flavobacteriaceae > Flavobacterium. The sequence goes on along the minus strand of CAILWV010000049.1, from coordinate 112,329 downwards.
ATCAGAAATTTAATTGGAAAAGAATCTGAATCTAATCAAAAACTTGATATTGGGGAAGTCAAAAAAGGACTAATTAACATAAGGATAAAAGAAGAGAAAAATGAGATTAGTTATATTAATTCCATTTATATTGAAAAAAACGGGAAATTATTTAATCCAAAAATATTAAATAATAAAGGAGCTCTTTTACAAAAAAATGATGATAAATATATAGTTTTGAAAAAAGGAGAATTTATAGATTTAGTTTATGAATTAGATATGAAGTCGGAAATAAAAATTAATAGTACGGGTTACTATAACCCTTTATAAAAATAAATTATAAAATTAAATTGTTATTAAATCTCAAAATCTTTAGCAAATCTGTTCCATTCTAAATCTCTAATGCCATTATAGATAACTTCTTGGATTGTCATATTAAGATTTTCATCAGAAAAAAACATAACTACTAAATCTGCTCCATCCGCTTTTGTATCCTTAACTGGTGAAGAAGATGACAACCATACCGAGTTTATTACAGGCTTTAGTCTTTTTTCATCAGCATACATATCAGATTTTTTCATTATACATTCTCTTTTTCCCCAATCTGTTGGATAGTTAAGGTGATTCACGAGGTTCTGATTTGTTTCCTCTGATGGAGAATATAATATAACACCTGCAAGCGTTGGTGTACAATGGAACGCCTCTACAAATACCTCTGTTCCAGAATTTAATTTTATCTTCATATTACTCTTTTATTATAAATATCAGAATACTTTAAATATGTCAAATTTATTTAAAAAGGTTGTTAGCCCAGGAAATACGGGCTTTTACTTGCGTATGTCAAAAATCCCTGGAATCTTTGCAAAGTGAAATCAAATACGTTGTTTTTATATAAAAACTGTATGAAAATAAAGTGGTATAGTTCAGTACACTTTTTTATCAATGAAAGTGTTTGGTTTTCAAATCAAATTGTAATGTGTATAAAGTGTACTTTATATTAATACAATTTCAATCAAAGAACCAATTGAAAATCTAATTTAATACATTTAACAATATGACAACTTTCAAAAAAGCAAGGTACGTTAGAAATTCTGCAATTACAGGTGGAGGCAACCCAGCAAGACAACTTGCAAAATTGCACCCAGATGAGATACTCTTTTATGACGTTATCAGTGGAACTGTCCCATTTAAAGAACGAGAACAAGGCAAGATGTTAATTGAAGCCATAGAAACTGGTCAAATAAACTACTTGTCTGTAATGTCAGTAGACCGTTTAGGTCGTGGGATTTTTGACTGCCAATCAACCCTTAATTGGCTAACTGAAAAAGGTGTCACAGTTCGTGTTGAGAACCTAGGTAATCTTGAGAGTCTTATAGATGGGAAACCAAACCCAATATTCAAAATGATTTGTGATGTGCTTGCAAACGTGGCAAGCATCGAGCTTGAAGGTCTAAAATTAAGACAGCTACAGGGACTTGAGATTTATAAGGCTAAGAATGCACTTTTAAGAGCTCAAGGAATAACTCAAAAACGAAACAAACCCAAGGTTAGCGATGAGGATGTGTTGAAAAAATATGCCAGCGTTGCCAAGGAACTCAAGAGTGGGAAAATCAGCCTCAGAAAGATTGCCATATTAGGAGGTACAAGTCTTGCCACAGTTCAGAAGGTCAAGTCAATATTGGTTAATAATAAAATGATTTAAGTTATTATAATAGATATTATAAAAGCCAAAAACCAAGAAATATGTTTTTTTATTTTAGAAATAATAAATTATGAATAATTATGAAAGATGTAAACTTAACTCGCATATATATTCATTTAATGAGATTTTACGGTGTAACAAGGTTTCGAGTGTTTTCAATTTTAGATGATAAAGGAATTTTTCCTAAAGAAACAAAAGTTGAGTATTTTTTTGATATTAAAAAAAATGTAAATCATGTTCGATTGCAGAGATTTCTTCAAAGAAATATAAAAAACGGAAACGATTTCTTTTATGTGGTTCAAGACAATAGAATAATTATTCACATAGAAAACACCAAAAAAAACCATATTGAATTTGATTTTGAATTTAGTTCCAATTAGCATGAAAAAGACAAGGATTGAAATAACCCATCAAATTGAAAAAACAAAGCATGTGTTTTATGTAATTAATCCAGACAATTTGAATAGCTTTGAAATTGAAAGAATCAAGAAAGGAATGATTTTTGTTAATGGTAAGCAATATAACATAGAAAAGGATAAAGATTAATTTACCCTTTTTAATTCTATGTATAGTACCTTTCAAAATAATTATAGAGCTACCAATCGCTCATCTAGTTTTAAAACTTTGTATAGCTCACTTCCACCATCTTCATTTTTTACAGCTAAAATAACCCTAAATAAATAGCTTCCTTTATTAATCTGATGACCAGATTTCACCAATTCATTACTTTCAAAAGCACGGGTATAGAATATTGATGAGAATTCTATATGGTCATTATAAGGGTAATCTAATTTTCGCATTTCAATAATCATAAATTGATTACTTGGCATCGACTTAACACAATCGATTTTTAGCCAATAATCTTTATTAACGGAAAACTTAACGCCATTTAAATCATAGGTCTTTATTGATTTATCTTGGGCAAAGGCAACGTTGACTAATAAACAGAATACATAAATTAAATACTTTTTCATAAGTGATTGTTTTTAAATTAGAGTTCAAAATTAATAATTTGATTAGTCAAATTATGGCGAAGTTAGTTTCGGTTATTCTATTTTCAACGTCATTTTGTTAAAAGTATCTTGGAATCCTAAATGTTTGAAATAGGCATAGCCTTTCTCATTTTTAGAAAACACATTGAGCATAATCTTATTTACATTTTGTTTTTTGGCTACCTTACTGGCTTCTTGAATGAATCGTTCTCCAATTCCTTGATTATGAAATTTTTCATCAATCATAATATCTCCAATAACACATAGCGGGTCAAAATTATAATACAACATCGAAAACCGAATAATTTCAACTGTTACATAACCAACAACTGTTTCATTTGAAATTGCTACAAATACCTTCTTTTCGTCTGATGCCTTTCTTATGGTTTCAGAAATGCCATAACTATAATCTTCAATATACAAATCAGTAGCATCAAAAAATTCAGCATCTAATTTTTTATGAATTTCCATCAAATCTTCCCATAGGGAAACAATTTCTTCAACATGTTCGGGTCTTGCTTTTTGAATAGTTATCATAGTTATTGATTCAAATAATTATACAATGCAATTGCTTCTTTTATTTTAGGATATAAAGTAAAATCCCGAAACCTATATTTTGTTAGAACATCAAACAAGGATTCTCCCGAAGGCAACAACATCGCTTTTGCTTTTTCAAAGGCACTTGGTCGTTTCAAGTTAATTCCTTTTCTGAAAGTAATGGCTTCTTCAACAGTAGAGTTGGTAATAGAACTGTACAATTGTTCCACTTGGTAATGGTACAACAATTTACCATTGGTACTTTCTAAGTAGGAAGCTACTGCACCAGTACTGTTGTTATCTTTAAGTAGGGATAAATTAGCCTCATCTTCTTTGAAAAATTCATAATAAGTAACCAAATATAACAACTCAGAAAATGATTTCTGATTCAGATTTTGCAGGTGGATGTTAAATTTATTTTTGGTTGAATCTTCTGCTTTATTACTGAAGTTGATATGAAACAAGACAGGTTTGTCATTGATACCATAAACCACATGAGCAAATGCAAAATCATCAATTTTAATATCCTGCTCTATTCTGTAATTTTTTATTATTTCCGAACAAATGTGATTTTGATTATTATTTGCTATTCGTTCTTCTAATAGTATTTTATTTTGCATAAATAATTGATTTAAAGTACAAAAGTAAAATAAAAGGTAGTCACGAAATGACAAAGTTAGATTAGTTTAAGGTAATGAGTTTTAATATATTTGCACATTGAACTTCAAAAACTTAGACAATGAAAAATTATATTACTTCTTTAATCGGTTTAAACATTAGTAACAATATTTTTAGTTTCAATTCAAATTCAATAAATCCTGTCGAAGAACTAAAAAAATCTACTATTAATGTTCCAAATACACCTGGTTTATATTTTGTATTTGTTAAAGGTTTTTTTTATGAAGATTTAAATCATTTAATTTTTTCATTTAAAGATGATGAATATAGTTTAATGTACTTTGGTAAAGCTGGAGGAGTAACAAAAGAAGGTAAAATCATTGAACAAGGTTTAATTAAAAGAATCAATAATGTTATTTCTAATTCTAAAAGGGGAATTAAAAATATGTCTAGAGCTAATTACTGGGAATTAATAATGAAGGAAAATAAAATAGATAATTTTATTGTAATATATGTTGAAGTTAATGAACCTAGCAATGTTGAAAGAGATATTTATAATTATTTAAAAAGCGGAAAATTAGATTATCCTTATTTAAATGGTAAATTGGGTAGACCAAAAAAAACTTTAGAAAAAATAACCAATCAAAAAATATCACTTGTAGAAAATAATAAATCTTTAAAAAAAAATTCTAATTCAAATCAAAAACCAATTTCAAATCAAAATAATTGCATTGAATTCACTGTTAAAAAAAATCAAAGAATTTCTGATATTTCAAATAACCCTAATTTTCCAACTGGAAAATTAACAATTAACATTAGAGACACAAAATCTAATAATGTTGTATACAGCAAAGAAAGAAAGATTACAATAGTAGGCAGAACGTTACAAAAATATTTTATTTCAAACGATGCAAGTGGATTACCAAAATGGAAGGTTATTCAAAATGAAATGAAACAAAATAATATTGAAGAAATAACAGTTAGAGTTTGTCCAATAAATTAAAAAACAAAATGAATAATATCGAGAACTGTTTGCAAAATAAAATTGTAACTTCAAGTAACAAATTACAACCAACAATATTTAAAGCTATTTTAAATCTTTACAAAAAAGGTTTTCTTCAAATTACTGCAAGAATGGTAAAGGAAGAATGTATTAAAATAGACCTAAATATTGAATGGAATAATAGATTAAAAGCAATCTGTAATTCAATGGAGAGAATCATTGAATGTGGTTTTACAATAATTAGTGAGAACAGACCACATAATGACTTTACTATTTCTTTTGATGTCAATGGTAATAAGTTAGACATCACAACTTCTAAGAAAGCATATGCAAAATCTGAATCAGAAAAAAAAGAGAAACCAATTTTCCCTTCCAATACTCCTCATAAGAATAGCAAAATTGAATTAGAAGAACTCAAATTAAGCAACAATTTCAAAGTAGTTATGGTTTGTGCAGGAACTAAACACAATTCATTTTTAACAGCTTATCCTAATAAAAATTTCGTTAATAATGCAGTACAAAATTTTGAGAATCATCCTGATGAAATAATGAATAATGGAATAATGTCATGGAGAGATTATTTGATTCAATATCAAAATGACCAAAATCTATTGAGTGCTTATCAATTATATGTGCCAAGAACATTTCCTTTTGTTTATTTAGATTTATATAATAAATACAAAATTAATTTTTATATACTTTCTGCAGGATGGGGACTAGTAAATTCAGAATTTAAGTTGCCAAAATACGATATTACTTTTTCAAGTATTGCTAACCCAGCAACCAAAAGAAATTACAATTTAATTGGAGCTCCTGTCTATAATGATTTTAATCAATTGAATCTTGATGGTGAAGAAGATATTGTTTACATTGGTTCACCTGATTATATTCCTCTATTTTTTGATTTAACAGGAAATTTAAAAAATAGAAAAATCATATATTGGAAAGGAATGACACCACAACCAGTTCCAGTCAGATTTCCAATACCTAATAATACTTTCTTATACAGATATTACAACACAAATACAAGAATGAATTGGTATTACGAAGTAGCAAATGATTTTTGTAATGGTATCATTCCATAATCAATCCAAACGCTCACATTTATTCCCAAACCTTCCCAAGAAATAATCAATTTCATGATTGTCCCAAACAGTAATTTCAATAATTAAGTTTTCTGGGCTGTCATGAATTATCTTTTGTGAAGGATGGATTTTTTTATTTTTCACAATCCCCATAGCCCAATCGGTAAATTTTAATCTAAAGGTTTTGAGTTTGTTTTCTTTCCAATCGTACCAGATTCCTAAGCTGTGCTTGAGCAATTCTTCTAATCTAGTAGCTTTGTACAAAGTATCATAATCAAAGAAAATGTATTTTGGTTCTGTAGCGTTTTCATTACTTTCATCAACAGCAGGATTTACATTTTTTTCTACAAACATATCTAATGTAAAAGTTTGCAATAATTTGGTGGGTTGATAGGTTTCAACATCAATTGTGCTTGCCAGCAGATAATATCTATTATCATAGTACCGAATCTGTAACGGAGCCACTTGTTTAAATTCTGTAATTCCTTTCTTTTGGTATTGAAATAATATAGCTTGCCCTTTTTTGATGTATTCAATAATTTTTCCAGCCAGTATAAGCAATTTGTCTTGGCTGTTTAAAGTGGGTTGAACATGAACAAAATAAGGATAGGGGTTTAAATCTTCTTTGCTATAATCAAACTCATCCATTAAAGCTGATTTAAGCCACTCTACAGAGTTCATAGTCTTCTCGGTGTCCAGCAAGCCAATAAGGAGCGGAAAAGTAAGCTGTTCTTCTTGTGTAAGGTTTAGATTGTCTGGATAACCTTCTAATACAAAATAGTTTCTTCCGTTAAACTTTCGGGAATTTATTTGATAGCCATTTTCAATTAAACTTTCTTTGGCTCTATCAAAGGTTCTTCTTGAGATAGGTTCAAATCCGTAATCGTCTTTTAAAATATCATTTAATTCGGTCAAAAGCTCTTCAATAGAAAGTTTCTTTTCTCTTAGGAGCTTAACTATGATTTTTTTATAAAGCCTTTTTTTGCTGTAATCTTCCATAATGATTTAATTATCTGAACAAAGATAAAAAGAACTTTGTCATTTTTTGTCTTAATAGAGTTATAGTTTTGCTGAAATAATTCCAAAATAAATTCAAACCCTTTCTTCTATGGCAAATAATGAAAAAAGTTTTTTTGAACAGTTAAAAAAAGCAGTAGCAATTTTAATAATTTCTGCAATAATTTACATCTGGTATTTATGGTGCAAAGAAAAGCCTATACGTTTTTTATATACTTTTATTGTTTTAGTTATTCTGTATTTTATAGCAGAATCACAACAATATCATTATCAAATTTTATCAAACTAACTTAAATATATAACTATGGAAACAGTAATTCATTATTTAAATGCCTTTAAAGGTAAACAAGGACTTTATATTATTAGACCAAAAAGCCAAGAGTTAATGGTATCATTATGCAAAAAATTAAACTATAATTATACTAGTGAAATAGCATATATTGGTAAAGCAGAACTAACCAAATCTAGTCATTTAGCAAACAGAGCCAAGCAAGAAATGGGATGGTCTAACTTTGAAGGAGCTACATTTGTTAGAAAAATAGGGCGTTACTTAGATTTTGATATTAAAGACAAAAAGAATAAGGATTTAAAAGCACAAACCAAAGCATTTATTTGCTCCAACTTTACCATTGAATGTGTTGCTTTTGAAGACGGAATTAACGTTCAATTAAAAGAAACCAAATATATTCAAGAGTTTAAGCCTTGTTTGAATGATAAAAAGATATTAAAGTAAGGAACAATGGAAACCCAAAAACTTGAAGAAGGTAACTCAAAAATATCGCTTTTAAAAAACGATTTTGAACTATTTAACAATGCTGGTAGTTATGTAAACTGTTATAGGATGTTCTTTGCTTACTATAAAACCATACCGAATTTTATATGTATTGATGGCATCGATGATAAGCTATTCAAGAAATGGTTTGAAAAAGCATACCAAGAGGAAATAATTCAACAGCATTATAGACAAGACTTTATCACTGAAAAAAAAGAATTAGAGTTTTCTGACCATTTTTATTTATTGAAAAATGGAGTTATGTTAAACATAGAATATACGAGTATTTATATCCTGTATTCAGAAGAACAGTCAGCCATTGCAAATGTTCTATTTCAAGAGATAAAAAAGTTCATTAAAATTCCTAAAAGAACAACTGACATCAGTTTAATATATGCTCAAAATGGGGAATTAAATACCAAAGAACTACATTTAAAAAAACCTAAAATTGATTTTGACATCCATTATAATGAAGATTTTCAACCCATACACAAAGAAATTGTAAAACAACTCAACAAAAAAGACATCAAAGGTCTTTATCTTTTTCATGGACAACCAGGAACTGGTAAAAGCACTTATATCAAATATTTAATTCATCAATTGAAGAAAAAAGTAATCTTTATTTCTCCTAAAATGGCAGGCGAATTGGATAACCTAAGTATGACACCTTTTTTATTAGAAAACAGAAATACGGTATTGGTAATTGAAGATGCCGAAGAACTCATTACTTCACGAGAAGAAGTTAGAAATTCAAACCTCTCTATGCTTTTGAATCTTACCGATGGTTTGTTAGGGGAAAGTTTGGGAATACAAATCATTGCTACTTTCAATACCGATGTTAGAAATATCGACAAAGCACTTCTACGAAAAGGAAGATTATCTTCGATTTATGAATTTAAAAATCTAACTCTGGACAGAACCAATAGTTTATTACAAAAATTAGGACATAACATTGAAGTAAATAATCCACTGCCTGTTGCAGAAATCTTTAATTTTGACAAAGACAATCATTATATTCCGAAACTCCAGAAAGCAGTTGGTTTTGGAAATTAAATAATTCTATTCAAAAACAACTAAAATTGTCACTATTTTTGTTGTTATAAGTCAATCAATAATTCGTATAATCTTATGTCAAAACCAAAATTACTTTTCTTCACTGGTGCAGGAATATCAGCAGAAAGTGGACTCCAAACTTTTAGAGATTCCAAAGATGGCTTGTGGAATAATTTTAAAATTGAAGATGTATGCACTCCATCAGCTTGGGAAAAGAATCCATCATTAGTATTGGATTTTTATAATCAAAGGAGAAAACAATGTAAAGAGGCAAAACCTAATTTAGCACACGAATTAATTGCAAAATTAGAAGTACATTATGATGTAACTGTAGTAACGCAAAATGTTGACAATCTCCACGAAAGAGCTGGTTCTACCAAAGTGATTCATTTACATGGCGAATTGATGAAAGTTCGTTCTACAATTGATAACTCGTTAATTTACATAAGAGAAGATGATATTGTTCTTGGCGATTTATGTGAAAGACAAAGCCAATTACGACCACATATCGTTTGGTTTGGTGAAGGATTAGATAATGATTTGTTAGATAATTCTATTAAAGAAGCTATGACTTGTGCCGTTTGTGTGGTAGTTGGAACTTCATTGCAAGTCTATCCAGCTAATTCGCTTCCTGATTTTGTTCCATTTGGAAGCCAAATGATAGTTATTGACCCTATGATTAATAAAATGGATTTTGATGAAAAGCGTGACATTCAATTTATCAATAAAAAAGCAGTTGATGGGATGCAAATGGTATATGATTCCTTTAGTAACTTAGAATAATTGTATACAACCCCCTTTGAATAGCAAAATAATTAAAAAACAAAATGAATGAGCTCAAAAATTAAGTTATTACTTAAAAAAATAATAAATGCGGTTTACGAATTGTTGTTTAAATTTTTCTTTTTTTTTAATTGATATTTATTAGTTGATATTTAAAATGTTTATAATCTTTAGATAATGAAATCATTAACTTTGCTTTATATTTAGACGGATGTAACACTTGGACGGTTGTTCGTCATATGTATCCTAATGCAGATATTCCGGTGCTACAATTAAGTATTGATTATTCGAAACCGGCACAATATCATTATGATTTAGCCAAACAATTAACCTCTTTACGTAAAAAAGGAGTATTAATAATTGGTAGTGGAAACATGGTTCATAATTTAAGAATGGTAGCTTGGGATAAACTAAACGAACCCGAATATGGATTTGATTGGGCAATAGAAATGAATACCATTTTTAAAGAAAAAATTAGTTCTGGGGATTTCAAGTCACTCATTGATTATGAAAAACTAAGTAGCGCTGCAAAACTAGCTATCCCTACTCCAGATCATTATTATCCGTTATTATATAATATTGCTCTACAAGAAAGTAAGGATACTATAAGTTTCTTTAATGACAAACCCGTTGGTGGTTCTTTAACAATGACTTCTGTAAAAATAGGTTGAAGAAAGTAAGATATTTGATTCCTATTAGCTATTATATTACTTCAATTTGTGGATTTATCTTTTTCAATTCTGATATAAAAATAGTACTTTCAATAGGAGAAATAAACAAATCATCATAAGTATTATAGGTAATGATAAATCCTTTAGTATCTAATGCAGGCTTTAACATTACAGGAACATTCAAACCCGAATAGCTCTTAATGGATTTTATTTTAAAAATATCTATCCTACCTCGAAAAGGACCTGAACGGTACAATAAAAAATTACTTTTTATCACGTATCTAGTATCTAACAAAACCCAAAGCACAAATATAGTTGCTAAAGAAATAATACACATTGGAATAATTGGGCTATTACCCTTTTCATAATTTAATGCAAGCATTACTATAAAAAATAAAACTATTCCCCAAAGAATAGTAATTGTAAAGGTGTTTTTAGTAGATAAAAATCTATTCATAATATTTTTAAAAGGGCTTTTAGTGATAGAAACTAAAAAATCGTTTAATTTTACGCTAAATTAGTACAATTTAGTAATACAATCGAAATTTAATAAAAAAATAGTTTTCAATGAGTGGAATTAATTGGGTAACCGTAAGAGAATTTGAAGATATTACCTATAAAAAATGTAATGGCGTAGCTCGAATTGCTTTCAATCGTCCAGATGTTCGAAATGCCTTCCGACCTAAGACTACTGCCGAATTATTACAAGCGTTTCACGATGCTCAAGAAGATACATCAATTGGAGTAGTATTACTTTCTGCAGAAGGACCGTCTAGCAAAGATGGAGTGTATTCTTTTTGTAGTGGCGGTGATCAAAAAGCCAGAGGTCATCAAGGTTATGTAGGAGAAGATGGCTACCACCGTTTGAATATTTTAGATGTGCAACGATTAATTCGTTTTATGCCTAAAGCTGTAATATGTGTAGTTCCAGGCTGGGCTGTAGGTGGCGGTCACAGTTTGCATGTTGTTTGCGATTTAACTTTAGCGAGTAAAGAACATGCAATATTTAAACAAACCGATGCCGATGTAACTAGTTTTGATGGTGGCTATGGCTCTGCTTATTTGGCTAAAATGGTTGGACAAAAAAAAGCACGAGAAATTTTCTTTTTGGGTAGAAACTATTCCGCACAAGAAGCAATGGATATGGGAATGGTGAATGCCGTAATTCCACACGATGAATTAGAAGATACTGCTTACCAATGGGCACAAGAAATTCTTGCTAAATCACCTACCTCTATTAAAATGCTTAAATTTGCAATGAATTTAACCGATGACGGAATGGTTGGTCAACAAGTCTTTGCAGGCGAAGCTACCCGTTTAGCTTATATGACAGACGAAGCTAAAGAAGGTCGTGATGCTTTCCTTGAAAAACGCAAACCTAACTTTGTAAAAAAATGGTTACCTTAACTAAACTAATAAACTAATAAAATGAAACATTGGATTGAAGCCGCACGAGTACGCACCCTACCCCTTTCGGTTTCCGGAATTTTAGTAGGTAGTTTTTACGCCATGTCGCAAGGAATTTTTAATTGGAAAATTGTGATTTTTGCCTTATCTACAACACTTGGCTTGCAAATTCTATCCAATTTTGCAAACGACTATGGTGATGGTATGAAAGGCACCGATAACGAAGATCGAGTTGGACCTAAAAGAGCTATTCAAAGTGGTAAAATTACACCAGGAGCTATGCGTTATGCAATTTTTATTACTGCATTTCTTACATTAGTTTCTGCAATGCTGCTAATATATTTTTCTTTTAAAGGCAAATATTTATACTATTCTATTATTTTCTTTGTTTTAGGAATTCTTGCAATCGCATCCGCAATTCGTTATACAGTTGGTAAAAATCCTTATGGATACCGAGGTTATGGAGATGTTTTTGTTTTTATTTTCTTCGGAATTGTAAGCACATTCGGAATTTATTTTATGTTTTCTAAACAAATGGATTGGCTTTTATTACTTCCTGCTACAGCAATTGGTTTTCTTAGTGTTGGCGTTTTGAATTTAAATAACATGCGTGACGAAGAATCCGATAAAAAATCTAATAAAAACACCATCGTAGTGAAAAATGGTGGTGCTTGGGCAAAAAAATACCATTTCTTTCTAATAATTTCTGCAATGGTTTTGATGCTTGTTTTTGCATTTATTTTCGACTTTAGTTACCGGGATCCAAGTCCAGAAACATTTAATTTCGACATCTATTTCTTTATAATTGCCTATATTCCAATTATCGCGCATTTACTTCGAGTAGCCAAAAACAAAGAACCAAAACTATTAGATCCCGAATTAAAAAAATTAGCATTAAGCACCTTTTTACTATCTATATTATTATCACTATCGCTAATCTATTTCATATCAGATTTAATCATTTATTATACTAATTGGCCATGAAAATAACCTTCTACGGGCACGCTTGCATTGGAATTGAAGTAAGTGATAAACATATTTTGGTAGACCCATTCCTATCTGCAAATCCAAAAGCTAGTCATATTGATATTAACTCTCTTCAAGCAGATTACATTTTATTAACTCATGCCCACAACGACCACATTCTTGATGTTGAGGCTATTGCAAAAAGAACAAATGCTATAATTGTTTCTAATTATGAAGTGGCAGTACATTTTGGCAATAAAGGCTTAAAATACCATCCCATGAACCATGGTGGAAGCTGGCAGTTTGATTTCGGAAAAGTAAAAATGGTGAGTGCTATTCACTCTAGTTCCTTTCCAGACGGCTCCTATGGAGGTAATCCTGCAGGTTTTGTTATTGAAGGAGAACACAAAAATATATACATCTCCGGGGATACTGCACTTACCATGGACATGAAACTTATTCCAATGCGCACAAAACTAGATATCGCCATCCTTTCCATCGGAAATAATTTCACAATGGATATCGAAGATGCTATTATTGCAGCCGATTTTGTGGCTTGCGATAAGGTATTAGGTGTTCACTACGACACTTTTGGATACATTGAAATCAATCATGACCATGCTAAAAAGAAATTTTTCGATGCTGGAAAAGACCTCATGTTATTAGAAATTGGCGAAAGCATTTTTCTTTAGAAGCGAATGGCACGCGAATTGTAGTAAACTTTATTCCCGTTTTTCGATGCAATCTTACCTTGCTAGGAACAACCAAATAATATTGGAAAATTCTTTTAGCAATGTCAGGATTTCCTCTACACCCGGGGCTAATTAATAATCCTTTTGAATAAAAATAAAATGCTAAAGAAACTATTTTTTACACTATCACTTATAAGCGTTGCTTTTTCAGTAGCACAATCTAAAGATGGTTATTGGGACAATGTAAGAACTACCAACGAAACTATCAGCCTTAAAGCAGGTGAAAAAAAAGTAGTTAAAACCGCTGACTTCCCTGAAGGAACTACAGAAGTGGTTTATAGAATCACGATGCTTAACGATAATCAAAAACTTTCCTCTAGTTTAGTATCGGTGCTAAAAGCTATTCCCGATCCAACAGGAATCAGCCAAGGTGCCGCTGGAGCTGTTTTTTTAGCTTCTACAATATCAGGTGATGACAAGTGCAAATACGCGATATTTACAGATCCTAAAATTTCAGAAGCATTTATTTCTTCAGGAAAAACTACCAATGCGTGTCTAGTTCAAAGTACTCCTGTAAATAAAGAAGCGCGAATTTTAAAAATGAAAAGTTCTGATTGTATCACATTAAAAACGCAAAACTTATATTTTGCAATTCAAAGTGACAATTGGGTATTGGGTGAAAAAGTGATTTTAGAAGTTGTGCCTTGGGTAGACATTAAAGCAAGTCGAGGTTGGAATTCGGATTCAAAAAATGAAATCATTACACTAAGTAAATCTTTAAAAGTTTATTCTTTATTAACCAACAAAGATGCTTTTTCTGTAGCATTTTTAGAAAAAATATCAGAAAAATACACCTATAAAGAATTCAACAATTTAATTCCAATTGAACGAAGTGCCTCAATTGAATTGGTTACTGAGGAAGCTCTGAAAAAAACAGGAGAAGATAAAAAATACTTTGCACTATTTAGAGAACGTGCCAATGCAGCAGTAAACCAAGGTAAATTTGAAGATGCAATTACCATTATACAATCGGAATTGATAAATAAAAACCATGCAGAATCCATAGATTATGCAACTCTAGCAAACTATTATCTACTTTCAAAACAATTTGACAAATCAGAAAAAGTATTAAATGATGCAATTGCTAAAGATACAACCGATATTAATTTGCAATTACAAGTAGCACATTTATACCTTTTTACCGATCGATTATCGGAAGCAAAAGACATTCACAAGAAATTCAAAGAGCAACATATAAATCCAAAAACTTCCTGGATCCAACAAACAAATAAAGACTTTGCTCTTTTTAGCAAATGCAATTTACCTGATGGTAATTTTAAAAAAATTCTTCGCATTTTAGAATAACAACAAGTCTATTTCAAATGAAAGCCAATTATCAAAAATATATTTTAAATTTTAAAAGACCTTCCGAAACTTCTAGAGGGATTTTAAATATAAAAGAAACATGGTTTTTGGTTTTAGAACAAGATGGAAAAATAGGTATTGGGGAATGTGGATTATTGCGAGGATTAAGTGCTGATGATCGTCCAGATTATGAAGAAAAACTACAATGGACTTGCCAAAATATCCACCTAGGAAAAGACCAACTTTGGGAAGCATTATTAGAGTTTCCTTCTATACAATTCGGAGTCGAAATAGCATTCCAGTCGTTAGCATCAGAAACACCATTTTTACTATTTCCATCTTCCTTTACTGAAGGTAAAAAAAACATGGAAATTAACGGCTTAGTTTGGATGGGTGAAGCAGAGTTTATGAAGCAACAAATTGAAGAAAAACTAGCGCAGGGTTTTCATTGCATCAAACTTAAAATTGGTGCCATCGATTTTAAAAAAGAACTCGATTTATTGGACTCTATTCGACACAATTTCGATGCTACAACTATTGAAATTAGAGTGGATGCTAATGGTGCGTTTACTGAATTAGAAGCTTTAGATAAATTAAATCAATTATCTGGATATAAATTACATAGCATTGAACAACCGATTGCTAAAAACCATACTGACAGTATGTCAGAGCTATGTAAAAACACTCCCATTCCAATCGCATTAGACGAAGAGCTTATCGGAATCTTTTCCTACACCGAAAAGGAGGCTTTATTGACAAAAATAAAACCACAATACATAATATTAAAACCGAGTTTTGTAGGTGGTTTTCGAGGTACAAAAGAATGGATTGATCTTGCTGAAAAACATCAAATTGGGTGGTGGATTACCTCTGCTTTAGAAAGTAATGTTGGATTAAATGCTATAGCCCAATGGACTTTTTTACAACAAAATTCTATGCCACAAGGACTCGGCACAGGCGGTCTTTATTCTAATAATTTTGAATGCCCTTTAGATGTAAAAAATGGGCAATTAACACATAACCTAGAACTTGATTGGAAAGTGGAATTAGATACTATTAATTATTAATCCTTTCTTAATTTTTCCTTATTATTTCAATATTAACTGGATTTTTTATACCCCTAATTAACTAAACCTCCTATTTTTTTTGTAATTTTGAATTAGCACTTATATTTAATAATCATGCGCAATTATATAATTATATTAATTTCAATTCTTACTGCTATTACTTTCTCTTGTTCTAATAAAGATTCAGGCGAAATAAAACCTATCAAAGGCACTATTACCGAAAGCGTTTATGCATCCGGAATAATTAAAGCGGAAGATCAATACACCGTTTTATCTTCGGTAAGTGGTGTTTTACAAAACACAAAAGTTGTTGTAGGACAGTCTATAACTATTGGACAACCATTATTCCAAATTGATAGCGACAAAGCTTCCTTAACAACTGAAAATGCAAGATTAGCTTACCAGCTAAGTCAAGAAAACAGTCGTTATATTCAAGATAAAATTTCTGAAATGGAAACTAAAGTACAAACTGCAAAAGACAAATTAGCATTAGATCAATCCGTTTATAATCGAAATAAAAACATCAAACAATACAATGTTATTTCGGAGGTGGAATATGAAAAGGTAGAATTAGCTTATAAAAATTCTAAATCAAATTACGAATCGGCATTAAAACAATTATCACAATTAAAAATTCAACTCCAAAACGACCAAAGCAGAAACAATAACAATCTAAAAATAAGCGAAAAATCTCAAGGAGATTACAGCATAAAAAGCGCCTTTACCGGAACATTATTTGATATTCTTGTTAAAGATGGAACTCTTATCACACCACAAACTCCATTAGCAATAATTGGAAAAAAGAATGCTTATTTATTAGAATTAGATATTGATGAAAACGACATGGTTCGTGTTACTATTGGTCAAAAAGTTGTGGTTACTTTAGACAGTTATAAAGGAAAAGTATTTGAAGCAATTGTGGATAAGATTTATCCAATAATGAACGAGAGATCAAGAACTTTCAAAATTGAGGCGCATTTTGTTGATGCTCCTACTAAATTATACCCCAATCTAACAGCTGAAGCAAATATTATAATCCAAATAAAAAAAGAAGTGCTAACAATTCCTAAAAGTTATTTATTAGACGAAAATTTTGTTTTAGTAAATAAAGATGAAAAGCGGAAAGTAAAAATTGGCCTAAGTGATTATCAAAATGTTGAAATTTTAGAAGGACTTCAAGCAAATGAATCTATTTATCGTCCTAAATAATGAACATTAAACTTATTTTTAATATTGCCATTCATTTACTTCGTGCACGACTAAAACAAACTATAGTTGCTGCCGTTGGAGTTACCTTTGGTATTGCAATGTTTATTACTTTAGTAAGTTTCATGCATGGATTAAATAATTTATTGGATGGATTGATGCTTAATAGAACACCTCATGTTCGTTTATATAATGAGATAAAACCCTCTGATGAACAACCAATTTCATTAGCCGCAGAATATAAAAAAAATGTGAATTTTGTTAATTCTGTTAAACCAAAAGACCGAGGAAAAGCGATTTACGATTGTAAAGCCATAATACATTCACTAAAAAATGATTCTCGAATAGTTGACGTAGCGCCAAAAATTACAACCCCTGTTTTCTTTAATTCTGGAACTATTGAAATTTCTGGTATAATTAATGGTATTGATGTTTTAGCAGAAGAAAAATTATTTACTTTAAGTGAATATATTATTCAAGGACAAATCAGCGATTTAAACCAAAACAACAGCATCATCATTGGCAAAGGACTAGCAGACAAGATGTTATTATCAAAAGGTGATGTTCTTAAAATAACTACTTCTAAAGGAAATTTAGCATCTTTAAAAATTGTTGGAATAACACAAGTAGGTATTGCAGATATTGATAATACAATGAGCTACACATCTTTAGATACTGCTCAAAAAATATTAGGAGAAGCTAAAAGCTATATTACTGATATTCAGGTAAAACTACATGACATTACCTTAGCTCCTGCATTAACGAAAGAATTCAGCACTAAATTTGATGTAGATGCTATAGATTACCAAACCACTAATTCCCAATTTGAAACTGGCAGTACTGTGCGAAGCATCATTTCTTATGCTGTAGGAATTGTTCTACTAATTGTTGCAGGTTTTGGTATCTACAACATTCTAAACATGATGATCTTTGAAAAAATGGATAGCATTGCAATACTAAAAGCAACAGGTTTTTCTGGAAATGATGTGAAATGGATTTTCATATTCTTGTCTTTGATTATTGGAATTACTGGAGGGCTTTTTGGATTACTATTTGGCTTTATTTTCACTTCAATTATTGATATAATTCCTTTTGAAACCGCTGCTCTACCTACAATAAAAACCTATCCAATAGATTATGATATTTTATATTACATTATAGGAATCGTATTTGCAATAGGAACCACATTTATTGCAGGATTATTTCCAGCCCTTAAAGCTAGTAAGATAGATCCCGTGGAAATCATTAGAGGAAAATAACTAAAACCAATGAGCACGAAAGTATTAGAAACAAAAAAATTATCAAAATACTTCTACGACCCAGTCAAGTTTCAAGTATTAAAAGAAATCGACATGAGTATTAATCATGGAGAGTTTGTTTCTATTGTTGGAAAATCAGGGTGCGGAAAATCTACTTTATTGTATTTACTTTCCACTATGGACACCGATTATGAAGGGGAAATAGTTTTAAACAATGAATTAGTCACTGGAAAAAGCGACAAAGAATTAGCCAAACTCAGAAACGAAAAAATTGGTTTTGTTTTTCAATTTCATTATTTACTTAATGAATATAGTGTGTTAAAAAATGTTATGCTACCTGGAATGAAGTTAGGTAAGTTTTCTAACGAAGAGGTTGAACACAATGCAATGGAACATCTGCGAACACTTGACATGCAAGAGCAAGCACTAAAAATGCCTAACCAATTAAGTGGCGGACAAAAACAAAGAGTTGCGATTGCAAGGGCATTAATTAATAATCCATTAATTATTATGGGTGATGAGCCAACCGGAAATTTGGATAAAAAAAACAGTGACATGGTATTTGATATTTTCCAACAATTAACATTAGATTTAAAACAAACACTTTTAATTGTTACTCACGACCCTGATTTTGCAAATAGAACTAATCGAATTATAACAATGCAAGACGGAATTATTATATAGATTTCTATTTTAGCACCCCAGATAAATCTATTTTCCAAAGCGATGATGGAACATGAATAAAACTCTTATAATAGAATTTTTCATTTGTTAAATAATAAAAAACACCATCTGTTGCAATACCTTCCACTTGATGAAAAGGTAGTTTAATTTTTATTTTTCGATGATTTCCTCTAAAAAAATCATAATCTGGATAATCATAAAGCAAATACAAAAAGGGCTTTAAGTATTTAGAATATCCACAAAGAACTACTTGTTTTTTAGTTTCATTGTAGGTTGCTCCTGTAATTAATCCATTTACATTCAGCGTTCCTAATGCTTTAGCAGTATAATTGCCCGGTAATTTCGGCAAAACATATAGTGTCGTTTTTTTAGACTTCCATTGTTTTGAAAACAAATAAATACTGTCTTTACTAACTACAAATGCCTCCAAATCAAAATCGGTAGTATTTGATTTTTGCAATTGGAAGTTTTTTTGATTCGAATAAGAAAAAGAAATAGTGTCAATTTCAGGTTTTTCTTCCAAAAAAGATTTTTTTGAAACCCTAAGTATATTCAAATCCTTGCGATTTCCTTGGTAATTATTTCCAGAATCCGCTATATAAATATACGAACTGTCTTGCGAAATTTCCTCCCAATCTCTATTTAATACTTTAGATAATTTTATCTTTTGAAGTACATTACCAGAAACAATATTTAATTGATAAATACTAGTATCCGAATCATCATTTAGACTCCACAAACTTTTTTTCCAAAAAATCAAACCCGAACTTTAATTTAAAGTTTTTGGTAAATTAAAAACTAGTATAGGTCTAATATTAAATGAATTATATTTACATTTTCCATTATTTAATGTTGCCTTTAAATCCAGATTTTTAGCAAAAGAATCGGTACAACCGCATTTTTGGGCAGTTGCTGAATTTTTACAAAAAAGTAAAGACATTATAAAAATCAATTTCAAAATTGACTTATAATGTCTTGTAAATATATTCATATAAAAATCACTTTCAAATGGATTACAACAAATGAATTCCATCCTCTTTAATTTCAATAATTTTCTCTTTGTACAAAAGTCCGATTGCTTTTTTGAAGGTTTTCTTACTCATTTTCAAAACCGTTTTAATGTCTTCGGGATTTGAATTATCATTTAGCCTTAAAAAACCTCTACTTGCTCTTAATTCATTTAGAATAATTTCCGAATTGGGTTCGATACTTTCAAAACCTTGAATACGTAACGATACATCTATTTTCCCATCGGGACGAATAGTTTTAATATATCCTTTCATTTTATCACCTGTACGAATAGAATCGTCATAAACCTCATCTTTATAAACCAAACCTTTATGCTTTTGATTTATAATTACGTTAATCCCGATTTCGGTAATATGAGAAATAATCAAATCCACTTCTTCATTTTTCTCTAAAGTGACATTCTCATTGTTTAAAAATTGATTTGTTTTGCTAGAAGCTACTAGCCTATTGGTTTTTTCATCCAAATAAAGATAAACCAAATATCGTTTCCCTTTTTCCATAGGACGAGCCTGCTCTTTAAAAGGAACCAAAATGTCTTTTTCCATTCCCCAATCCATAAAAGCACCTATTTGATTGACATAATTCACTCTAAGAAGTGCAAATTCATTCAAGAAAATATAAGGCACTAAAGTAGTTGCCACAGGACGCTCTTCGTGATCTAAGTATACGAAAACGGTGATTTCCTCGCCAATTTCAAATACTTTTGGCACGTATTTATTTGGCAATAAAACATCTTCTTTCCCATCGGTAAGGAATAAACCAACCTGAGTATCTCTATCAATCTTTAAAGTGTTGAATTGACCTATTTTCATAATATGCGAATAATTTTGTCAAAGGTACGAAAATGAATTACGAATTAGGAATTGCAAATTAGGAATTCATGGATTTTATAGAATTGACTATATTTGAAAACTAATATTTAGAAATGTCTAAAATCGACCAAAATAAAATCTTAGCACCAGAATCAGATTATTTATATATAGCCATTTCACAGTTACCAAATTCAGGAAACGGCTTGTTTACTGCTATTGAAATATATAAAGACGAAATCATATCTGAATTTAAAGGGGAAGTTTTATCTATAAAAGAGGCAGAACTTCGCGTGAAAAATGGCGTTGATAACTATTTCATGAATCTTATTAACGGTAGCATTTTAGATTGTAAAAATACCGAATGCTTTGCAAAATATGCTAATGATGCCAACGGTTATTCTAAATCAGCATTCAAAAACAATGCTAAAATAACCTTAGACGAAAATCAAAACGTGTGCTTGATTGCTATTAGAAAAATAAAATCAGGTGAAGAAATTTTCTGTGATTATGGAAAGAAGTATTGGAAAAAACACGGTTAAACCAACTCCTTAAAATATTGCAAAAGTATTTTATCGTTTTCTAAAGTTGGTGTAAAAACCTCCAATAAAGCAGGTTTATCCTCATCAAAAAATAATGCATTTAAACTGATTTCTAAAGTTTTTTCGGTACTAGCAATCAAGTATTTAAATCCAAACATTTTGGCTAAATGTTCAGCAGTTAAACAATGTGAAGTTTCGAAAAAAGTAGTAAAAACTGGCGTTTCATTGTGTCCTGGCAATATTCGGAAGATCCCTCCTCCTCCATTATTTATTAAGATAATTTTGAAATTTTTTGGTATGTAATTATTCCAAAGTGCATTGCTATCATATAGAAATCCAATATCACCCGCAATAAAAACATTTGGTTTTTTACTTCCAACAGCTGCGCCTATCGCAGTAGAAGTACTGCCGTCAATACCGCTTGTTCCTCTATTACTAAAAACTTCAATGCTTTTTTCTATATCAAATAATTGTGCGTATCGAATTGGTGAACTGTTACTAATTTGCAATTGCGAGTTCTTTGGTAAAGCTGGAATAACTTTTTCAAAAACTTTAAAATCAGTAAACGGAATTTTAGCAAGATATTCTAAACTTTTCTGTTGGCGGAGAGCTTTAATATTTTGTGCTTTTTGATTATAATCGCTTTCCACCATTTGTGTCAATGAAAAAAACGAATTAAAAAACAAATTAGGAGTCAATTGAAAATGTTTAGACAAACTACCAAAAGTATCGTAGGCTCTTAAATCATCTATATGCCAGTGGTGTTTTGCTTTGTATTTTCGCAAATATGCCTTTATGCGTTTTGAAACAATCATCCCACCAAAAGTCACTAAAATTTCGGGTTGGAAATCCAAAAAATCCTCATTTGTAAAAGGTGTAATAATAGAATCTATGGTATTTATAAACTTTGAATGGTGTAAATTAGAAGTAGTTTCTATCATTACAACCACCGAAGGATCATTTGCTAAAATGTCTAAAAATTGCTGTTCCACCGCATTAGGTTCGTTAACGCCTACGAGAACCAATTTCTTTTTAGAAGTATTCCACAATTTAGCATACTCGGATAAATTTTCTAATATAAATTCTTTTGAAGTAATTGAATTGATTTTAGGAAAAACAGATAATTCAGAAGTTGTTTCATATAAAGGTTCTTCAAATGGCGCGTTAATATGCACGGGACCTCTTTTTTCGGAAGCCGTATCAATAGCTTTTTGAATTAATAGATCATTTTCATCTGAAGTATTTTCGGTTAAATTAGCATTATATAAGGAATGATTGGAAAATACATTTTTTTGCTGAATGGTTTGCCCATCACCAATATCTATTTTGCTTTGCGGTCTATCTGCTGAAATAACAATTAAAGGAATCTGGCTATAAAATGCTTCAGCAAATGCGGGGTAATAATTTAGCAATGCCGAACCTGAGGTACAAACTACAGCAACTGGTTTCTTAATTTGTTGAGCAATACCGAGTGCAAAAAATGCTGCAGAACGCTCGTCAGCAATACTATAACAAGTGAAAATTGGGTTGCTTACAAAACCTATAGTTAATGGTGCATTTCTAGAACCAGGAGAAATTACAATAGTATTGATGCCTTTTGCGCGAAGTATTTCAATTATTGATTGTGCTAAAGGTATTTTTGGGTAGGTCATTGTCAATGCGAGGTACGAAGCAATCTCATCCTCATGAATTAATTGTAAAACTTAAATTTATTCTAGCAAAAGTACAAAGTTATTTATTGAGTTTAATTTAAACCATTAAGAAAGTTACGTTAATTAAATAAAATCATAAATACATCTTAATTTTCTTAATGGTAAAAAAACACTATTTTTGAATCATGGAAATCAAAATTAGACCTTACCAAATTGATGACGCGCCTGGTATTTTAGAAATTATTAATTATAATATTCTAAATTCAACTGCTTTATACGATTATGAGCAAAGAACTTTAGAAAATCAAATTTCTATTTTGGATGAAAAATTATCCAAAGGCTTTCCTATTATTGTTGCAACCGAAAATGGAATAGTAGTTGGTTTTGGATATTACAGTGAATTCCGATTTAGAGAAGCATATAAATACACTGTCGAACATTCAGTTTATGCCCATCCGAATCACCTTGAAAAAGGCATTGGAAAATTAATATTAGAAAACTTAATACATTTGGCAAAAGTCCAAAAACTACATACCATGATTGGTGTAGTTGATGCAGAAAACAAAGGCAGCATTGAATTCCATAAAAAATTTGGCTTTGAAATTGCAGGCACTATAAAAGAATCTGGATACAAATTCAACCGTTGGCTACACAGTGTTTTTATGCAAAAAATGCTTTAACATTATTTCAAAATAGCTTCAAAATTTGGCTTGAAATAATTTGGACCTTTTAAAACTTTACCATCTTCACGATAAATAGGTTGCCCGTTTTCATCAAGTTTACTCATATTACTTCTTTGAATTTCATCAAAAACTTCTTCAATTTTATGTTGTAAACCATGTTCAATAATAGTTCCGCACAAAATATATAACATGTCTCCGAGCGCATCCGCAATTTCAGTAATGTCATTATTCTGCGCCGCTTCAAGGTATTCTTCATTTTCTTCTTTCATTAAATTGTAACGAAGTAGATTTTTGCTTTCTCCTAAATCACCAATTATTGTTTCGCTATATCCCAACTGGAAACTTGTATGAAATTCTTTTACGGAGTTGATTTGTTTTTGCATGATTTAAGAAATAAATTAGAATGCCAAATTACTAATTAGGATTTTATTTGCCTAAATTTGTTGAAAAATAATTACTATGTTCACAACTGGTCAGTTAGTCTTTGCTGGAGTATTTATTGTTGCATTTATACTTGCAATGTTTTATGCTTATGGAAAAGATAAAATGCTTCACAATCAATTCTACAAAGGAAACTATAAAATATTATTAGGTTTTTTTGCTTTTATTTTTATATTATTTATGATTAAAATTTTCTTTAAACACTAATTTTTATTACATTTACTTTATTAATATTAATTATTCTATGAGAATCCTTAAATACCTATTTTTACTATTATTTCTTTTCTTGATAGGATTAAGTGTTTTTGTGTCTACACAAAAAGGAGACTTTGACGTGACTAGAAGTAAAGTTATAAAAAACCCAAGAAGTACCGTTTTTAACTATATTAACGATTATAGAAATTGGGAAACTTTTTGCTCTTGGATAAAAAATGACACTTCTTATAATTTCACCTATCCCGAATTAACTATGGGTAAAGGTGCTTCTTGTTCATGGATTAGCAGTGGAAGTGATGGAAATTTAAAAACTATTTCCGTAAAAGAAAATGAAAGTATTTCTCAAAAAATGCTTAATAATAGTGAAACATCTGAGATTTATTGGAAATTTAAAGATACCATTGGAGGAACAAAAGTTACTTGGAGAAGCAAAGGAAAACTAGATTTTCAATCTAAAGTTTCCGCTTTTTTTCATGGCGGGATTAATAATGTTGTTGGAGATATCTTCGAAAAAAGTCTGGAAAACCTAAACAAAACTTTAGATTTAGAAATCAACACTTACAAAGTAAAAGTAAACGGAGTTGTTAACCTTCCTGGAGGGTTTTATTTAAAACAATTTTTACATTGCAAACAAAAAGATGTAGATAGAAATATTAAAATATTAGTTTCTAGAATGGAACATTTCTTTGATAAAAACAAATTGAGTCGTAACGGAAAACCATTTATTATTTATCATAAATACGATAGAACAAATGATGACATTGGATTTTCTGTTTGTATGCCTGTTAGAGATTCCATACATATAATGCCGGGAAGCGATGTAGAATCAGGAAAATTATCAAGTTACACCAATTTGAAAACTACTCTTTTAGGAGATTATTCCCATACACAAACCGCATGGAAAAAAGCACTAGCTTATATCTCTAAAAATCATTTAGAGAGAAATAAATCCGGTCAAATTATTGAAATTTATGCTGTTGGCAGAAACAATGTTAAAAATCCTTCCAAATGGATTACCGAAATATACATTCCTGTTTTTCCAAAAGCAGCAGTAAAATCTTCTCACAATAATTCTGCTGATTCATTGTCGGTTCCAACTCCAAATACAGAAACTGTTTCTCCATAGTTAAGAAAATAAAAAATGTTGAAATTAAACCTTTTCTATTTTCTATATTCAAATAGTTAAATTTTGACATTGCAAGACGAAAAGGATTTTATTAATCAGTTATTAGAGCCAAAAACGCAGAATGAAGCGTTTAAAAAACTCTTGTGTGATTATCAAAAACCATTATATAATCTTATTAGAACAATTGTACTTAACCACGATGATACTAATGATGTATTGCAAAATACATTCTTGAAAATATTTCAAAATATTAAAAATTTCAAAGGAGATAGTAAACTTTTTTCATGGATGTATCGTATAGCGACCAATGAAGCCATAACCTTTATTAACAACAAAGCAAAGCGCAACGGAACAACTAGCCAAGAAATGCAAACTAAAATTGTAGAAAATTTACAATCGGACGTGTATTTTGATGGAAATGAAATTCAAATAAAACTGCAAAAAGCAATTATATTATTACCTGAAAAACAACAATTAGTCTTTAAAATGAAATATTTTGAAGAATTGAAATACGAAAGCATGTCGGAGATATTAGGAACTTCGGTTGGAGCCTTAAAAGCTTCGTACCACCATGCTGTAAAAAAAATTGAAGAATACTTAAAAACAAATTAAACCTTTAAGAACAAATTTTGTCTTATGGATATAAAAGATTTCAAAATGATTACTAATGAAAAAATAACTTCTGGTTTTAAGATACCTGAAGGTTATTGGGATGATTTTTCAGAAAAGGTAATGCATCAATTACCCAATAATGAGCCAAAAATAATTTCATTTTATTCTCGAAGAAAAAAATGGATTTATACTTCTGCAGCAATTTTAGTAGTTGCACTATCTTTGCCAATTGTGAATCATTTACAGAACAAAGAACAAGAATTAAGCTCTTCTGAAATAGAAAATTATCTTACACTAAACAAGTCGGTTTCAGATGATGAAATTGTAAATTTATTAGAACAAGAAGATATTGACAATTTAAAAATATCAACACCTATTACTAAAGAAGCTATAGAAGATGAACTTTCTAACAGTACTGAATTAGAACAATATATTACCAACGAAAATTAAATAACATGAAAAATAATAAATTATTTATTGTATTAATAGCTTTAATATCAATTACTTCTTTTGGTCAAAATAGACCTTTGAGAGAACATTTTAAAGAAAAAAAAGAACACATAAAAGCATTAAAAGTTGCTTTTATTACTACCGAGTTGAACTTAACACCTGAGGAAGCTGCTAAGTTTTGGCCTTTATTTAATTCTTTTGAAGACAAACAGCAAGAAATAAAAAAACAAAAATTAAAAGCGTATCTAGAAAGAACAGATAATAATTCTATTGATAATTTATCCGAAAAAGAGGCAGCTGCACTTTTAACTCAAATGGAAAACACCGAAGATGATTTATACCAACTGAAAAAGAAATTTATTTCAAATTTAAAAGGAGTTTTACCTTCAACTAAAATTTTGAAACTTAAAAAAGCGGAAGAACAGTTTAGTAAAAAACTACTACAACAATATAGAGATAAAAAGATTGGTGGTTAGTATCCTGAATTTCTTGTACCAGTAATTATAGAAACATAAAAAGCGATTTTTCAAATGAGAAATCGCTTTTTTATTTTTTATACTAATCAAAATTATTTACAAAATATCCAAACTGCCTTTACCTTCTCTTATTACCTCTGGTTCATTTCCTGATAAGTCAATAATTGTTGACGGAATATTATCACCATAACCTCCATCTATAACCATTTCGACTTTGTTTTGCCATTTTTCAAAAATCAATTCAGGATCGGTAGAATATTCTATAATCTCGTCATCATCATGTATAGATGTAGATATAATAGGATTACCTAATTCTTTAATGATGGCTCTAATAATGCTATTATCTGGAACTCTAATTCCGACTGTTTTTTTATTTTTAAACACTTTCGGAAGATCATTATTTCCAGGAAGAATAAAAGTATAAGGTCCTGGTAAAGCTCTTTTTAGCAATTTAAAAGTCGAAGTATCTATTTGTTTCACATAATCGGAAATATGACTTAAATTATAACAAATAAAAGACAAGTTTGCTTTCTCTAACTTAATTCCTTTAAGTTTTGCAACACGTTCTAGTGCTTTAGTGTTAGTTATATCACAACCCAAACCATAAACTGTATCGGTAGGATAAATAATTACACCGCCATTTTTCAATACCTCTACTACTTTTTTAATTGCAGCCTCGTTAGGGTTGTCTTCGTATATTTTTAAGAATTGCGTCATTATTTTTCAAGTTTCAGGTTTAAAAATTAAAGTTTCGGGTTTGGCGTTATAGACCTACTAACCGATAACATCTAATTTTGCAAATCGCAATAGAAGTTTTTTAATTCCTCCAACTTCAAAGCGGATTTCGGCTTTTTTATCGGCACCAGCACCTTCTAGGTTTATTACCTCTCCTTTTCCGAAGCGTTCGTGCATTACTATATTTCCTGCGGCTAATTTATTATCAAACAGATTAGATCCACTAGTATTAGTTCCATTATTAGAAACCGGCTTTAATTTTCGAATTGTTGATGAAGATACTGGTTCTTCCCCATAACGTTTTGGTGGTGTCCCAGTAACAGGTTTAGACAATCGTAATTTAGATTTATCAACGTCACCAAAAATATCTATATCCATCATTGGTTTGTAACGATATCCCCCTGCATCACTCGGATTTATATATTCTAAATAATCTCCTGTAATTTCTTCAATAAAACGAGAAGGCTCACTATCGGTAAGTTTCCCCCAGCGATATCGCGACTGAGCATAGGTTAAATATGCCTGATGTTCTGCTCGGGTTAAAGCAACATAAAATAATCTACGTTCTTCTTCGAGTTCGCTTCGGGTATTCAAACTCATCGCACTCGGAAACAAATCTTCTTCCAAACCAACAATAAAAACATACGGAAATTCCAATCCTTTCGCCAAGTGAATCGTCATTAGGGCTACCCTATCGTCATCTCCGGTATCTTTATCCAAATCAGTTGCTAAAGCAACATCTTCCATAAATTCTGATAATGCTCCCCTGGCGCCGTCAATCTCTTTTTGCCCTTCAATAAAATCTTTAATACCGCCCATTAAAACCTCGATATTTTCTATTCGAGCAATACCTTCGGGAGTTCCGTCTTTCTTTAATTCCTGAACTAAACCTGTTTTTTTAGTTACATGATCTGTTAAAAATAATGCGTCTTGATTTTCATTAATTACTTGAAAACTTTTTATCATCGTTACAAAATCTTGCAATTTGGCTTTAGTACCCGAATTTAATTTTAAATCAATTTTATCAATATGCTCCATCACCTCAAAAATGGAACGTTTATAATGATTGGCGGCAACAGTTAATTTTTCTATGGTAGTATCGCCAATTCCACGTGCTGGATAATTAATAACCCTAACTAAAGCCTCCTCATCTTTAGGATTTATTACCAAACGCAAATAACATAATACGTCTTTCACCTCTTTACGTTGATAAAAAGACAAGCCGCCGTATATTCGATACGGAATGTCACGTTTTCGCAAAGCATCTTCCATTGCACGAGATTGTGCATTAGTTCTATACAAAATTGCAAATTGACCATTAAGCATTTGGTTTCGCATTTTTTGTTCGAATATTTCACCTGCAACAAATCGACCTTCTTCACCATCTGTAATACTGCGGTGGACTTTAATTTTGTTTCCAAAATCATTAGCAGTCCAAACGACTTTATCTAATTTGGTTTTATTCTTATCAATTATCGAATTGGCAGCTTCAACTATATTCTTACTAGATCGATAGTTTTGCTCCAAGCGATACGTTTTTACATTGTCATAATCTTTTTGAAAATTCAATATATTATTAATATTAGCACCACGAAAAGCGTAGATACTTTGGGCATCATCTCCAACAACACAAATATTCTGAAAACGATCCGAAAGAGCTCTTACAATTAAATATTGCGAATGGTTGGTATCTTGGTACTCATCAACCATAATATATCTAAATCGATCTTGGTATTTGGCTAATACATCCGGAAAACGATTTAATAGTTCGTTGGTTTTTAATAACAAATCATCAAAGTCCATAGCTCCAGATTTGAAACAACGATCCACATAATTAGCGTAAATCTCTCCCAAACGAGGTTTTTTAGACATGGCATCTTGCTCTTGTAACTCAGGATTATTGAGGTAGGCTTTTACTGTAATCAAAGAATTTTTATAAGAAGAAATTCTGCTTAATACTTGTTTCGGTTTATAAATGTCCCGATCTAATTGCATTTCCTTTATTATTCCAGAAATACATCTAACTGAATCTTGTGTATCATAAATAGTAAAGTTAGAAGGAAATCCTAACTTATCTGCTTCACTTCTAAGAATTCTAGCAAAAACAGAATGAAAAGTTCCCATCCAAAGATTTTTAGCCTCATTACTTCCAACAATATCAGCAATACGTTTTTTCATTTCTCTTGCTGCCTTGTTTGTAAATGTTAACGCTAAAATATTAAACGAATCAACACCCAAACTCATCAAGTAAGCAATACGCATGGTCAGCACTCTAGTTTTTCCTGAGCCTGCACCTGCAATGATTATCATTGGTCCGTCTTTTTGTAAAACCGGTTCTTGTTGCGCTTCATTAAGCTGACTAATATATCTTTGCATCCTACCTAATTTGAAACTTCAAATTTAAGCTTACTATACTTTAATTACAATATTTTTAAAATTATATTCATTAGTATTTGTTAACAATTAATGCATCCTTAATTGGAGTAAATTCAAGTCAAAATTTAAATTAAATTATTTTGTTTAACTTATTTATTTTTTTGTTAAACATTTTGTAGATTTGTGAAAATTTTAAAATGAAAATATACACTTTACATAGCAAGCAAAACTTACCGATTTCTCTAGAAGAAGCATGGGAATTTCTTTCTAATCCAAAGAATCTAAAAACAATTACTCCTCCATACATGGGATTTAAAACACTTTCAGGAGACGATAGAGATATGTTTGCTGGCCAAATAATACAATATATTGTGACTCCTGTATTTGGAATTCCAATGAAATGGGTAACAGAAATCACCCACGTACAAGACAAAAGATATTTTGTAGATGAACAACGTTTTGGTCCATATGCTTTGTGGCATCACAAACATTTTCTAAAAGAAATTCCAGGTGGTGTTGAAATGGAAGATATTGTAGATTATAAAGTGCCAATGGGCATTCTTGGTCAAATGGTTCATCCATTTTTAGTTGCACCAAAACTGAAAGAGATATTTGATTTCAGAACAAAAAAACTAATCGAACTTTTTGGAGAATTTAAAGGATAAATTATTATGAAAAACATATTATTAATTGGCGGTTCCTACGGAATTGGATTAGCAATTGCTAAAGAATTACAATACGAGAACAAAGTTTTTATTGCATCAAGAACTAATGAAAACCTAACCGATTTACATATTACGCACATACCATTTGACGCAACCACCGATCTTTTAGACACATCTAAACTTCCAGAAGTAATTGATGGTCTAGTTTATTGCCCTGGAAGCATTAATTTAAGACCCTTTCGTGGGTTAAAGCCTGAAAGTTTTGAAGCCGATATGCAAATAAATTTCATAAGTTTGGTGAAAGTTATTCAAACGGTCTTACCTAATTTATCAGCGTCCAATCAATCGAGTATTATATTATTTAGTTCCGTTGCCGCAAGTATGGGGATGCCTTTTCACACGAGTGTTGCAGCTGCTAAAGGAGCAATCGAAGGATTTGCCAAAGCATTAGCTGCAGAATATGCTCCAAAAATACGTGTGAATGTAATTGCGCCTTCATTAACTGACACACCATTAGCTGACAAGTTCTTAAATAATGATGTGAAAAGAGAAAAATCGGCAGAAAGACACCCTTTAAAAAGAGTGGGAACATCTGAAGATATGGCGCAAATGGCAAGTTTTTTATTAAGTGAAAAAAGCAGTTGGATTTCTGGACAAATTTTTCACGTAGATGGCGGAATGTCTACTTTATTAACCAATCAATAAAATAACAATTACAATTAATTTTTGCAATTGACATTGAATGTAAATTTATGAATATATTTTGGTTTCGACGTGATTTACGATTAGAGGATAATACCGGACTTTTTCATGCTTTAAATAGTGTAGAAGAAATACTTCCTATTTTTATTTTTGATGATGCGATACTTTCGCAATTACCAAAAGACGATGCCCGTGTAACGTTTATCCACCAGCAATTAAACATAATGCAAAGTCAATTGCAAAGCATCGGAAAATCATTAGCTATTTTTTACGGAAAACCTGCAGAAGTTTTTGCAAAATTGATTGCCGAAAATAAAGTCAATACAGTTTTCACCAACCATGATTATGAACCTTATGCTCGTAAACGTGATTTAGATTTGTACCATCTGTTAAAAGAACATAAAGTCGAATTCAAAACTTGCAAAGATCAGGTGATTTTCGAAAAAAGTGAAGTGGTAAAAGACGATGGCACACCCTATGTTGTATATACTCCTTACTCCAATAAATGGAAAGAAAATTTCAATAAAATCGAAGTGTGTCAGTATAATTCAGAAGAATTATTGAATAAAATCACCTCGCACTCCTATTCCTTTTTGAGTTTGAATGACATTGGATTTGAAACTTCCGAAATAAAAATAAATCCTTATGATATTTCTAAAGAATTAATCGATAATTATGAAGCAACTCGTAATTTTCCTGCTCTAAATAAAACATCCTTTCTAGGAATTTACCTTCGATTCGGAGCAGTTTCAATTCGAAAAATGGTTGTAAAAGCTATAGAAAGTAATAATGAAACCTTTTTCAAAGAATTAATTTGGAGAGAATTTTTCATGCAAATTCTATGGCATTATCCGCATACAGCTAAATCGTGTTTTAGACCAAAATACGATTCAATTAAATGGGATAACAACGAGGAATTATTTCAAAAATGGTGTGAAGGAAAAACAGGTTATCCTTTTGTTGATGCCGGAATGCGCGAATTAAATAAAACTGGACATATGCACAATAGAGTTAGAATGATTGTAGCTAGCTTTCTTTGCAAACACTTATTAATTGATTGGCGATGGGGTGAAACTTATTTTGCAAACAAATTATTAGACTATGACCAATCTAGTAATGTTGGGAATTGGCAATGGGCAGCCGGAAGTGGTGTTGATGCTGCACCCTATTTTAGAATTTTCAATCCTACAGAGCAAATAAAAAAGTTTGATAAAGATTTAAAATACATTAAAAAATGGATCCCAGAATTGGAAACTGAATTTTATCCACAACCAATTGTAGATCATAAAGAATCTAGAGAAAGATGCTTACGAGTTTATAAAGAAGCTGTAGGGTAACTCGAAACATAGGATTTATTTATTCCCCTCCTTTGGAGGGGTGCCCGGAGGGCGGGGTGGTTTACTTCGAAGATTAAGAATAATTATCAATTATAAACGACTCTAGTTCTTTCATTACATTTTCCAAATCTTGTAATATTCTAAAATTTGTTGTTTTAAAAAGTTTTAAACCTAAAGATTTAAAATAATCTTCTCGTTTATTATCATAGTCTTCTTTACTATTATGACTTTCTCCATCAATTTCAATAATTATTCCTAAAGATTTAATATAAAAATCAACAATGAAATTGCCAATTATTCTTTGTCTGTCAAAATCAATTTTATGGAACTTTTCTTTGTGAACCTGCTGCCAAAAAACAACTTCTGAATAATTACCAGCTTTTCTTAGAGATTTTGCCCTAGATTTTAGTTTGATGTTAAATGGTAGATTTTCTATGAAATTTCTTTTAATAGGAATTTCATTAATGAAAGTTAATAGTTGTTCCATAATTTTTATATATACTTCTCTTTTTAATAAAATCTAGTGGTAGGCAATAATTAAAATAGATATTTATTTTAATATTTGGGAACAATACAAATATAGAAAATAATAACCACCCCACCCTACGGGCACCCCTCCAAAGGAGGGGAACAATATCCGGTAGATTCGTTTTTTGTAAAAAAAGAAATTTAATTTTTTATGTTTCTTATGATGTCGAAATTCACTTCTGAAAAATCACGAATAACAATATCTGCTTTGGAATAATCTTGTAATTTGGTATTAATACTATCGTAACCAATACAAAAAATTCCAGCAGCTTTAGCAGCAAGAATTCCGTTAGTACTATCCTCAATAACGATACAATTTTCAACGGAAGTTCCTGACAATTTAGCGGCATGTTGAAAAATTGCAGGATGTGGTTTTGAGTTTGGAAAATCCTCTCCAGAAACTAAATGTGTAAAATATTTATGTAATCCAAATCGAGTAAAAACCCTATCAATAGTTACGTTTGCAGACGAGGATGCTAAAACTAATTGCATACCATTGCTGTATAATTCTTTTATTAATTTTTCTACCCCTTCAATTAAACAAAGATCTTCTTTACTGTCAAAGGCATCGTTAAATAAGTTGCGTTTGGTTTCAACTAAATCTGGAATTTCTTCTACAACATCAAAATTGGCTTTAATTTTTTCATAAGTGTTTTTTGTAGAATTCCCTGTAAATGAAGCGTACATTTCTGGAGAAACTTCAATATTCAATTTTTTGAAATGTTGGTTATAAGCATAGTGATGTACCGGTTCGGTGTCTACTATAACTCCATCCATGTCGAAAATTACTGTTTTTATCATTTGTGGGTTTGGGGTATTGGGTTTGGGGTATTGGGCTTGAGGTATTGGGTATTGTGCGTTAATGTTATTTATAAACTAATTAATATTTTTTAATCAAAAATCTAATTACAGTTTCCGTCATATATAATCCAAAAAGTCCTGGCATATAACTATTTGTGCCGTAAAAAGATTTTTTGTAATTGCTACCATCAGTCATTTTTAAACTAGATTCGTCTTGAATTTCAGAAGAGAAAACTACTTTTAGTTTATCAATTTTAAATTCTTTTAATCGTCTGCGTATTGTTTTAGCAAACATACAATTTACGGTATTTGTAATGTCGGCAACCTTAACTTTTGAAGCTTCCATTTTACCACCTGCTCCCATTGAAGAAATGATTTTTACTCGTTTACGTTTAGCACCAATTATCAAATTTAATTTTGGCGTTACACTATCAATACAGTCTAAAACGTAATCGTATTTTTCTTCTACAATTTCAAATGCACGTTCAGGAGAAAGAAATTCTTGAACCTTAGTTAAATTCAATTCTGGATTAATATCCATCAATCTGTTGCCTACAACCTCAATCTTAGACATTCCAACAGTAGAGTGCAATGCAGGTAGTTGCCTGTTAATATTGGTGATATCCACCACATCACCATCTACAATAGTAAGATTTCCGACTCCTGCACGAGCCAAAAACTCGGCCGCAAATGAGCCAACTCCTCCAACTCCTACAATTAAGATATTTGCATTTTTAAGGTTTTGTAATCCTTCCGTTTTGAATAATAATTCTGCTCTTTCTTGCCACTTTGCCATTTTTGTCATCGCGAGGAACGAAGCAATCTCTTCCTCTATTTTATGTTTCTATTAATTTTTATTTTTTTTGAAAACAGAATTAAAATTAGAATCTATAATTCCTATTAATTCTTCTAAAGAAATATTTTTATATCTTGCTGCTAAGTTATAAACTTCCTCAATAGTTTCTTCTATGGTATCGGTTTCCAAAAAAAATCTATCATTAGGAATCGAATTAAAAACCGACTCTAATTTGGGATTTCGTAATAAATATTTCCCAAAGGAAAGATAAAATCCGTTATCTATTAGTTGTTTTGCTACCTGTTGGTTTTTAGAAAACCCATGGATAACAATTGGAACCGAAATTTGTAATTTATTTTTAATTGCAATTAATTCGTCAAAAGCAGCCACCAAATGTAATACTAAAGGTTTTTGGTATTTTTCTGCAAGTAGAATTTGCTTCTCAAAAACAGAAATTTGAACGTCTATTGGAATCTCAATTCGTTTATCTAAACCACATTCCCCTAATGCTAAACATGCATTTAATTGAAGTTTAGCTTCAATAATATTTAAATCATTCTCTAATCGATTTTCGCTTATATGCCATGGATGAATACCAATAGAATAGTTTGGAACTGAAGCATCAAATTCCCATGGATATTGATTTACTAATTCTAATATATTGGAATTTGCAGAGAATTTATGAGTATGTAAATTGAAAAATTGCATATGGCAAAAATAAATTATAAAAACAAAAAATAACAAGTTCTACTATATTTATTTATGTAAAATATAACTGATAAGTTTAGACCAAAATATCTCCCCTTAAATTAATTTTCATAGTAGTTCGATGAATTTCTTTTGAAACGGAAATCCTTTACTATTATTCTTATAAAAAAGAAAAGATTATAGTGAATAGCTAGATATAGCTCCCGAAAAACTTTGTAAATTTGCGACTCATAAATTAATGATGATTAAAAACGCACTTCGACGTTATTTTAGCAATTTCAAAGGATTCTCAAGAGAGATATGGATTCTTACGCTTATTACTTTTATTAATCGTGCAGGGACTATGGTTTTGCCATTTTTATCCAAATATTTAAAAGAAAATTTGCATTTTTCTTATAGCCAAGTAGGTTGGATTATGGTATGTTTTGGAGCAGGATCAATGATTGGGTCGTGGCTTGGAGGAAAATTATCAGACAAAATTGGGTTTTATAGAATCATGATTTTTAGCTTGCTTACTAGTGGCTTGGCGCTATTTGCAATGCAATTTGTTACCACCTTTGTTGGACTTTGTGTTTCGATGTTTTTACTTATGTCGGTTGCCGATATGTTTCGCCCAGCCATGTTTGTTTCGCTTAGTGTATATGCTAAGCCAGAAAATAGAACCCGTGCTTTAACCTTAGTACGACTTGCTATTAATCTTGGATTTGCTGCCGGACCTGCAATGGGAGGATTAATAATCATGAATATTGGTTATTCTGGATTATTTTGGGTTGATGGAGCCACGTGTATTATTGCTATTTTGATTTTTTGGATGAAAGTAAAAGAAAAGAAAGGAACGTTAATTTCAAAAGAGGAAAAACAAAGTTTAGAAGCAAGCAGAGAATCTGTATTTAAAGACCGGCCGTTTTGGATTTTTTTAGTTAGTTGTTTGATTTCTGGAGTATTATTTTTTCAACTTTTTACTACTCTACCTTTATACCATAGGGAACAATTTGACATGACCGAACTACAGACTGGTTTGCTATTAACAATGAACGGAATAATGATATTTTTTCTAGAAATGCCTATTGTAGGTTATGTGGAGCGAAACAAAATTGACAAGGAAAATGGTAACTATAGGCTGCTTGCTTATGGCAATTAGCATGTATTTATTGTTGCTTAATACGTGGGTTGGTGTTTTGATCGTGATGATGGTATTTATGACTTTTGCCGAGATGTTTGTTTTCCCTTTTTCAAATTCTTTTGCCATGAGCTGAGCCCCGAAAGGACACGAAGGACGGTATATGGCTATATTTACCATGAGTTATAGCATGGCACATATTTTAAGTGCAAAAGTGGGTATGGGTATTATTGACCACTTGAGTTATCAGGCAAATTGGGCGTTTATGGGAACTTTAGGTGTTTTAGCTTTTTTACTTGGAATTTGGACTCTGAAATTGGTTAAAAACGAAAACAATTAATAGCAGACACGAATTTCACAAATTTTCACAAATTGATATAAGTTAAATTTCACGAATCATTACTTCTTATAGATGATTTTTTTATAAGTAATCTCTTTTAATTTCTTGAAAAGATTTATTTGTAGTGATTAATTGCTCAATAATTTCTTGTCGTAAGACCGCAATTGACTCTTCTTTTAGATGTTTGGCCCAAGAAGTTTCTTCTAACAATATTCTTATTTGTTTGAGAAGCTTTGAGGTTTCTGTAGATGTTCGTAATATTTTGTCGTTAGAGCATTTTTCATTTTGATAATGATTGAAATGTGCCGATTGACTAATGTAATCTACTTCAATAAAATATAGCTTTTCAAAATCATTATCTTGATAAAAATCACTCCAATTTGCATAACCTATTTTGGTTCTATCTTTATTAGTATTATTGGATATTAATCTCCACTTACAATTGGCCGCTCTACCCCAATGATTGGAATATCTATAAACACCGCCTTCTACAAAGTAATAACTACTTCCCGATTTACTTTTGTAATGCAGCTTCAAATCTTTTAAAACATCTAATTCTACCTCCTGAAAAATGCAGAATGTGTGTTTATGGAAATTAGTTTTGTTATAGATTTTTGGTGGCATTTTATTTATTTGAATGTTGCAAAAATAGTTGAAATTAATTGAAATATTATAGAGGATTAATTGAGTTTTATAATATATATATCTTAAAAAAACATCAGCAAACGTTAAAATTAGTTAAATAACTATAAAAATAGTTGTGCAACTAAAAATATAGTTATAGGTTTGTATCATTATTAATTAATTGAATTTAAATCTATGCAAAAATTAACCAACAAAGAAGAAGAAATAATGCACATTTTATGGAAGTTAAAAAAGGCTTTTGTAAAGGATGTGATGGCTGAAATAACTGAAGATCAACCGCATTACAATACTCTTTCTACCATTATTAGAAACTTAGAAGAAAAGGGCTATGTAAGTCATAATGCTTATGGAAATACCCATCAGTATTATCCAATTATAGCATTAGAAGATTATCGAAATACCTTCATGAATACCGCTATTGAGAATTACTTTAATAATTCCTATAAAAATATGGTTTCCTTTTTTGCTGAAGAAGATAAAATTTCGGCAAAAGAATTACGAGAAATTTTGGAGATTATTGAAAACAGAAAATAAAATTTTAATTCAATAAATTATGCAAGAATTAATTATTTTTCTTTTAAAAGCAAATGGTCTGCTGGTTGCATTCTTTTTGGCTTATCATTTATTGTTGCGAAAAGAAACTTTTTTCACGAGTAATCGTTGGTTTTTACTATTTGGCATGATTGCTTCTGCCCTTTTGCCATTGCTATTTTTTAAGAAAATAGTTTATGTTGAACGACCTAAAATTTCGATAAACGATTTAATTGTACTATCCAACCATTCAAAAGCTATTCCAATTAAAAGTATTGCTCCAACAATAGAAACTATAGATTGGCTTCAAGTAGTTGCTTTTGGTTATGGCTTTGTAGTTTTACTGCTTTTAGTTAAAGTAATTGTCAATGTATATTCAATAAGCCGATTATTGAAAAACAAAACAGTTCTTAAAGAAAATAATTTTTCTTTAATTGATTTAGAAAAAGACATTGCACCATTTTCGTTTTTTAATTTCATTGTTTTTAATTCGAGTTTATATTCTCAGAATGAATTAGACAGTATCTTATTACATGAAAAAGTCCATTGCAGTCAGAAACATTCATTAGATGTTTTAGTAGTAAATTTATTTACAATAGTTTTTTGGATAAACCCAATTGTATGGTTTTACAAAAAAGCGGTTATTCAAAATTTAGAATTCATTGCTGATAACGAAGCAATACAACATATAGAAGATAAAAAGGCCTATCAAAAAACACTATTAAAGGTAGTTTCAAATCAAAACTTCATACCAATTACCAATCATTTTTATCAATCACTAATCAAAAAAAGAATCGTTATGTTAAACAAAATTCAATCACACAAAAGAAATTCTTGGAAATACGCGGTAGTAATTCCGGCACTATTTGCCTTTGTATTTTTATTTCAAATAAAAGTGGTGGCACAAGAAAAAGCAGTAAGCGCAATAGCAGTTGGCTACACAACTGACAAAAATGCTACTGATGAAGAAATGAAAAATGATACTAAAATGGCCAAAGAGCAATTGGGTATCGATTATAAATTTTCTAATGTCAAACGAAATGACAAAGGAGAAATTATTGCAATCAAAATTGAATACAAAACTAAAGAAGGTAAATCGGGTAAAATTGTATTAGATTCCGATAATCCAATTGAAACCATTTACTTTAATGCAGATGGAGATAAAGTAGGGTTTTCAAAAAATGGATTTTACAATTCAAATGATGCAAATAATAACATAGTGGAAATTAATTATAAGGATGCCATCAAATTAGTAAAGCAGAATAATGACGAAAACACAAATGCTGTAGCTATTCCAAACAACAATGAAGTATCCTTTGTAACTAAAAATGAAAAAAATGACGATGTTGTGGTTATTCATGGAGATTTTAATTTAATAAAAGTTCCAGGAGAACCTACTTTAAACTTAAATACAAAACCTATAATTGTATTAGATGGAAGTATTATAGAGGGTGATACTGATAAAATAATCAATATGATTAATCCCGATAATATTGAAAGTATGAATGTTATTAAAGGGGAAAATGCTATTAAAAATTACGGAGAAAAAGGCAAAAATGGAGTAATTGAGATTTATGCAAAGGTTAAAACTAAATCAACTAATACTCCTGATAGCATTACGGATAGTGATTATCTATCTATTGTATTAAATTCTAGTGAACCTGATGCGGGTTGGTATTCTCTATCTAATTATTTCAAAAAGCAAAATATAATTACTGATATTTCTAACATTAAAAGGAATAAGGATAATAAAATTATTGCCGTTAATATTGTAATGAAATCTAGTGATGGAAGAGTTCAAAAATTAAATATAGAAAGAAATACCCCTATAAAATCAATTGAAATATATGTAGATAAAACAAAAAATAAAAATTGGAATTTTGGAGTTAAAGAACTAGATCTCGAATATAAAAGTGAAATAGATTCTAATAGGAAAGATGAAATACAATCTAGGAAAGATGAAATACAATCTAGGAAAGATGCAATTCAAGCTAGAAAAGATGCTGTACAAGCTAGAAAAGATGCTGTTCAAGCAAAAGCGTTACAAGATAGCGGGAAGAAAAAATTCAAACTTAAAGGTGAATTTAAATTTTCTGGTGGTGATGGAATTCCAATAGGTGCTATTAATGTTCCTAAAGGTTCTGTTGTAGTTACCGCAGGAGGAAAAAAATTAGTAGAAGGTGTTGATTATTCTGTAAACTATCAAGCAGGTAGAGTTCAAATTTTAGATCCTGCATTGTCAACTTCAAATACTCCAATTCAGGTTTCAGTTGAAAATAAATCCACTTTTGGTAATTAAACCAAAGGTTTTTATGTAATTAATGTAGAAAATAACTTGACCGAGAAATAAATTAATTAACAATAAAATTTATAATCATGAAAAACATTTTAATAAAAAGCATGTTCTTTTTAATACTACTAATTAATGTTGCTAAAGCACAAGATTTTCAAGGAAGAGCAATTTATGTTTCAAAACAATTGAATAATGTGGTTTTTCATGTAGAAGGAATGAGTGAAGAAAAGGCAAAAGAATTGAATGAAAAGATGAGTAAAATGTTTGAAAAAACCTTTATTTTAAATTTCAACAAAATAGAATCTATATACCAGCAGGAACAGAAACTTCAAGAATCAGGCTCTGGCAATGTGAATTTTGGTACAGATATAGAAGGTGAGCTGTATAAAAACATCCAAACTAAAAGGTATCTCAAAGCCGAAGAATTTGCTAATAAGAATTATTTAATTTCCGATACGTTAAAAAATTACAATTGGGAATTAAAGCAAGAAACAAAAAAAATAGGAGA
The DNA here is from genome assembly GCA_903838055.1 of uncultured Bacteroidota bacterium. GTDB lineage: Bacteria > Bacteroidota > Bacteroidia > Flavobacteriales > Flavobacteriaceae > Flavobacterium. The sequence goes on along the minus strand of CAILWV010000049.1, from coordinate 71,350 downwards.
TTATATTTGTTATAAAGCTGTATCGATTATAAAAGTTACTAAAAAGGAACTTGAAGAATATGAAGCTGAAAAGGAAAAGCAAACCAATAACAAAACCAGTTTTTTAAATTTAGAAAAACCAGAGAATGAAATCATTACCGTTTGGTACAATCCTGAAATTCCAGTTAGTCAAGGTCCTAATAAATATTGGGGTTTACCTGGACTGATTATGGAAGTAAATCAAAAAAATCTTATTTTACTTTGCTCAAAAGTTGTCTTAAATCCTAAAAATAAAAAAATTATAAAAGCCCCAAAAAAAGGAAGGGTAATTTCTCAAAATGCTTATGATTTGATGGAAGAAGAACAATTGAATAAACTAAAAGATGAAAATGGTGCTATACATATAAATTCAAACTAAATTAATTACGTTAAAAATTCGTAAAATTATTTTCTACAAAAAAATCTATTTTCAATTAGAAATCTCCAATAAAATATAAGAACTTTACACGTTTTTTTAAAGCAAACAGAACACCAAGTATAGAGGAATTTGAAAATAATGAAAAAGAAAATAGAAATATTAGCCCCTGCAAAAGATTTAATTCAGGGAATTGCAGCAATCAATAGTGGTGCCGATGCAGTTTATATAGGTGCTCCACAATTTGGTGCGAGATCCAATGCAACCAATTCAATTGAAGATGTAGGTGAGTTGGTGAAATATGCTCATTTGTTTTACGCTCAAGTTTTTGTAGTAATAAATACTATTCTTTATGACAACGAACTAGAAACGTGTCGCAAGATGATTTGGGATTTATATGATATTGGAGTCGATGCCCTTATTATTCAAGATATGGCAATTCTAGAAATGGATTTGCCACCAATTATATTACATGCTAGTACACAAGCAAATAATAGAGATGCCGACAAAATAAAATTCCTTAAAGAGGCAGGAATGAAACGCGTTGTTTTGGCTCGTGAATTGAATTTGCACCAAATAAAAGAAATCAGTGAAGCGTCCGACGTTGAGTTAGAATTTTTTGTAACCGGTGCATTATGTGTTTCTTTCAGCGGCAACTGTTATATGAGTGTTGCCAATGGCGAACGATCAGCCAACAGAGGTTCCTGCGCACAAAATTGTCGTTTACCATATAATTTAATTGATGGAAATGGTGATACATTAATAAAAAATAGCCACCTACTCTCAATAAAAGATTTTGATGTTACAGATCAAATTCCTAATTTAATTGAAGCTGGAATTTGTTCTTTTAAAATTGAAGGTCGTCTAAAAGATATTGTATATGTAAAAAATAACGTTTCCTTTTTACGTCAAAAATTAGATAGTTTTCTAGAAGCAAATAGTCATAAATATACCAAAGCATCTTCTGGGAGTTGTACCTATACTTTTGATTCAGCTTTAAACCGAACTTTTAATCGTGGTTACACTGATTATTTTGTAAACGAAAGACACCAATCTATAGGTTCTTGGGAAAGTCCAAAATCTAAAGGGCAGTATATAGGAAAACTAATTCAAACGGTTGGAAATTCATATGAAATTGAAAACGGAGATTTATTGAATAACGGAGACGGTCTTTGTTTTATAAATGACAACAATGAAGCCGACGGAATATATGTAAACCGTGCCGAAAATGGTTTCGTTTATCCAAATGTATTGAAAGAAATAAAGAATGGCACATTTATTTACAGAAATAATGATGCTGCTTTTATCAAAATTGTAGAACGTGAAGATAGTGCTGTTAGAAAAATTAGCACTACATTACTATTATCTGAAATAGAAAATGGTTTTGAATTAACGGCTACAGATGAGGACGAAAATGAAAGTTCTATTTCATTAATTCATCCAAAAGAACAAACCAAAAATAATGAGTCGATAGAAGAAAACTTTAAAATAAATTTAGCAAAAACTGGATTTACTCCCTATAAAATTGATGAAATTACAATTGAATTTTCAGGGAATTGGTTTCTTCCTATTTCAAAAATCAACGAAATGCGAAGAACAGTTTTAGAACAATTAACTGAAATTCGTTTGGCAAATTATCATCGAGAGGAACAACCAATCGTAAAAACATCCCATCCTTATCCAGAAGAAAAGTTGGATTTTATGTATAATGTTGCAAACAAATCGGCTCGTAAATTTTATGAACGTCATGGAGTAACTGAAATTGAAAAAGCTTTTGAATTGCAATGGGATCCTGGGAAATCTCGAGTTATGACTACAAAATATTGTATTAAATACGAATTAGAAAAATGTCCTAAATACCATAAAGACACTTTAGGAGTTAAAGTTAAAGAGCCTTTAGTATTAAAACAAGGTGAATTAGAATATAAATTAAAATTCAACTGTAAACCTTGTGAAATGGAAATTTGGGAAAAAGATGCCGAATTTGAAATTGAAGAAGATTAGGTCAAAAATAATTTAATAATAAAGGATACTATTTTAGAATTTCTAATTTGTATCCTTTTTTTATATCTTTATGCCAACAAATAAATTTAACCATGTACAAAAAAATCCTATTTATAACTTGCCTTTTTACTACTCTAACTTTTCATGCACAATTAAAAACATTTTCGCTTGACGAAGCAGTTATGCAGCAGGCTCGTGCTTTTAAAGCCGATAAATTATCTGGATTTCAATGGATTCCAAATACTACCAATTATGTATTTTATACAGATGGTAATTCTAAAATGATGCAAGCAACATCAACTAATGCAAATGCAAAAGAATTAGTGACTTTAGCAGAAGTAAATTCTGCACTTGGAACCAAATTAAAAAGCTTTGCAAGCCTAGAATGGATTGATGCTTCTACTTTTTTGATTACCGAAAACGGAAAATATTACACTTATTCTATAGCAACCAAAATCGGAAAAAATATTCAAGAAACTAACGATACTTTTGAAAATCAAACTTTTGATGCCTCAAAAAATAATTTAGCATTTACAGTAGATAACAATTTGTATTTTTTAAATAAAAACAAAGAAAAAATAGCAGTTACTTCAGAAACTAATAAAGATATTGTTTCAGGACAATTCATAGCAAGAAACGAATTTGGAATAAAAGGCGGTATTTTTTGGTCTCCAAAATCGACTTATTTGGCCTTTTATCAGAAAGACCAGAGTGAAGTTGCAGATTATCCTTTATTAGACATAAACGAAACTCCGGGTAAATTGGTTAGTATCAAATACCCAATGATAGGACAAAAATCAGAAAAACCAAGAGTTGGAATTTATAATTTGGCAACTGGAAAAACTATTTTTATTTCACCTAAAAGTGGCAACGCTAACGATTATTTAACTAATTTTTCGTGGTCTTCCGATGAAAAATACTTATTAATAGCCGAATTAAATAAGGAACAAAACAACATGGATTTAAATGTTTACGATGCTAATTCTGGTGTTTTTGTTAGAACAATTTTAAACGAAAAAAACAATGCTTGGGTAGAACCTGAACATAATGCATTTTTCCCTAATTCAAAATCCAATAACTTTATTTGGTTGAGTGAAAAAGATGGTTTCCTAAATTTATACTACTACTCTATTGATGGGAAATTAATCCAACAATTAACTTCAAATAAATTTATAGTAAAAGAAATAATAGGTTCAAATCCGGGCGGTACTGAAATTTATTATAAAGCAACGGGAGAAAATCCAACTAATATGTTAGTTTACAAGGTGAACTTAAAAGGAAAACAAACGTTGATTACCAAGGAAGAAGGTGTTCATAGTGTTTCTATTTCTACTGATGGTAACTACTTTTTTGATGAATTTTCAAATCACTCTACACCTTCCAAATCAGTATTGTATGATTCAAAATTAAATGCAACAACTTTATTGGTTAGCAACAATAAATACGAAGGATACAAAATAGGAACTTCTGAAATTAAAACAATAAAAGCAGGAGATGGAACCACAGATTTATATACACGATTAATTAAGCCAAGTAACTTTGATGCAACAAAAAAATATCCAGTATTAGTATATGTTTATGGAGGGCCACATGCACAAATGATTACTAATTCGTTTTTAGATGGTGCTAATTTATGGATGTATTGGATGGCAGAACAAGGATATTTAGTATTTACATTAGACAATAGAGGCTCCGGTAATCGTGGTTTTGCATTTGAAAGTGTAATTCATAGAAGATTAGGTGTAAACGAAATGGAAGACCAAATAAAAGGGGTTGAATATTTAAAATCGTTACCATATGTAGATGGTAATCGTTTGGCAGCTCATGGTTGGAGTTATGGTGGATTTATGACAACTTCTTTAATGTTAAGAAAACCAGACACCTTCAAAGTTGCTGTTGCAGGTGGCCCAGTAACTGATTGGAAATGGTATGAAGTTATGTATGGTGAACGCTATATGGATACTCCAGCAGAAAACAAACAAGGATTTGAAGAAGCAAGCACACTAAATTATGTGAATAATCTAAAAGGAAAACTACTATTAATTCACGGAACTATTGATGACACTGTGGTGATGCAACAAAATCTTGCATTAGTAAAGAAATTTGTGGAAGCAGGTAAGCAAATAGATTTTTTCGCTTATCCAATGGCAAAACACAATGTTCTTGGCAAAGACCGAGTACACTTAATGACTAAGGTTTTAAATTATATTATTGATAATAATAAATAATATAATGAATTTATGGTCGTAATAACAACAAACCATTCGCCGGGAAATATGGAAGTGCTTGATTTAGTGGCTTGTCAAAAATATTTTTAGGTATTTTAGAAAATTCATTTTTAAAAATATTTTTTAATTCTTGATGGTATTCTATACCTAATGAAGAATAACAGAAAGTTTCTGCAACAGTATGAAAAACAATATTATTACTAATAGAATCATTTTTTAAGTTTACCAATCTGCAATAATCTAAAATTTCATTTGCATAATCTTCAATAATTATTTTTGATTTTTTAGTAATCTCGAAGTACCAAATTTTATATGCTTTAAACCTAATATTTGGAAAAATAAAAATATTCTCCAAATCCTCTGAATTAATTGATGATTTATTAAATAATTTATCTCCTAAAAGCAATGCTTCTTGAAGCTTATTAGAAATGAAATAATAACGGAACAAAACCGATTGTGAAAATACAAAATCTTGAAGCGACTCTATAGAATCCTTATTTTTTATTTCATTACTGTATAATTTATATGCATAATCGTAATTTTTAATTCGGAATGCAGGGTCAAATCCATCCTCTAATACAAATTCCTTAACAAATTTATTTTTGGAAAATTTCGAAAAAAAAAGTTCTGGCTTTTTCATTTGTAATAAGCTATCAAAAACTTCTAAAGCTACATTAACTTTATAGGAATACTCTCTTTCTTGAATACTTTCAAAATAATCTTGTAAAGGACTATACGATTCATTTTCAATACAGTGAAATAATAGTGAATTGGATATTTGATTGCGATTATTTACAATTATTTTACCGGAATAAGAATTGGATTCAACCGTTTCAACAAATTCTTTCCATGAAGAATACCCAATATATCTAGACAAAATATTTAGAGTATTTTGATAAGGCAAAATTCCATTATTGTTTACAAACAAACGGTATAATGTTGTTTCAGAGATACTTCCATAACCACCGGCAGAAAGAATTTCACTAAGTTTTACACAATCTGACTTTCCTTGAATTGGAAAAAAAAGTTTCAATGCAAGTTGATTTTTTAACTCCGATAAAGTAAAAGAATTAAAAGCAAATCTTGATTTTGTCATTACTGTAAGAATTTTCATAACAAATTTAAACTTTTAATTGATAATCAACAGTAATAATACATCCTATTTTTAAAAAATATTAATACCTATCTTTGAAAGATAAAAGCGGTTAATAATACTAATTTCTTTTCTATCAAAAGTTAAATTTCTTAAGTAAAACTTGAAAAAAAATAAAAAAATATCTGAAAATCTATTATCAAAATTGTTTTATACAAGCAATGAATCTTGGTGGTTGGTGGGATTTTCAATGTTACTAGCGGGAGGTATTATTGTAGAGCCACAATTAATATGTTCCGCATTAATTAACAATCAATTTTCAGATATGTGGCTATACTGGAGTGCCGCAATTGGATCTGCTTTTAGTATTTCATTTTTTGCTCATTTATGGCAAAAAGTACCAGTAAAAACAGAGAATGAATTTCTTTTTTTTCGCTTTTCAGGATTAGGCGCCAAAATTTTACACCAATTCAGAAGTTTGTATTTAGGATTATTAATAATTCCATTTATTATTAGTTTTAGTTTGTTAGCTTTCAGTAAAATTGTTGGTTCTATTCTAGGAATAGAAATCCATATTACAATTATTATAGTATCGATTCTATTACTGTTTCTAACCTTTTTTAATAGTTTAAAAGTTCGACTTCGAATGGATTTCGTACTCTTTTTTATTTTTATTATTCTTTTTTGTGTCTTACTATTTAGTCTATATAATGCTACTGGAGGTTTAAATAAATTATCCAAAATAATTAATTCGTCAAAAATTAATTTTAATATCCTGCCAACATTTGGTTCCAAAGCCTTTAACGCTTTTATAGTTTACATAGCCGTTCAATGGTGGTCAGCATCGCTATTAGATTATCCTGATATGAATGGACAAAAATTAATGGCTACAAACAATAGTAAAGATTTGGTGAAAAGCATTTTTCTGCCATCTTTTTCTATATTAATTTTTAGAATGTTACTCTTCACACTTCCATTTATTGCTGTTTTCTATGGATTTACTAATGGTTGTAATGATAGCGAATTAGCAATTACATATTTATTTATTAAAGTATTACCTTCTTGGATGATGATTTTGATATTAATATTATTTATGATTCCATTTATATCTGTTGTACAAAACATGCAAAATTGGGGAGGTTCATTATTGGTAGAGAATTTCTATAAACACTTTATTAACCAAAATGCAGATGAAAATAAATTAAAAAAAACCGGCCTTTTTGCTATGGTCTATATAATAATTGCTTCAGCAATAATTTCATTTCACGCAGATTCATTAGTTGGAATAACAAAATATTTATTTACAATTACTGCTGGAGTTGGGCCAGTATTTATGCTACGTTGGTATTGGTGGCGTATAAATGCATGGTCGCAATTATCGGCGATGATAGCATCCTTATTTTTTCCGTCAATTTTAGATTGGTTAGTAGCTAATAACAACTTTATTTATTTACTAATTATGAAATTAGAAACCTTTTTGAATTTAGATTATTATCCATTAAAAATTATAATTTTAACTATTTCCGTTTGTTGTGTTTGGATATCGATTACCTTTTTAACACCTCCAACAGATGAAAAAATTTTGAGAAATTTTGCAAGAACAATAAAACCCGGAGGATTTTGGAAGGATTTTGATAATCATAGTAAAAGTTTTTCTAAGACCAGAGTACTTGCATGATTAATTCAAACTATTAATTGCTATTTAGTATATTTTATGTTTTGGAACTTCCTTGTTGGAAATTATTTATACTTTACATTAATAATATTGATTTTTAGTGGATTTTTTTTTCTGTCCTATAGTTTAATCCAAAAAGCAAATTCTAAATATGAATTAGAAATAAAAAAATAAAAAAATTATTCAAAAAGTAATTTCTTAACCCAATTTGCTCCAACTTTATTGCAATAAGTTTTCAAGTTATTATCCATAATTATTTTATTAACTCCTGAAGCAAAAATTGAAGCAGTAGCTAATTCAATCACTGTTTTATCATCGCTTTCATTTTGAAATAATAAGGTGTCAATTCTAAAAGGAGAATACACAATTTTGCTGTTTAGACATTTAGATTTGTAAATCCAATATAATTGCAATATGTATAAAGCAATACTGTGGCTTTCTTTTTTTTGAAATAACACCAATCTATCAATGCATTCATTAAAATCTAAATCGTGCATTATTTCTTTTTTCAAATCGAATAGAATTAATGCTTTTAATGATCTCGAAATTATCCAGCAGCTTTCTTGATAATCAAATAATTTTGCGTGTTCAATTATTTCATTAATATGTTTTTTCCAAGTTTGGTGCAATACCCCATTAAAACCATCAATTAATATGGAACACTCTAGCCATCTTGATAATTCATGATAATGACATTTCCTTTTGTCTAAGGAATAAATTAATTTTTCAAAAAAAGGAATATACTCACTTTGCTTTAGTTCTTTATTGGCTTTCTGTCCAATATTAAAACAATAAACAAATAACCTTTTATAATCGTCTTTAATTTCAGGCAAATAATATTTAATTAATGCTTCAGAAAAATAACCATCTTTATTATTTTCATCTACAAAACATTCATAAAAAAATAATTGACCAATATTACTTTTAGCTAAAAGCTTTAATAAATCTTGTTTTTTAGAACTTAGCCTGAGGTAATTTCCAATCATCTCAGCAGCACTAAACATTATTTTAAAGTTAGAAGTATTGCTAGATTTTTCAAGAATAATTGACAACGATTCTAAATCATCATTTACTAATGCAGATTGCAATACCGATAAAGAAAAACCATCTGTTGCTTCAGTTAAAAAATAATTAATGTCAAAAGGAATATTAGTTTGATTGGTACAAAAATCATCCCAATCATTATACTTCAAATAACTTGATAATAAATTTAATGTGTCTTTATATGGAGTTCGAAATGGCTTTATTATCCCAAATAATCGTGCAATAGTATGTGAAGAAATACCTAAATTATTTTCAATTAAAATGTTAGCAAATTTTTTAGCATCACATAAACGATTAATCTTAAAATTAAGTTTTTCTTCAATTTTGTTACGCAAAGAAATAATATAAGGATCGGGAAGATTCATTAAAAAAGTGTGTACTATTTATTTAAAAACATGAATATTATTAATCATATTATCTAATTTAAATGTCAAATATATACTATTATGGATAATATTTTTTTTAAATGTAGTAATTTTCTGATTTTTTAAGAAATTTGTTTTTTAAAAGATTTTTAATTTAAAATATAGTTAATTACTAATCAATAAGTTAATAAAATTCATTCCGAAATAATAAAAAACAACATCAACTTGCACCAACTTGTACTTAAATTTTATTAGAAAAATATATAAATTTGTACTTTAAATCAGGAAGATTTACGTTCTCAATCGTTATATAGATATAATGTTTTATAGTCATATCGGTAAATTTATCAAACATTAAAAAAAATACTTGAAAATATAAGTTTAATTATTAAAATGAAACACAGAATAAAAGAAAAAAAAGAAAGTAAACAAAAAATTAAATCTGTAATTGGAATAATTACAATTACTATTTTTATTATCGTCTTAATATATTTAACATTAATAATTATTTTAGAAAACTTTCAAAAAAAGTAAATCCAACTTAATAAATTGATTAACCATTACTATATCAAAAAAAATCATTTAAGTGTAACTATCTTTTAGTGCTAATATTCCTTCAATCATAAGCGGTTTAGCAAAATAATTTGTAATATTGATATTATCTTTTGCCTTTTCTATATCATCTGAATTAACAGAAGAGCTCAAAACAAATATTTTAAAATCTCCATTTAAAGTAGATTGGATTTTATTAAACTCCTCTAAAAAAAACCAACCATCTATTCCTGGCATATTAATATCTAAAAAAACAAACACTAAATCATTTTTTGTTAAAGTTGAATCCAATTCAATTAAGCCTTTTAAAGCATCCGAACCATTAAAATAAGACAAAACAGAAGTAGCCAATTCGAGTTTCAAAAACAGTCTCTTGTGAAAATAATTTATTGCTAAATCATCATCAATCAAGATAATACTTTTTATTTCTTTTGTCATAATTTATATTTTTTTGGGGATTGTAAAGTTAAAGGTACTTCCCTCGCCTACTATAGAATCTACCCAAATTTTACCATTGTGAATTTCAATAATTTTTTTACAATGTGCTAGTCCAATTCCATTACCCGAATAGTCTTTATCACTATGTAATCGTTTAAAAATCAAGAAAATTTGTTGTGAATTCTTAGAATCAATTCCAATTCCATTATCTTTTACTTGAAATAGCCAATCCGTTTCTCTTTCGGAATAACTAATTTGGATTTTTGGTTGGATTCCTTGTTTTGAAAATTTGATTGCATTACTAATAAGATTTTGGAATAATAATCGAATATAAGTTGGATAACAAATTATTGATGGTAAATTTTCAAAAGTAATTATGGCATTATATTTATTTATTATGCTTGATAAATCATCTTTAACTTCTTGCATCAAATTTGAAATATCAGTTAGTAAAATATCTTCTCTTTTGTTTATTCGAGCTAATTGCGATAATCCAAAAATTAAATTTTGCATTCTAATAGCTGATTTATTTATGAACTGTACAAAAATCTTCCCTTCTTCATCTAATTTATCTTGGTACTCATCCTCTAGTAATTTAGAGTAACTTATTAATGACAATAGAGGTTCTTGAAGATCATGAGAAATGATATGAGTAAACTGTTCTAATTCTTTATTCTTACTAAATAGCAATTTGTTCTGCAACTCAATAGTATTTTCAGCATCACTTTTATCAGTATCTAAATACTTAGGACTAAATTCTTTAATATAAAATAATTTATATTCAATGTTTTGAATAGTGGTAGAATCAAATTGAATATTAATATATTCATTAACTCCAATAGAATTTTTATAAGTTGTAGTGAAATGTGCTTTATTTTTTAGTTCACCAATTTCTATTTCTGGTAATAAGTAAATTATTGGCTGTAAAACGAAATCTTGGGTAGTAAGTTCTAAAAATCGTAATCCATTTTGATTAATGAATACAATATTATTTTCATTATTGACAACAATTGTAGGAATAGGAATAGTGTCAAAAAAATTTAACATAGTACGAAATATAATTTATTACAATAACAATTTATTAAATTTATAAATACAAATTCAATGACTCAATCCAAATCGCTTAAATGACAAATATATGAGTTTAAATACCGAAAACTATAGATTAAAAAAAATATTCTAAAATTGCATTTTGCTTAAGGCTTCCATTACATAATTATGCATTACCTCTTTATAATCAATATGTGTAACAATCCTAAGTTTTCCGTGACCCATTGAACTAATAAAAATATTTTTTTGTTGTAATTTTTCAATAACCCATTTTTCTTCTAATGAAGGGCGAACAGAAAATATTAAAATATTAGTTTCTACAGGTTCTACTTTTTCTACCCAATTTAATGTTTTTAACAATTCTCCAATTTCTTTAGCTCTTCGATGGTCTTCTTCTAATCTTAATATATTATTTTGTAAAGCATACATTCCGGCCGCAGCTAAATATCCTGCTTGACGCATTCCTCCTCCAAATATTTTTCGGATACGTAATGCTCTTTTAATATCAACTTTACTCCCTAATAAAACCGAACCTATTGGAGCTCCAAGTCCTTTAGATAAACATACCGAAATAGTATCAAATAACTCGCCAAATTGTTTTGGATGTTGCTTTTTAGCTACCATTGCATTCCAAAGTCGAGCACCATCTAAGTGATATTTCAAATTATGATCTATACAAACTTGTTTAATTTTCTTTAATTCTGATATATCATAACAAGCGCCTCCACCCTTATTGGTAGTATTTTCAATACTAACTAAAGAAGTTAAAGGAGCATGATAAAATTCAGGATCGTTAATTGCATTTTTAACTAAATCAGCAGTAATCATTCCGCGGTTTCCATCTACTAAACAGCAAGATACTCCGCTATTAAATGAAGCGCCTCCTCCTTCATAATGATAAATATGAGAGTATTTATCACAAATAATTTGTTCGCCAGGATTAGTATGTAATTTAATCGCTGTCTGATTTGCCATAGTTCCAGATGGAAAAAACAAAGCAGCTTCCATTCCAAACAACTGAGCAACAGCATTTTCAAGTTCATTTACTGTTGGATCTTGTTTATAAACATCATCGCCAACTTTGGCATTAAACATGAATTGCAACATTTCGTTGCTAGGCTTAGTGACTGTATCGCTGATTAAATTAATTTCCATATCAAATTTTGAAGCATTATATTTGCATTTACAAATTTACATAATTTATGACAAATACTGAACAAATAAAAGGTATTGTAGAGCGTCTTGGTGCGTTGAGGAGGTATCTTTGACATTGATGCCAAGCTTATCGAAATAACCAACGAAGAAGAAAAGACCTTTGCACCCAATTTTTGGAATAATGCTAAAGATGCTGAGATCCTGATTAAAAACTTACGCCAAAAGAAAAAATGGGTAGAAGATTTTGAAAAAGGGGTTGAATTAGCAGAGGAACTTCAAATTACCTATGATTTTTTTAAAGAAGGAGATGTTTCTGAAACAGAACTTGATTCTCAATATGAATTAACTAATTCTCATATTGAAGATTTAGAATTTAGAAATATGCTTTCAGAGGAAGGGGATAGCATGAGTGCTGTACTTCAAATTACTGCAGGTGCAGGCGGAACAGAAAGTTGCGATTGGGCATCAATGTTAATGCGAATGTACATGATGTGGGCAGAAAAACAAAGATATAAAATCAAAGAATTGAACTTTCAAGAAGGAGATGTTGCAGGAATTAAAACTGTAACCTTAGAAATTGAAGGTGATTTTGCATTCGGATATTTAAAAGGTGAAAATGGTGTTCATCGATTGGTTCGTATATCGCCATTTGATAGTAATGCTAAAAGACACACCTCTTTTGCTTCAATTTATGTATATCCATTAGTAGATGACACGATAGAAATTGATATTAATCCAGCAGATATTGAAATAATAACTTCTCGATCAAGTGGAGCTGGAGGACAAAATGTTAATAAAGTAGAGACAAAAGTACAATTGTTTCACAAACCTACAGGGATACAAATTCAATGTTCTGAAACACGTTCGCAACAAGATAATAGACAACGAGCTATGCAAATGTTAAAATCACAGTTGTATGAAATTGAATTAAAAAAACAATTAGCACAACGTGCAGATATTGAAGCAGGTAAAATGAAAATTGAATGGGGATCACAAATTAGAAATTATGTGATGCAACCCTACAAATTAGTAAAAGATGTTCGATCTGGATATGAAACAAGCGATGTAGACGGTGTAATGAACGGAAATATTGATGAATTCCTAAAGGCCTATTTAATGATGATGGGGCAAAAGGAAGAATAATTATATACCAAATAAAATAGCCAATCTGAATTAGATTGGCTATTTTATTTGGTATTAAAAAAGGTATTGCTAGTTTTCTTCTTTTAAAGCTTTAACTTTATCTGTCATTTCTAAAAAGTTGTAAACCGATTTTAAATTACTTTTTACAACATCATCTTTTGGATCTAATTGATGTGCTTTTTCCAATAAAGGCATAGCTTTACTAAACAATTGCTGTCTTTGTGCTTTTAAAACATCGTATCTTTTTAAATCTTTTGGAGAAGTAGATAACTTGTTAATCTCTTCTACGATTTTAGCGTCTGGTTTTAAGATAAGATCCGCTAAATTCAAATAGGCATTACCAAAATCAGGTTTTAATTCGATTGCTTTTCTATAATATTTTTCAGCATCTTCCATTTGATTAGCATTAGCACAAGTAACTCCTAAATTATAAACTAATACTTCATCATTAGGACTTTTCTCTAATGCTTCAGAGATTAATTTTTTATAATTTGCAGTATCATTTTGTTTCAAATAAATATTTGCTTCAGAAACGATCAGTCCCGTATCTTCTGGATTTTCTTTTCTAGCTTCTTCTAATGCACTTTTAGCTTCTTCTTCTTTTCCTTGATCAACTAAAATGAGAGCAATATTTCTAATTATCTCCCCTTTTTTAGATGGAATTTTTTCATCTCTAGGAGAAGAATGAGTTCCTAATTGTATCAAATTATCTCTGACACTTTTATTATTGTAATTTTCTTCTGCTCCTGTAGCTTTATTTTTAGCGTAATAAATAATTCCTTCACCTGTATAATTCAATGCTTTCAATTCTTTGTAATACACCAATGCTTTATCGTAATCATGTCCATTAGCTGCATAATTAGCTGCGTAATACAAAGTTTCTTGATCTTTTTTATCTAGAAGATAAATAGAATATAACACATCGGCAGATTCTTTATAATTCTTTTCATTTCCTAATTTTACAGCATAATTCAAAAGTTCTGGTTTAAACGAAGTTATGGTTTCATTAATATCATCTGTTTGATTTTTTTTACCTGTCTTTTTTTCATAATCTAATGTAGCGTTTAATCCAGAAGCTAAATCAGAAATTGATTTAGGGCTAACAAACTTCATTAAAGCCATTTGAATTTGAATAGGAGCCATAGTTTTATCAATAGAACTATATTCCAATACAGGAATCATGCATTTATAAAAATTAGCATAAACTTTATCCCCTTCTTCAACAGCTAGGGGCTGCACTTTATCTACAAGAGATTTATATTGGGCTAAATCATCTCCTTTAATAACGTCTTTATTATAAATCTTTTTCAACGCTTTTAATTCATCTTTCTGCGCGAAAGTAGTAACAGAAACTAATAATGCTCCTGCAATTATTATTTGTTTAATTCTCATAATGTAACTATTTTAATTTTTGATTATTTATTTATTAAAAAAAGCCATGCTATCTAAAATAGTTTTAGTTACATGGCTTTTTTCTATTTCAAATTATTTATTTATTCTTCTGAATCATCATCATCTGCAACTTCTTCGTCAGTTTCTTCAACATCATCATCCTCAGAATCGTCTTCAATTATTGCATTTGGATCTATTTCTAATTCTTCTCCATCTGCAGCAATCGCTTCTTCCTCATCGTCTTTCATAACTTTAGTTACAGCAGCTATTGAGTCATTTCCTTTGATATTTATTAAACGAACACCTTGAGTTGCTCTACCCATAACACGAAGTGTAGAAACATCCATTCTTATAGTTAAACCAGATTTGTTAATAATCATTAAATCATCAGCATCTGTAACTGAATTAATAGAAACTAATGCACCTGTTTTTTCAGTAATATTTAATGTTTTCACACCTTTACCTCCACGATTTGTGATTCTATAAATAGCTTCACCTTCATCTTCAAGTTTCGTTCTTTTTCCGTAACCATTTTCAGTAACAACTAATAATTGCGATTCATTAATATTATTTTCATCAACTGAAACCATTCCAATCACTTCATCTTGATCGTCTCTTAAAGTAATTCCTCTAACTCCAGAAGCTGTTCTTCCCATTGGACGTGTTTTAGCTTCTTCAAAACGAACTAACTTACCTGATTTAACAGCTATTAAAATTTGGCTATTTCCATTTGTTAACTCTGCAGCTAATAATTCATCACCCTCTTTAATTGTAATTGCAGCAACTCCATTAACTCTAGGTTTAGAATATTTCTCTAAAGAAGTTTTCTTAACCTGACCTTTTTTGGTAGCCATAATTAAATAATGACTCTTAATGTAGTCTTGGTCTTTTAAATCTTGAGTACAAATAAATGCTTTTACTTTATCATCACTTTCAATATTGATAAGGTTTTGTAGCGCTCTACCTTTACTTGCTTTGGTTCCTTCTGGAATTTCATAAACACGCATCCAATAACATTTACCTTTTTGGGTAAAAATTAATAAATAGTTATGGTTAGTAGCAACAAATAAATGCTCTAAGAAATCCTGATCTCTTGTAGCTGCAGATTTTTGTCCTACTCCTCCTCTATTTTGAGTTTTGTATTCTGTTAAAGAAGTACGTTTAATATATCCAGCATGTGAAATAGTAATTACTACATTTTCATCGGCAATTAAATCTTCAATACTAACATCTCCACCTGAATATTCAATTACAGAACGACGTTCATCGCCATATTTATCACGAATTTCAATTAATTCTGTTTTAATTAATTCCATTCTAAGTTCTTTACTAGCAAGTAAATCTTTCAAATGGTTTATTAATTTCATTAATTCTTCATATTCTGCTCTTAATTTATCTTGTTCCAGACCTGTTAATTGTCTCAAACGCATTTCAACAATTGCACGAGCTTGAATTTCAGATAATTGAAAACGTTCAATTAATTTTGCTCTAGCTTCCTCACCATCTTTAGATGAACGGATTAATGCTATAACTTCATCAATATTATCAGAAGCTATTATTAATCCTTCTAATATGTGTGCTCTTTCTTCTGCTTTACGTAATTCAAATTGTGTTCTTCTTACAACAACATCATGACGGTGTTCTACGAAATAATGAATTAAATCTTTTACGTTCAACATTTGAGGTCTACCTTTAACTAAGGCAATGTTATTAACACTAAAAGAAGATTGAAGTTGGGTATATTTATATAATGTATTTAAAACTACATTCGGAACGGCGTCACGTTTTAATTCATAAACAATACGCATTCCTGTTCTATCCGATTCATCTCGAATATTAGAAATACCTTCAATTTTTTTGTCATTAATTAAGTCGGCAGTTTTTTTAATCATTTCCGCCTTATTAACTTGGTACGGAATTTCTGATACAATAATTGCTTCTTTACCGTTAATTTCTTCAAAATTAACTTTTGCACGAATTACAATTCTTCCACGACCTGTTTTGAACGCTTCACGAACTCCTTCGTAACCATAAATCACCCCTCCGGTAGGAAAATCAGGTGCTTTAATAAGTGTAATTAACTCATCAATTTCAATATCATTATTATCAATATATGCAAGGGTACCATCAATAACTTCGGTAATATTATGTGGCGCCATATTTGTAGCCATACCTACTGCAATTCCAGATGCTCCATTTATCAATAAGTTAGGAACTCGCGTTGGCATTACTGTTGGCTCATATAAAGTATCGTCAAAATTCAACTTAAAATCAACGGTTTCTTTATCAATATCTGCCATTATGTCTTCAGACATCTTTTTCATTCTAGCCTCGGTATAACGCATTGCAGCAGGACTATCGCCATCTACAGATCCAAAGTTACCTTGACCATCTACTAATAAATAACGTAAACTCCACTCTTGAGCCATACGAACCATAGCATCATAAACTGAAGTATCTCCGTGAGGGTGGTACTTACCTAATACTTCTCCTACAATTCTTGCTGATTTCTTATGGGCTGATTTAGAGGTTACACCTAAATCGTACATTCCGTATAACACCCTTCTATGAACTGGCTTTAAACCATCACGAACATCAGGCAGTGCTCTTGATACAATAACAGACATCGAATAATCGATGTATGCTGATTTCATTTCGTCTTCAATGTTAATAGGAATTAACTTTTCTCCGTCAGACATATTTATAAATTTTTAAAGTAAATTAATTTTCAATTCAATCGTGCAAGTTACATTTTTTAAATTCTTATAAAAGCATTTTCGTTCACTTATTTCAAGGATTTATTAACAAATTAGTAGCACCAAATGGTTAATAAATTACCAAATTTAAAGTTATATATATAATTATTTTTTTGTCAATTTACTGACTAGAGTTTTCTTTAGGAATGGTATTTGATTTACCAAAAGTAATTCACTAAATTTACAATAATAATATACATAAAATGATGGATGATAATTTTTCACCAAGAGTAAAAGATGTAATAACTTATAGCAAAGAAGAAGCTTTGCGATTAGGGCACGATTTTATTGGAACGGAACATCTTATGCTTGGAATTTTGAGAGACGGAAATGGAAAAGCAATATCAATTTTGAATAATCTTTCAGTGGATTTAGATCATTTAAGAAAGAAAGTGGAGATACTAAGTCCGCCAAATCCTAATGTTGAGTTGAGTTTAGAAAAGAAAAACTTACATTTAACACGTCAAGCAGAAAGAGCACTTAAGACAACTTTTTTAGAAGCAAAAGTATACCAAAGTAGTTCAATTAGTACTGCACATTTATTGCTTTGCATCTTAAGAAATGAAAATGATCCTACAACTAAGTTACTAAATAAACTTAAAATAGATTATGAAGTAGCTAAAGAACAATATTTAGACATGACACCAAGAGAAGAGAATTTTTTAGAAAACCTGCCAAAAAACGAGTCTTTTAATGATGATTCTGGACATGATGATGGCATTAAAGGAGATAGTTTTAATAATCCTGCGAACAAATCAAGTAAAAAATCTAAAACCCCTGTTCTAGATAATTTTGGTAGAGATTTAACAGAAATGGCTGAAGATGGAAAATTAGATCCTGTTGTAGGCCGTGAAAAAGAAATTGAACGGGTTTCACAAATATTAAGTCGTAGAAAGAAAAACAATCCATTGTTGATTGGAGAGCCAGGTGTTGGTAAATCTGCAATTGCTGAAGGTTTAGCATTACGTATTATCCAAAAGAAAGTTTCTAGAATTTTATTTAACAAAAGAGTGGTTACTTTAGATTTGGCTAGTTTAGTTGCAGGCACAAAATATCGCGGACAGTTTGAAGAGAGAATGAAAGCTGTAATGAATGAGTTGGAAAAAAACGACGATATTATTTTGTTTATTGATGAGATTCACACAATTGTGGGTGCTGGTGGAGCTACAGGCTCATTAGACGCTTCAAACATGCTAAAACCTGCTTTATCAAGAGGAGAAATACAATGTATTGGAGCCACAACCTTAGATGAATACCGTCAATATATTGAAAAAGATGGAGCATTAGAACGTCGTTTTCAGAAGGTGATTGTTGAGCCAACCTCTGTTTCAGAGACTATATTGATTTTAAATAATATCAAAAATAAATACGAAGACCACCATAATGTTACTTATACACAAGATGCAATTGAGGCTTGTGTAAAATTAACGGATAGATATATGTCGGAACGTTTTTTACCAGACAAAGCTATTGATGCCTTAGACGAGGCAGGTTCTCGTGTTCACATTACCAATATTGATGTTCCTAAACAAATAGTAGATTTAGAACGTCAGTTAGAAGAAGTTCGTGAATTAAAAAATTCGGTTGTAAAAAGACAGAAATATGAAGAAGCAGCAAAACTTCGCGACGATGAAAAGAAAATTGAAAAAGAACTTGCTATAGCACAAGAGCAATGGGAAGAAGATTCTAAAAACAACCGTATTGAAGTTACTGAAGACAATGTTGCCGATGTAGTGTCTATGATGACAGGTATTCCTGTAAATCGAATTGCGCAAACAGAAAGTAATAAATTAGCAAGATTACCAGAACTACTTCAAGGCAAAGTTATTGGTCAAAATGAAGCAGTAATGAAAATTGCGCGTTCTATTCAACGAAATCGTGCAGGATTAAAAGATCCAAACAAACCAATAGGTTCCTTTATTTTCTTAGGGCAAACAGGAGTTGGAAAAACACAATTAGCCAAAGTATTAGCTAAAGAATTATTCGATTCAGAAGATGCTTTAGTACGAATTGACATGAGTGAATACATGGAAAAATTTGCTATTTCTAGATTAGTAGGTGCTCCTCCAGGATATGTTGGATATGAAGAAGGTGGTCAATTAACTGAGAAAGTTAGAAGAAAACCATATTGCGTGGTACTTTTAGATGAAATAGAAAAAGCACATCCTGATGTATTTAATATGATGCTTCAAGTATTAGATGATGGTTATTTAACGGATAGCTTAGGTCGTAAAATTGATTTTAAAAACACTATTATCATTATGACTTCTAACGTTGGTGCTCGTCAATTAAAAGACTTCGGACAAGGAGTTGGTTTTGGAACTGCAGCCAAAGTAGCGCAAGCAGATGATAATTCGAAAAGTATTATCGAAAATGCTTTAAAGAAAACATTTGCACCTGAATTCTTGAACAGAATTGATGATGTTATCGTATTTAATGCTTTAGAAAAGCATGATATTGACCAAATCATCGAATTAGAATTGGTAAAATTATATGCTAGAATTAAAGAATTAGGTTATACCTTAACTTTATCCGATAAAGCAAAAGCATTTATAGCAGAAAAAGGTTTCGACAAACAATTTGGAGCAAGACCATTAAAAAGAGCCATTCAAAAATATGTTGAAGATTCTTTAGCTGAAGAAATAATCACTTCTAAAATTGGCAATGGCGATGAAATCTTTATGGATATTGAAGAAGGTGCAACTGAATTGAATGTGAAAATTCAGAAAAAAGAAGAACCTACTAGTTAAAATAAAATTTAATTAGTTAAATGATATGGAGATTAAATTAAAAAAGTACAGAAAAAACATATGCCACTTCTAATAGAATTGGCAAAATCACTTCATATTGAAATATAAGATGAAGGTACAAGTCCTTATAATAAAGAATTTGTTGCCAAAATTTTAAGATTTAAAAGACGGTAAAGGAGTTAGTATTGCTTTGGAAGATATATGGAAATAAGATTTGCTCCCGATGCCCTAAAAGATTTAGCTTTTTGGAAAAAATCTGGCAATAAAACTTATTCAAAAAAAAATAGTTTTATTAATTGAAGATTTAATAAAACATCCATTTACTGGAATTGGAAAGCCTGAACCATTGAAGTATGAACTTACAGGAAAATGGTCCAGAAGAATAAATAGTGAACATCGAATAATTTATCAAATTGTTGAAGAAAATGTAATTGAAATTTTAGAAATTGTTTCTCTAAAAGGTCATTACAAATAATAACATACATTTAACCACGAAATACTTTAATTTCTCTAAAAAATTGCTGTAATTCGTGGTTTAAAATTTATTTATAATGCCTCAAAACAAAATCATATTAGGATCTGAAGAATGGTGTTCATTTCCAGAACTTGGAATTCCCGCAATCAAAGCTCGTGTTGACTCAGGTGCTAAAACTTCCGCATTACATGCAATCAATATCTCTCCATTTGTAAGAGATGGAATCAATTGGGTGAAATTTGACATCAACCCAATTCAAAACAATCTTAAAACAGTAATTCATTGTGAAGCATTGTTAATTGATAAACGTGTAGTTAAAAGTTCAAGTGGTTTTCGCGAACAACGCTATGTTATTCAAACTAATATTACTATTGGAGGCGACATTTGGTCTATAGAAATGACGCTTACCAACCGTGATTCAATGGGTTTTAGAATGCTTTTAGGCAGAGAAGCTATGAGCGGAAGAATTTTAGTAGATCCCCAGCAGCAATATTTGTTAGGCCAAAATTCAATCGAAAATCTAAAAAATTTATATGTTGATGCCATTCCGAGTAAATCGGGTTTGCGAATTGGATTATTAGCAAGTAATCCAGAATTGTATAGTAACAAACGAATTATGGAAGCTGGCGAAATGCGAGGACATGAAATGCATTTTCTAAACATCAAAGAATGTTATATGAAATTGGATGCTGTTAAACCCGAAATTCATTATCGTGGCGGAAAAGTATTAGACAATTTCGATGCAATTATTCCAAGAATTCGTCCTAGTATTACATTTTATGGATGTGCATTAACACGTCAATTTGAAGCAATGAAAGTTTATTGCTTGAATTCGGCTGCAGCAATAACCCAATCTCGAGATAAACTTTTTTCTCTACAATTATTATTAAGAAATGGCGTAGATATACCAACTACCGGATTTGCCAATTCGCCTTTAGATACGGATGATTTGATTAAAATGGTTGGAGGTTCTCCATTAATTGTAAAATTATTAGAAGGAACTCAAGGAAAAGGAGTTGTTTTGGCAGAAACTAAAAAAGCTGCCGAATCGGTAATAAATGCTTTTAAAAGTTTAAATGCTAATATATTAGTTCAAGAATTTATTAAAGAAGCTAACGGTAAAGATTTACGTTTATTTGTAGTTGACGGAAAAGTAGTAGCTGCTATTGAAAGAGTTGCAGCTCCAGGAGAATTTCGTGCAAATATTCACATGGGAGGAACAGCATCTATAGTAAAACCAACCGCAGATGAGAGAAGAATAGCCATAAAAGCAGCCAAAGCAATGGATTTAAGGGTTGCAGGTGTAGACATAATCCGTTCAGCAAAAGGACCATTATTATTAGAGGTTAATTCATCTCCAGGTCTTGAAGGTATTGAAGGCGCTACTAATAAAGATATTGCAGGAGAAATGATAAAAGCTATTGAGAGTAATATTAAGAGAAAACAATAGTTAAATCATGATTAACGATCCTTACTTAAATATTGTTTTTCGAAGTGTTTGCGTTTATCTTTTTATGATAATTGCTTTACGTATATTCGGAAAAAAAGAATTATCTCAATTAAACACTGCCGATGTAATTTTAATTTTACTTATAAGTAACTCGGTACAAAATGCCATGGTAGGAAACAACACTACACTTTTAGGTGGAATTGTTGCTGCATTTGCTTTGTTTATAATCAACATCATTTTCAAAAAGACGATGTTGCGATCTAAATTTATTAAGGAACTACTTCAAGACAAACCCGAAATATTAATTCACAACGGCAAAATTGATTTTAAAGCACTATCCAAAATTGGAATTTCTTCAGAAGAACTTCAAGAAGCTATGCGAGAACACGGCGTAGAACATTATAATGAAGTAAAACTTGCAATGTTTGAAATTGATGGCAGCATTAGTATTATTTCGGGAGATAAAAATTTAAAACAAACCCATCACAAAAGAAAGATTCATAAATCGTTAGGTAATTTGAATAATTAATTTCTTATAGTTTTTTTATATTAATCTAAAGAAAATTCTTTTCCATCTTCTGCTAAATGTACATTTGGAAAAATAGTTTCAGCTTCATTTTTAAACATTTCAATGCTGCTATATCTTGTAGAATAATGGCCTAAAATAAGGTTTTTTACATTTGCTTTTGATGCAATAGTAGCAGCTTGCTTAGCAGTAGAGTGCATTGTTTTTTCAGAAAGAGGTTCTTCGCTTTCTAAAAAAGTGCTTTCATGATACAGGTAATCCGTATTTTGTATTATTGGAATTATACTTTCATCATACTTTGTATCACTACAATAAGCATATGATCTTACAGGTAAAGGAGGGAAAGACAATTCAGAATTTGGAATTACTTTGCCATTTTCGAGAGTAACATCACCTCCAAATTTAATTTTATTGAAATATACTTTATCAATATTATAATTTTCGATAGTTTCGATATTGAGTTTACGCTCAATATTTTTCTCTTGAAAAAGAAATCCGTTAGTATATATACGATGGCTCAAAGGAATTGTCTTTACGATTACTTTTTCGTCTTCAAAAATAGTCACCGATTCTGTTGATTCTAGTTCGTGAAAATATAGATTATAACCAGTATATGAACCTGAAGCGCGCAATTGTAATAAGATAATTTCTTTTATACCTTTTGGACCATGAACATGCAAATCATTTTCCCGATTTAGTAACATAAAGGTTGAAATTAACCCAATTAATCCATAAAAATGATCTCCATGAAGATGAGAAATGAAAATGTGATTGATTTTAGAAAACTTGATTTTGCTTTTACGCAATTGTACTTGGGTTCCTTCAGCACAATCAATTAAGAATACTCTGTTTTTTATTTCTAAAATTTGAGAAGTAGGATTAGAAAAAGTTCTAGGTGTTGCTGCATAACAGCCAAGTATGGTTAGTTTCAAAATTTATTTTTATTTTTTGGAAGACATATATAAAATAAATGCCAAAGAAATATTAGAAAAAATACTAAAAAGATTATAGTTATTTCTAACATATCCTAAATACAAATTAATAAATAATAAAATAATATTTAAAGCTAATAGAATATAAAATAACCTTTTATTCATATTTATTCCGTTTTATCGTTTTCTATTTTACCCAAACGAATTACTTGAAATGCAACATAAATTAAGATTACACTGTTAATTGCAATCTTTAAATAGTCAAAATCTTGTGTTTTTATTCCTTTAAATACGCGGCTTGCCAGTAAAAAAGTTAATACAAATAAAAATACTACATAAATGTATAGCAATGTTTTATTGTTAATTTTCATAGTGTAATTATTAAAATCCTAAATCGCGTTCTATTTCTTCCATTTCAATTATATCGTGAGCTTCTTGAATAGAAGGAACAACTGTTAGTTGCGTAGAAATAGCATTAAAATCAATATCGGAAGCAACTAAAATAAAGGATTTTTTACCCTTACAATGCGCTTTAGATAAATCGGAGAATAATTTAATATCTTTTATTTCCACATTTTTATCATGGGTAATATCTATAATTAAATTTTGATTTTTAAAAGTAGCATGTTCATGAGTTAGTTTCTCGATGAAATTTTGAATATTTCCTTGGGTATCTTTTACGATGGTGGAATGACCTTTTTGTTCTACTTTCATTGCTTATTTCTTTACTTATTGTTTGATTTTAGATGCCAATAAATAAATAACAGCCATTCTAATTGCAACCCCATTTTCTACTTGATCCAAAATCACAGATTGCTGAGAATCGGCAACGTCGGAAGTAATTTCTACTCCACGATTTATTGGTCCTGGGTGCATAATGACTATTTCTTTACTTAAGGAATCTAATAAGGCTTTGTCTACTCCATATTGCTGCGCGTATTCTCTTGTTGAAGGAAAATAATTCACATCCATTCTTTCGTTTTGCACACGAAGCATATTGGCAACATCGCACCATTCAAGAGCTTTTCTTAAATTAGATTCAACAGAAACTCCAAGGCTTTCAATGTACTTAGGAATTAATGTATTTGGGCCACATACTTTTACTTCGGCACCTTGCATTTGTAAAGCATAAATATTTGAAAGTGCTACACGGGAATGCAAAACATCACCTACAATCACCACTTTTTTACCGGCAACTTCTCCTAATTTTTCTCTAATAGTGAAACTATCTAATAACGCTTGGGTTGGATGTTCGTGAGCGCCATCACCAGCATTAACAATACTTGCTTTAACATTTTGCGAAAGGAAGTAAGCTGCACCTGGATTAGCATGTCGCATAACTACCATATCGACTTTCATTGATAGAATATTGTTCACAGTATCAATTAGAGTTTCCCCTTTTTTAACCGAAGATTGTGCTGCCGAAAAACTAATTACATCTGCTGAAAGTCTTTTTTGAGCCAACTCAAAAGACAATTTTGTTCGTGTACTATTTTCAAAAAAAATATTAGCAATAGTTATGTCTCTTAAAGAGGGAACTTTTTTTATAGGACGATTAATAACTTCTTTAAAATGATCGGCCGTTTCAAATATTAAATCAATATCTTCTTTAACTAGGTATTTAATTCCTAATAAATGGTTTACACTTAGTTCTTTCATTTATATAGTAGGTGTTGTGTTGTTGTAAATTCTTAATTCGTAATTAAATACACGGAATCTTCTCCTTCATTTTCTAACCAGCAAACTTTAACTTTTTCGCCATTTATAGCATCTACTTGACGACCTCTATAATCGGGCTGTATAGGTAAATGACGACTAAAACGTCTATCAATTAAGGTCAATAGTTCCACTTCTGATGGTCTTCCAAAAGACTGGATAGCGGTTAACGCGGCATTTATACTTCTTCCTGTATACAATACATCGTCAATAAAAACTACTTTTTTATTTTCAACTAAGAAATCTATTTGAGTTTTATTAGCCTCTAAAGGTTTTTCGCCTCTACGGAAATCATCTCTAAAAAAGGTAATGTCTAAAAATCCAAGAGGGATGTTTTGTAGTTGGTATTCTGTCTCCAGAATATGCTTGATACGTTGTGCTAAGAATTTACCTCGAGGTTGCAAACCAATCAATACCGTATTCGAAAAATCAAGATGCTTTTCGATTAACTGACAGGCCAAACGATTTAATATAATAGTAACTTCTTTGGCATTGAGCAATATTTTTTGACTCATAATGAAGTGCTGTTTGGAGTGTAAAAGTAAATAAAATATTGGAATTTTATTCAAAAAAGAAAAACTCTACATGACGAAAACAGAATAATTATTTTTTTCGACACAAATTGCACTAATTTTCACCAATTGTATTGTTTCTAAAAATTACACAAATTTCGTTTGCCTTTAGCAAATTCGTGTCTATTTCACATGCTTATTTTGCAATCCAATCTACAATAGAAGCGTCTGTTGGTAGTACTTGTGGAGAAATAACTTTTTCTAATTCTCCTTTTTCATTAATCAAATATTTCTGAAAGTTCCATTCTACTTCACTGTCTTGTAAACCATTTTTTGATTTTTGTGTTAAGAATTTATATACTTCACACATATCAGCATCTTTAACAGATACCTTCTCCATCATTGGGAATGTCACTCCATAATTACGTTGGCAAAATTCTCCAATTTCTTTATTTGTTCCTGGTTCTTGTGAAGCAAAATTGTTAGCCGGAAATCCTACAATAACAAAATTCTTCTCTTTGTATTTTTCAAAAATAGCCTCCAAGTCTTTATATTGAGGTGTTAATCCACATTTAGATGCAGTGTTTACAATCATGATTTTTTTACCTTTTAAGGACGCAAAATCAAATTCTTTTCCATTTAAATCTTTTACTTTAAATGAATAAATAGTTTCTTTAGTCATGACTTCTTTATTAGAAATTAATGTAACTGGAGTTTCTTGCGCTTGATTTTTACAACTTGTAAAAAAACTAAGACTTAATAATAATAGTGTTATATTTTTCATGATTATTTTTTGAATATTTTTCGGTATCTCCAATATACGAAAGTTGAAAAAACCATGTAAGCAACAAAGATATAAAGGTATATAGTTACGTTTTGTTTCTCCCCAGAAGCATAAGAGTGCATTCCGGTTAAGTGAAAATTCACTCCGAAATAAGTCATTAATATTGAAGCAAAAGCCAAAACACTCATAAAATTAAAAGAAAACAAACCTCTTAAAGATGGAACAAATCGTGCGTGAATTACAAAAGCATAAACCATGATACTAATTAACGCCCAAGTTTCTTTAGGATCCCATCCCCAGTAGCGCCCCCAACTTTCGTTAGCCCATTGTCCACCAAGAAAATTTCCGATTGTTAGCATAACAAGTCCTATCGTTAAAGCCATTTCGTTGATATAGGTGATTTCTTTAATATGCAAGGTCATAGTAGCTTTATTTTTTTCGTTAGTAAATAACATTAACAATAATGCTACCAAACCAAGAACCATTCCTAATGTAAAAGGCCCGTAACTTGCTACAATAACGGCAACGTGAATCATTAACCAATAGGAATTCAATACAGGCTGCAAATTGGCAATTGATGGATCTAACCAATTTAAATGCGCTACCATTAATATCATAGAAGCCACAAAAGTTCCAGAGGCAACAACAAGAGGTGATTTATTTTTAAAATTCCAAGTAAAAAGAGATAATAAATAAATAGTTGTGTTAATTTTAGAAAATGTTGCTAATCTACTAGAGAACAATAATGTAAATAACATCGTAGCCCAAGCCACATAAATCATACTTTCATAGGCGTTGCTCCAAGGCGCATGTCCAGAAACATACCAACGCGCAATTAAACCAGCTGTATGCAAAACAAACAATACAATGACAGAAATATGAAATAAATTTATTATGATTTTTATTGCTTTAGTATTATAAAAAATACTGACTATAACCATAATTAGCATCAAACTTCCGGCAAGCATATACAACCAAAATAAGTTTTTAAATACATCGTATTTGTTTAACAAAATCTCTGAAGATATTTGTTGGTCTGAAGGTAGAACTGCTTTTCCGTATTTTTTCTGAAAATTCTCCAAACCAAGCAACATCGTGTTTGCCAAAGTATAATCTTTAGTTTTAGAAGCTTTTGCTAAAGCATCAAAATAATAAGGCAAAGCATTTTTAATAACATCCAAATCATTGCCCATAGGATGATTGATCTCTAAAAAAGATAACCATTTATTATTGTTATCACTTGGAATTGGGAATATTTTTAAAATATTGCCACTCAATGCCGAATTCATTAAATTTACCTTTTTATCTACTTCAATAAAATCTTTTTGAAACTGATCTGGAGTATTCGTTTTGTAGGCATCTTCCAAGTAAGCACCTAATTTATAATTTCCTTTTGCATCAAACAAAGATCTAAAAGTAACGTACTTATCTTCTGGATTTACTCCGATAATTTTACGGATACTGTCATTTCCAGTTTTGATATAAATTAATGGCAACTCAAACCAAGCTGTTGGAAATTGCGACATTGAAATAAAAACTTGATCGGAATTCATTCCTTCATAAGTTTCTCTTTTGCTTACTTTACGAAGCAATTCCGATGAAAAGGTGTTTATAGGTTTCATTCTACCTCCATCGTCTTGAATTACCAATCGACCAAATTTTTCTGCTTGCGTTTCGGGAACTTTATATTTTAAAATCGAATCTAAATAATTGAATTTTGCTGGATTATGTTGGTGTTGAGCAAATCCATTTAAAGACATCAACAAAATAAGCACCGATAAGAATTTAGATTTTTTCAATTTCACTTCTTCTAATTTTCGTTTCACATCGGCAAACCTAGTATTTTTCACAAATAGAATGCACATCATGGCAAAGAACAACAAGAAATAACCGATATAAGTAATTAAAGTCCCCCAGTAATCATGGTTAACGGAAAGAATAGTTCCTTTTTCATCAGGATCAAATGAAGATTGAAAAAATCTATACCCTCCGTGGTCTAAAATATGGTTCATATAAATATCGGCATTAAATTTATTTCCGTTTTCAGTGACCGTAACTTTGCTTTCAAAAGAAGAAAAACTTTTCTCTGTTCCAGGATATTTTTTAGCATTAAAATCATTTAATGTTATGCTAAAGGGCAAAGTATATACTTTGCTTCCAAAATAAAGTGTGTATTCTAATTTGCCAATTTTCACAACTTGTGGCTCACCAACAGATCCTTTAGAACCAATAAGTGTAACATCCTTAGATTTTCCTTCGGATTCAATCGTTAATACTAAAGCATCGTTAGAATTTTTTGACTTAAATTTTTTACCAGATACCACATCTTTAATTCCTTTAATTGGTTGGTCTGGAAATACAAATTGTGCTCCTCCTACATTATATAATGAACGAAACATTAAAGGTTGGGTGCTGTCTTTAGCTAAAGTCCCTTGAAATTTATCGGCCATTCGCATGAATTGTCCTTCAAAAGGTGCATCAATAGTAGTTCCTGTTTCTGTACTAGTAATATTAATAGCTCCTTTAGTAGGTTTGTTCAAAGCAAAAAGCACGTTATGAATATCTTTAATTGTTCCTTCTTGAAGATAATATTCATGACGAGATCCTCCACCCGATTCAACCATTTTAAGATATAAAGTTCCACTCTCAGATTGCTTTATAGTATCTTTGGCATCCATAATGAAATTTTTATAACTAATCTTAAAAGGAGTAGAATCAAAATTATCGGATATTGTAAAATTATTACTTGCAAATGGAGGATAAACTGCTGGTGATAATAAAAGAGGCTTTTCAAAAACTCTTCTTTTTAATTCACCATTATGTTGTCCATCTACAAAAAAAGTAAGATAATTTTTATCAGAAAACATTTGGTTAGAAGTAGCACCTTCGCGAATTGGCATCATTCCTTCATAACTAATGTATCTTGTAATGAAAGCGCCAAAAATGATAAAAACAAAAGAAACATGTAGCAATAAGGTTGCCCATTTTTCTTTTTTGTACAACTGATAGCGTTTTATATTTCCTGCGAAATTAATCATGAAGAACACCATAATTACTTCAAACCACCAAGCATTATAGATCCAAACTCTTGCTGTATCGGTATTGTAATAACTTTCAATAAAGGTTCCTATTCCCATTGCTAATGCAAAAGTTAAAAACAAAACTGCCATTAATCTGGTGGAAAACAGAAAAGAAAATATTTTTTTATTCATGATGAAAACTTTAATAATAAACCTAAATCTAGGGAATACAAAAGTAAATCAAAATTGTGGATTATAAAGGATAGTTTAAGTTCAAAATACATTAAAATTAACTTAAGAAATTTTTATTACAAATTTATTTTCAACACGAATTTCACTAATTAGCATGAATCGACATTTATTTTTTTATTTGACTAATCAAAGGATTCTTACTATCTAATAACAATCCATTTAATTTGTGGGATTTGTGTCTAACATTTATAAGTTTACATAAAAATTTCAATACTATTCCAATTAAAAAAAAAAAGAATAATTTTACAGAATGATTTCTATAAGCATAATTGGTTCGGGTAATGTAGCGCAACATTTAATTTCAGCTTTTTTAAAGGCTGAAAATTTGGAGTTGACGCAGGTCTTTTCCCGAAATCCAAAAACACTTTCACATTTATTAGATTCTGATGTAATTGTTAGTGATTACAAGCAATTAAAAGAAGTCGATTTATTCCTAATTGCAGTTTCTGACGATGCTATTTCCGTGGTTTCAAGCCAACTCCCGTTTACTAACAAATTAGTAGTTCATACATCAGGAAGCGTTGCTATAAACGACTTAAGTTCTAACAACAAAAAAGGTGTTTTTTATCCGCTTCAAACATTCACAAAGAATAAAGAAGTGAATTTTAAGGAAATTCCAATTTGTTTAGAAGCGCAAAATGGGGAAGATTTAAATATGCTAAAAGAGGTTGCTTCTGAAATTTCAGATAAGATATTCGAAATCACTTCCGAGCAACGGAAACCCTTACATGCAGCTGCAGTTTTTGTGAATAATTTTGTAAATCATTTATATGTAATAGGAAACGAAATTTGTGAAGAACATAAAGTTCCGTTTGAAATTTTGAAACCATTAATAATAGAAACAGCTAATAAAATTAAAACTCTTTCTCCAGAGCAAGCCCAAACTGGACCTGCAAAACGAAAAGACACTACCACAATTAATAAACATCTTGAAATTTTAACAGATGTAAATCATAAAGAAATATACAAAATCCTAACAAAATCAATTATTGATAATGGCAAATTATAAAGAATTAATGAACACTATCACCACCTTCATTTTTGATGTTGATGGTGTATTAACGGATAGTTCTGTGCATGTAACACAGTCTGGGGAAATGCTTCGAATAATGAATATTCGAGATGGTTTTGCCATGAAAGCAGCATTGGAAAGCGGTTATAACGTATGCATTATTTCTGGAGGAAATAATGAAGGGGTACGCATTCGATTGAGAAATTTGGGCATTCACGATATACATTTGGCAAGTCCAAATAAAGTTGAAACTTTTAATGAATACATAGAATTATATAATATTAATCCCGAAAATGTACTCTACATGGGAGATGATATTCCTGATTATCATGTCATGAAGCTAGTAGGGTTGCCTACATGTCCTCAAGATTCTAGTCCGGAGATAAAAGCTATATCAACTTATATTTCTCATAAAAACGGAGGAAAAGGTGCAGTTAGAGACGTGATTGAACAAGTAATGAAAGTACAAGGAAAATGGCATTTGTATTATAACGGAAAACATGATTAGTAATCTGCAGCTAAAAAATCATTAATTCTTGAACATGAAAATAACACTAAACCAATGAAATTCCTACAATTAATACGTTATAAAAATCTGCTCCTACTAGCCCTAATGCAATTAATTATTAGGTTTGGATATTTAGAACAAATACATATTCCTCTATCGCTTTTTTATTGGCAATATGCATTATTAATTCTTGCAACTGTTCTAATCGCTGCTGGTGGCTATGTAATAAACGATATTTTTGATCAAGAAACAGACCAACATAACAAACCAAATAAAGTTATTATTGGAACGTTTATTTCAGAGACTACCGCCTATTCTATTTATGCTGCACTTACAATTGCAGGAGTTGCCTGCGGATTTGTATTATCAAATTCAATTTCACATCCTAATTTTGCAATCCTTTTTGTATTAATTGCTACCTTACTTTATATCTATGCTAGCACTATTAAACAAATTGCAGTTATTGGTAATATTCTAATTGCTGCTTTGCTTGCTTTTAGCGTTATCATTATAGGAATATTTGATATTTTTCCGAATACTTTTGAAAGTAATCAGCAACAAATGGCTTTGGCTTTTTCAATATTATTAGACTACGCTAAATTTGCATTCTTCATAAATCTTGTGCGTGAAATGATAAAAGATATTGAAGACATAGAAGGTGATAAAATTCAAGAAATGAAAACATTACCAATTATTATCGGAACTATAAAAACAACTAAAATAGCTTTTATTCTTTTGTTAGTTCCAACCCTATACTTATTCTTTTACCTTAATCAATATTTGTTTTCAAATAACTTATATTATGGAATTTTCTATCTAATGATTTTGGTAATTGCTCCTATTATTTTATGTTTAATCCGAATTTGGAATGCCAAAGAAAAAAAGGATTTTCGACAAATTAGCATAATATTAAAATGGATAATTTTCTTCGGGATTTTATCTATATGGATAATAACATTTAATATCAAACACAATGTCTAATAAATATAAAATCATCTTAGCTTCAGGATCTCCCAGACGCCAACAGTTTTTTAAAGATTTTGATTTTGGAGACAGTTTTGATTTTGAAATTCGACTTAAAGAAATTGAAGAAGTATATCCTAATCATCTAAAAGCCGAAGAAATAACTAACTATCTAGCAAAATTAAAAGCCGAAGCTTTTGATGGAGAGCTATTAGATAATGAAATATTAGTTACAAGCGACACTATTGTATGGCTTAAAGATACAGCTTTGGGCAAACCAAAAGATTATGAGGATGCAGTTCAAATTTTAAAATCATTATCCAATGTTACTCATGAAGTGATTACTTCTGTTTGTTTCAAAACTTCTACTAATATTGAAACTATATTTGATGTTACCAAAGTAACTTTCAACACGTTAAACGAAAATGCAATTCGTTATTATTTAGATACTTACAAACCATTTGATAAAGCTGGAGCCTATGGAATTCAAGATTGGATTGGATTAATTGGTATTTCCAAAATTGAAGGGTCTTACACCAATGTGGTGGGATTGCCAACAGAAAAAGTATATAATTATTTATCCCAAACATTCCTTAAGAATTTGTAGTTTTACAAAACTATTAATGTAAAAACAATGGAGACTGAAAAAGAAATTAATGCGAAAATCTTGAAGGTTACTATGGTGATTCACGAAAATTATCCCGAATTATCTAAGTATCTTAATGAAATGCCAATAACAATTCCAATTGATAGTCGACCGGAGGTAAACGTAAAAAACCTTCAAAAATATTATGAGACACTAGTTGAAATATTTCGAAATTATGTCGCGGAACACCAATTAAACTATATCAATCAAAGAAATGGCTTAGGACATTTGTAATAGCAGATTTTAGATTTTATATACCATAGATTAAAAAACATTAAATGGGAAAACCAACCTTTTGGAAAATTAATTACACTTGGTTACTAATAACCAATATTGCTTTTATTGTTTTGTTTTATCTTTTAATGCAAATATTTTCTTAATACATGCAACAACTAGATTGGATAGTACTTTCTGTTACTTTGTTGTTCATCATTCTCTATGGTGTTTACAAATCTAGTGGCAGTAAAAATGTAGAAGAATATATATTAGCTAATAAAGAAACACCTTGGTGGGTTGTTGGACTTTCGGTTATGGCAACTCAAGCCAGTGCAATCACCTTTCTTTCTACTCCAGGACAGGCCTACCATGACGGAATGGGCTTTATTCAATTCTATTTTGGACTACCAATAGCTATGATAGTAATTTGTATTGTCTTTATTCCTATTTACCACAAATACAAAATATTCACAGCTTATCAATATCTTGAACAACGTTTCGATTTAAAAACCCGATCATTGGCAGCAATTTTATTTCTAATTCAACGAGGATTAGCAGCCGGAATAACAATCTATGCGCCTTCTATTATTCTTTCAACATTACTTGGTTGGAATTTAACTTTACTAAATATCATCATAGGAATATCGGTAATATTCTACACTTTTATAGGTGGTAACAAAGCAGTAAATGTCACCCAAAAACAACAAATGTTTGTAATACTTTCAGGCATGTTTGTTACCTTTTACCTTATCCTGCATATGTTGCCAAATGAAATGACATTTTCTAATGCACTTCATATTGCAGGTGCTAATGATAAAATGAATATTCTTGATTTTTCTTTAAATACAGAAACTAGATATACATTTTGGAGCGGAATAACAGGTGGATTCTTTTTAATGCTTTCCTATTTTGGAACCGACCAAACTCAAGTTGGCCGTTATCTTTCTGGGAAAACCGATCGCGAAAGTCAACTTGGCTTAATAATGAATGGATTTTTAAAAGTACCTATGCAGTTTTTTATTCTGCTAACTGGAGTTATGGTTTTTGTTTTTTTTCAATTCAATCCGGTGCCATTGAATTTTAATCCGAATAATAAAATCATAATTGAAAACTCTAAATACAAAGACGATTACACAAAACTCGAAAAACAATTAACTAATTTAAGCGAAGAAAAAAAGGAATACAATTTACTCTATATAGACCATTTAAATCAAAATTTCGACAATCCCATCCTTCGAAATAAACTTAAAGAACTTGCAGGTAGAGAAAAAGATTTGCGAGATCAAGCTAAAGAGCTAATTGAAAAAGTAGATATAAAAGCAGAAACCAACGATAAAGATTATGTTTTCTTACATTTCATTTTGCATTATCTACCTAAAGGATTAATTGGACTTTTACTTGCCGTAATTATTTCGGCAGCAATGTCGTCCTCTGCTTCTGAACTCACTGCGCTTTCCGCAACCACTGCAATTGATATATATAAAAGAAATATTAAAACAGAAAAATCTGAAAAACATTTCGTTCATGCAACCCAATTCTTTACTCTTGGCTGGGGAATCATAGCAATACTTTTTGCATGCGTTTGTACACTTTTTGAAAACTTAATTCAGTTAGTAAATATTCTTGGATCAATATTTTATGGCACCGTTCTAGGTATTTTCTTAGTGGGGTTTTTAGTGAAATTTGTAAAAGGAAAATCAATATTCTACAGCGCAGCTATCAGCCAAGTCTCTATCTTTTTCATCTATTATTATTTCATTCATATTTACCCAAGTGGCCAAGAAAAATTAGGTTATTTATGGCTCAACTTCATTGGCGCTCTACTTACAATAATTCTTGCTTGTATTTTCCAACTTATAATAAACTTAATTACAAAGAGAAGATAATTTTTTAAGCTATATTATTTATATTTGTCAATAATTTAGACCTAAAATTACAAATGAACTCAGATAAAATTATTGAATTAGCTTTTTACACATTACCTGCATTAGTAACTGGAGCTGTTGCTTATTATTTTTTTCAAATGCACACCCAAAACAGCGAAAACCAAAGACGTTTTATGCTAAGAAGAGAAAATCAAAAGCAAGCATTACCATTAAAACTGCAAGCATACGAACGTTTAGCGCTGTTACTAGAACGGATTTCTCCTACCAAAATAGTAATTAGAATTGCTCCATTAAGCGAAGATAAAATGGATTATCAAAACTTGTTAATTCAGCACATTGAACAAGAATTTGAACATAATTTAACCCAACAAATTTATGTATCCGATGAATGTTGGAAAATGATAAGTACTGCTAAAAATACAACCATTCAAAACATACGAAAAACTGCATTAAGCACTTCTGTATCCAACTCGAATGGATTGAGAGAAACTATTCTAACCAATTCCTTAGAGGGTGAATCGGTAAATAATTTAGCTTTAGGTTATTTAAAAACTGAGGTTAAAGAATTTTTGTAATTCCATAATAAATCACTTCTCCTCCAACAATCGTTGCAATTGGATTTTTTCTGAATCAGGAACTTCAGGTAAAATAGAAGTAAACAACACTCGGAATCCTTCTTTTTTCAACAGAATTCTAATAGTGTCGCGGGCATATTTCACTAATTGCCATTTGGGATGTGTAGTAGCATTAACTAAATTCTTAAGTGCTTTTAAGTTTTTCGGTTCTAAATACAATGCATTTTCGAAAGCATTTTGACGAATGGAACTCTCATATTTTGGAGATGTATATTCTAACAATTCAAAATAATATTGAGAATATTGAGAGGTATCAGTATTTGCACTATAAAATTCTAAATAATAGGAAAGAAACAAAATTCGTAATCCTTTATCATTTTTACCAATCCAATTTTTGGCAAGTTCAAGATATTTTGAACGATTATCAGGAAAGTTTTTATACAAATTACTAAAAGCAATTTCTTTAGTATCATAGGATTTATCATCTAATAAAGATTCATAGTCAGAAAGAAATGAATCCGGAATAGTAGTAATTGTTTCAGCAACAGATTGGCGAATTTCTATATCGTTGGTTCTCATTGCCAAACGAAGTAATGTTTCTTTTTCAATAAAAGGAACTTCTTGTATTTGATTAATTATTTCTTTTTTTAAAGCATAAAAAACATTAGATTTCATTATCTCAATAAAGAAATCTTCTTTATCAGCAAATGGTTTATTCTTTTGGGCTTGAATTTCAATTAAGGTCCGGAAACTTTCATTCTTCTTCAATAAATCATTGGCTTGTTCGGTTGGAAAATGATAATCTTCTAGCCATTCTTTTTGAAATCTTATAATATCAAAGTCGGAAACTGCTGCAATTTCACTCAAGAAATCGGCAGTTTCTACGTTTTTAAATTGGTATTTTTTTAAATAATTTTTAATCGCTTTTTTAAAATTCTTTTCACCAATTGCTTCACTAATTACAAACAATGCCCAAGCACCTTTTTGATAAAAAGAATAGGAACTTGCTTTTTCATTTAAAATAGGGATAGTGTCTGTTTTTGCTTCTTTTCGCAACAACAACGAATTTTTATACATCATATAATAAAAATAGTCATCGCCAAAAATTTTACGTTCTGCCAACAAGGCATAATAGGTTGCAAAGCCTTCTTGTAGCCAATGATGTTTACCAGTTTTGGCAGTTACCAAATCTCCAAACCATTGGTGTGCTAGTTCGTGGGCATTAACATTAATGTAATTTCTATCATTGAAACCAGATTCATCTACTACAAAATCTTGTGCAAAAATGGTGGAGGTAGTATTTTCCATTCCAGCATAAAGAAAATCTTCAACTGGAATTTGACGATAAATTTTCCAAGGGTACTTCACTCCTATTTCTTTTTCTAAGAAATCAAAAATAGTATTAGAATCTTTATAGGTATAATCAAATTTTTCAGAATCCTTAGGTTGATAATACATCTCTAAAGGTATTCCACTTTTTGATTTGGTTGCTGCATGATCAAAATTTCCTATGGCTAGCATAACTAAATAGGAAGCCATGGGATTTTTCATATTAAATTGATACGATGTTGTACCGTCTTGCTGGTTGTAGTTTTTACTTTCTAAAATTCCGTTGGAAATAACTTTAAAATCATTTTCATAGGTTACATTCATATTAAAAATAACTTTCTCATTGACATCATCAAAACTCGGCAACCAATTGCTAGTATATTTTCCCTGCCCTTGTGTCCATATTTGATGGCCCTTGCCAACTCCAATAAAATATAGAGTTTGTTTTGGCATTGCTTTATAAGTAAAAGAAACTTCGTTAGCACCCTTTTTGTATCCTTCAAATAAAATTATTTCTTTCTTGTTGTTTTTATAATTTACAGGGGTTCCATTAATAGCAACGTCAGAAAAATACATATTCTTGGCATCTATTCGTATAGAATCCATTTCAGAAAGCAATTGGAATTTATACACTACTGTTCCGTCAATTGTTTTGGTTTCAAAATGAGGCACTACCGAAGCGTTACATTCTATAAAATCTACCTTGGTAGCTTTTTGCGCAAAAGAAAAAAACGGAATTAATAGAAAAAGGAACTTATTCATTGGTTATTATTTTAAAGTAAATTTACTTTTTTTATTCTTTAACTTAAGCTTTCTAAAAAATGAATGAAATTATCATCATGGGAAAGTTTTAGTTTTTTTCTTACCTTATATCTTGCTGTTTCAACCCCTCGAATAGAAATATTTAATAAAGGAGCTATTTCTTTGTTAGTTAAATCCATTTTAATAAAAGCGCAAAGCCGAAGTTCCCGTTTAGACAAGGAGGAATCTATTTGTTTCAGTTTTTCAAAAAAATCATGATTTATTTTTTCAAAATTTACATCAAATATCTCCATAAACTCTTCACCTATTCTATGCTGATTTAATTTCTGGAATATTTCTGTTATCTTTCTTCTGGAATCATCACTTTTTAACATATCGCGCAACTGTTTTAAATCAATTAAAAGTTCTCCAAATATGTTTTTTTTCTGACTCAATAAAAGAGTGTAATTTGCTAATTCTTTACTTTTATCAATAATATCTACTTCTAAAATTAACTTGTCTTTGCTGATAACTTCTTTATCGTGTTTTAATTTTAATTTTTCAAGCTCCAGTTCTAAAAGTTGTTGTGATTTTTTTATTTCATTTGTTGATTTTAATCTCTCATAAGCAATTTTCTTTTTGACATAACTTATTATGAAGTTAATACAGAAAAAGAGTATCACTAAATATAAGAAATAGGCTAAATTGGTTTGATACCATTTTGGAAGAATAGTAAACTTAAACTTTGCTTCTTTTCCGATAAGACCTGCAAAATTTCTACTTTTTACAATAAACGTATAATCGCCTGGTCTTAGATGCGTATATTCTTTAAAAGCATTTTTTTGCCAAGGAGACCAATTTTCATCTATGTTATCTAACTTATAACTATAGTTAGTTTCAGCGCTAGACATCATTTGTGGTGAAGAAAATTCAAAACGTAATATATCGGTTTGATTTGGTAAATTAATATCTGCTTTATTAGAATTAATTTCTACAAATTCTAATTTCTGATTTCTAGTATAATTAATTTGATTAATTATAGTGTTGAATAATTCCTTGTTATTAGTTACATTTAAATTATACTGAAAAATTCCAGAGTTAGTCCCAAAAAGTACTTTATTATCTTTTAATGGATAAATGCATTCCATTCCTCTGTTGAAACTACCTTTTAAATTAAGAAATAAATCTTTACATAATTTATTACTTGTAGTAAGAAAATATCCTGCTTCATCATCTTGCACAAACCAAGTGGTTTCATTGTGTTGAATCAACTTTCTGGTGTTTTTAGAAGTGTCGAATAATTTATTTAAAGGGTTAAATAATTCGAATTTATTAATTGCATTATTATAAAAATAAATCCCTGTATTAGTAGTAAAAACTATAGTATTATTCCATTTAAATACGTTGATATTGTATGGTGATGTGAGTCCGTTTTTATTAGTAAAATGATCTACAACATCTACACGAGAGTAGTCATTATTGATGTGGATTTTATAAACCCCTTTGTATCCATGGCATATCCAATAGGTATTTGGTTCATAATCTGCCAAGATATCTCTGGTAGATTCCTCAAATCCTTTTATTTTATGTACTATATTCCATTGATTTTCTCGCTTTTCGATAAGATAAAATCCATTATAATTAGACCCTAGGTATAGTCCTTTTTTGCCATCTATTTTAGTAATTTTCCAAAATCCAGATTCTTTACCAATTTTTTTAAGCGAGCCATTAACTAATTGATAGAGCCCTGTATCATGAGAAATAAGTATGTCGTTTTCTAATTGTTGAATCGCCCAAGATTGCCCTTGTAAATCCTCCAACTTTTTAAAATTAAAAGGAGGAATATTGTTTGCAAAATAAACACCATTATTTGTAGCAGTGTAAATTATATTGTCTTTCAACAATATATCATATACACTAGCTTGATCAAAAATAGAAACAAATGGAGATTTATAATCTAAAAAATTCAATCCATTATTTTGTAAAACCCATATATTGTTGTTTTTAGTTTGATAAATAAAATGAATATTAGCATTCGATAATGCTGAAAAGGAAGACGGATCGTGTTGTATTACTCCTGATTTTGAAATTTTAATTATTTTTTCACCCCTTGTAGCTAGTAAGTAATCTTTATTATTATCTAATATTCCAAAAGTGATTTCGTCTTTTCTAGTTGCAGCAAAAAGGTTTGATGTTTTTTTTATTATTTTAGAATCGATAGATCCAGAGTAGACATTACCAGATTTTGAAATAAGTGATATTGTGTTTGGAATATCCGTAGGAAGTATGGAAGCAATTTCTTCGTTTAGAATGGATTGATTTTGAAACAAAAGTTCCAAATTCATTGATTCCGGATTGAACTTATAGATTCCAAAACCAGAATCTTGTACAAAATAATCTTCATTTACTTGTGCAGAATAGAGAAACGAATTATTAGCAGGTAATTCAGTAACTATATCCTTATTAATAACAATAAGTTCCGAAAAAGAA
This sequence comes from uncultured Bacteroidota bacterium, assembly GCA_903838055.1. Classification (GTDB taxonomy): domain Bacteria; phylum Bacteroidota; class Bacteroidia; order Flavobacteriales; family Flavobacteriaceae; genus Flavobacterium. Next base: position 31,278 of record CAILWV010000049.1, on the reverse strand, counting down.
CGAAAAATAATTAGATTATTAAGTTGGTGTACTTGCCAAAGGTTCTCAAAATTTTTATTTTCTAAGTGAAAATAACTTACTAAAGATTTATAAAAATAATTTCCAAATTTATCCTTTTGCAATGTGCCAAATTCATTGTAGCCTCCTGCAAATATTTTCCCTTCTTTGGTTTTAACTATACTTCTTATTGAGGAGTTATTGGGTAAAAATACTTTTTTCCAATGTTCCCCATCATAAACCAATGCACCATCATTATTTCCGAAAATTAAAGTTCCATCGTTATTTTCACACATGGTCCAAAACTGAGGATCTGCTTTAAAATCATTTCTGTTGTAATGAACAATTTTAGGAGTTTCATATTTATAGGATTTTATGTCGTTTATTAGTTTAGTTTGACTTAATCCAATTGAGACACAAAACAACCAAATTAAAAATACCTTTTTATACATAATTATAAAATGTTCATGGATATTACTAATTACTCTCTATTTTAAATATTTAACAAATGTAACAATTATTAGTGAATTATTGTTTTATTTTAAAATTAATACGCTTTAAATTAAACATTTACAAAAATAAAAGTATAAAACACGTAGTTATAATACAAAAAAACGTAATGCAAGTGTATTAAATTTACAACGATTTCGCTAAACAAAAGTTAATATTGTAAATGAAAAATGTTCATTTATTACCCTCAAAGATAAATGGATTAAATATTAACTAAAATTAAATCATTATTTATGAAAACAAAATTACATTATTTATTTCTAGCTCTTGTCTTAGGATTTGGAGTTAATGCACAAGTGGCAGGCCCAGTTACCATTACAGGAACAGGAACTGGAGGTTGGAACCAACCGGGAGGATTAGTATTAAGTTCTACAGATGGTGGAACTATCTGGACAGCTTCTAACTTTGAAATTGTTGGGGATGGTAACATGAAATTTTCCGAAGGAGGAACTTGGGCTACTACTGCAGGATTTGTTGGGGCGAATGTAGCTCCATTTGGTTTTCCTGGAGGTACTGCCGTAGTAAATGGCGGAAATAATATTGTTGGTACATTAGGATTTTGGAATGTAACTTATAATGCAGTTACAAAAGATTACTTATTTACACCAGGGATTAATCCAAATCCGGTAATTAAAATTAATGGTGGTGGTTTAACTTCAGATGTTCAAATGAATACAACAAATGGAGTTGCTTACTCCAAAAAGAGTTTATTTTTTCCTGGTGGAACTGCAAGCTTTCAGCAAACTTCTCCGGTAACTGCTCAATGGGGTGGTGCATTTCCTACTGGCCCTGTTGTTAATTCAGGAACAATAAATGTACCTACTGGAGCATTTAATACTTATTTTGTTATGCCTGGAACAGGTCCTGCAGAGTTTGTTTTTGAACCAGTTGTTGTGAGTATGATTGGAAATTTTGCTGGTTCAGGTTGGAATATGGACTTAGATTTAGAAACTACAGATAATATTCATTACACTAAAACTAATTGGGATGCTACAATATTTGTTCCTACACCTCCTAATGCTCCTTGGACAGACCCAGAAATGCATTTGAAAATTAGAGATAATCACGACTGGACTGTTCAATATGGAAACATAGCTTCTGCAAATGGTTCTAATAATTTAGCCTTGACAGGAACATCTATGAATGGTATTTTAGGTGGAGGTGGTGACATCTTTATACCATGGGGTGTATATAATGTTGATTTCAATAGAAGTACTGGTACTTGGACATTTAATCCAGTTATGGCAGCAAATGAAGCATTCTCTAATTCTTATTTCAAAGTATATCCTAATCCAACTACAAATGTTTGGAATTTTACTTCAGAAAAAAATCAAATTGATTCTATTCAAATAATGGATATTCTTGGTAAAGTTGTATTAACTAAATCAGTAAATTCTAATCAAGCTACTTTAGATGCTTCTTCTTTAAATAGCGGGATTTATTTTGCTAAAATTTCTTCAATTTCAGGGTCTGAAACTGTGAAGTTAGTAAAAAAATAAGATGCTAAAATTATTAATCCCTTACAGCACATTGTTGTAAGGGATTTTTTTTATAAATTTCCTTACTTAATTTTTGATTCATTTTAGAAAAGCAAAATGTAATAAGTTCATCGATTTTTGAACATTTTTAATTAAACATAAATGTCCACAAATGTTTGTTTACCAATTTCATATTCGATTTCTAAAGATTTAATAATAATATCATACTAATTATGACTTTCAATAAATATTTATACTTACTTTTTATAATGGTTTTCGCATTTTCAAATGCGCAACAAATAGAAATAAAAGGAAAAATAACTGATTCAAAAACAAAGAAACCAATTATTGGAACTAACATTATTGTAAAAATTACTAAAAAAGGTATTATTTCTGATGTTGACGGAAATTATTCAATAAAAACAAATGTAAATGATGTTCTAATATTTTCTAATATAGGCTATACTAATCAAGAGGTTAAGGTATCTAAAACACAAATTTTAAATATCGAACTTGTTGAAGAGTCAAATAAACTTGAAGATGTTATAATAAATGTTGGGTATGGAACTCAAAAGAAAAAAAATCTAACTAATGCTGTTTCTTCCGTAAAGGCTGACTCTTTTGATGATAGACCAATTTATAATGTTGGACAAGCAATTCAAGGGAATGCCGCCGGAGTAAATGTTATTCAGCCTTCAGGAAAACCTGGTATAGGTTTGAATATTAATATTAGAGGATTAAATTCTATACAATCTGGTGTTAATCCATTGTATGTAATTGATGGGGTTCAAACTTATTCAACTGAAGGGATTAATACAGAAGACATTGTTGATATTCAAATATTAAAAGACGCAACTGCAACTGCAATTTATGGTGTAAATGGAAGTTCGGGTGTCGTAATAATTACTACAAAAAGAGGTAAAGCAAATAAAACCACTTTTAATTTTTCTTCTTATTACGGTTCTTCTAAAATTGTAAAAAATATAAATGTTTTAAATTTAGATCAGTACAAAACATTAATGGCCGAAGTAAGCCCTGCCTATGTTACTCAAGCAAATCAGTCTTTATATAATGGAATAAATACCAATTGGAGAGATTTAGTCTTTAGAAATGGAATCGACAAAAATGTTGATTTTTCTTATTCTGGTGGGACCGAAAAAATTAAATCTTTTGCATCTTTAGGATATCAAGATGTGGAAGGAATTGTTAGTCCATCTATGTTTTCAAGATTATCTGGAAGATTAAATTTAGATGTAGATGCAACCCCTTGGCTTAAAGCACATGCCAACTTAAATTTAATTCATACTAAATTATTTAATACTAGTGATAACAATAGTGCGAATCAAGGTGGAGTAATATTGAGCACTTTAACAACGCCTGCTTTTTTACCAGTTTATGCAGATGAATTACAAGGAAGAGTATTAAATCCAGCAAACGGATTATATTATTCTCCATATGACAATACATTTTCTACTCCAGGAGGTTTTCAAAACGGACAGTTTTCTTTAAATCCATCGGCATCATTAGAAAACCCTGTATCATTCCAAAGTCGAATAGAAAACACCAACACGTATCGATATTTATCTAATTTAGGTCTAGATATCACATTGTTAAAAAATCTAGTTTGGAAAACTTCTTCTAATATTGATATGTCTCGAAGTGTTTGGGATTATTTTATTGATAGTTACAGATCAAATGCAGGAAGAAATTCTACAACAGATTTAACTTTAAATGGTATTGGAAAACAACATATAACTTCATATTATACTTGGAATTACGAAAATACTTTAAACTATTCATTAAAATCAGGAAACCATGATTTTACTTTTTTAGTTGGTAATAGTGTCCAAAAATCTAGTTATCATTTAAATCAAATTGAAGGAACTGGATTCCCAATAGATTTAAGAGAATTGGATTTAAGTTTAATGATGAAGCCAAATGCACAATATTCTTATGAAATTATTCGTGAAAAAAATTATGTTTCCTATTTTGGTAGAGCAACTTATAACTACAAAGGTAAGTATATTGTAAATGGGGTTTTTAGATCTAGTGGTTCTTCACAATTAGCGCCAGGTCATAAATGGGGATATTTCCCTGGAATTTCTGGAGCATGGATAATTTCAAATGAAGATGTGTTTAAAAACAAAAAAAACGTATCTGAAATTAAATTAAGAGGGGGTTGGGGAAAAAGCGGTAATATTTCTGGATTAGGAGAATATGCTTGGTATTCATTAATGCCTGTTGGATCAACTTCTACAAACCCATTAAACTATGAAAATACAGACTTAACCTGGGAAACAACTACCGATATTAATATTGGTTTAGATTTAGGTTTTTTTAATAATAGAATAAAATTTACTACAGATGTTTTTAAAAGACGAACAAATGATCTAGTCCGTTCTTTTCAACCTGGAGGGAATGGTCCATATTTAACTTATAATAAAGGTGAATTAGAAAACAAAGGTTTAGAATTTGTATTGAATACCGTTAATCTTAAAGGAGATTTTAGTTGGAATTCTAATTTTAATATTACATTTTTAAGAAACAAAGTACTTCAAATGGGATATAATCCAGTAGATTACTCTGGTTATGAAAATGTAAATAGAATTGAAATAGGACAGCCATTAGGGAATTTCTACGGATATGTAGTTGATAGAGTAAATCCAACTACTGGTAGATTAGAATATAAAGATATAAATGGTGATGGTGTAGTTACTCCAAGTGACAGAACAATTATTGGAAATGCGTTGCCTAAATACACTTTTGGTTTTAATAACTCCTTTTCCTATAAAGGTTTAACCTTAGATTTATTAGTTACTTCAAGTCAAGGAAATGATATTTTTAACGCCACTAGAATTGAACTTGAAGGAATGCAGGGGCCAAAAAATCAATCCACTGCAGTTTTGGATCGATGGACAACTACCGGACAAATAACTAATATTCCAAGAGCTGGAGTAGATAATTTCGCTTCAATTCCTGCAACCGCAAACTCAACAAGATGGATTGAAGATGGATCTTATGTAAGAATAAAAGCAGTAACTCTAGGATATGCTTTCAAGAAATCAATTAAAGGTTTAAGTTCGTTAAAATTATACGCCACTGGACAAAATTTAATTACTTGGACAAAATATTCAGGGTTTGATCCCGAAGTTAGTTCTAATTCAAATTATTCAGGAACAGGTCAAGGTATTGATTACGGAACTTTCCCACAAGTGAAAACATTTATTATAGGTTTAAAAGCAGGATTTTAAAAAAATATATTATGAGAAAATTAATTTCAAGAAAAATAGTTTCCTTTTTTGCAATTTCTTTATTGCTTATTTCATGTTCAGATGTATTAAATACAGAACCAATTACCGATGTAGTTGCGCCATCTCAAGATTCTGGGAATGTAATTAAGGATGCGGTAGAAGCCGAAGCAGCTATGAATTCAGTTCACGCCATTTTTGGTGATGAATTTTGGCAATTTGATTATTTCTATTTAGGTGATGGAGGCGCAGATGTTGCATATGCAGGCGCAGATGTTCAAGAATTTTTTCAAATAGATGAATATCGAATAAATTCAACTAATTATGTTGTTGCAAGAGATTGGGGCCATTTAGTAGATTTTGAAAAACGATGTAATAAAGTTATTAATTTCGTTAATAATGTTTCAGATCCTGCATTAACTCAAACGCGAAAAGATGAAATGATTGGTGAAGCATCTTTAATTAGAGCTTTAACAAGATTTCAAGGAGTACAGATTTGGGGAGATTTTCCAATAGTAAATAAATACATTTCATCTATAAATGCTGCTAATTTTGATAATTTATATCCAGATTTATACCCAACCAGAAAACCAATTTCAGAAGTTTATGATGCAATTATTTCAGATTGCTTAGTTGCTTTGGCAAAAGCTCCCACATCTTCTTCTTCTCCTTCAAGTAAATACATTCCAACTAAAGGAGCTGCAAATGCTTTACTTGCTAAAGTTTATGCAACAAAACCAAACCCTGATTGGAATAAAGCAATTCAATATTCCGATGCGGTAATTAACGGAGGTTATTCATTATTACCAACATTTGATTATTTATTTGACAATGCCCATGAAGGAAATGCCGAATCAATATGGGAGGTAAACGGAGAAGGTGCTGGAACTAATGTCAATTCTTGGTGTACCCTAGTATTTATTGGGAATAACTGGAAAAAATTCAACACACCTTCCCATTCTCTTAGTAATGCTTTAGATATTAAGAGAAAAACTAGTACTATAAAAAAATTACCTACTACTTTTGCAGACCCATACTGGACTACCTATACTCAATTTCCAAATCCTTGGAAAATGAGAGCAACAGATGGAACGCAAAATTTTTATATTTTCCGTTTAGCAGATATTCTATTGATTAAAGCGGAAGCTTTAGCACATAACGGAGATTTATCTGGTGCAATGACTTTAGATAATCAAGTAAGAGCTAGAGTAAATCTTGCAAATGTTACACCAGCAACATCTCAAAATGATGCAATAAACATTATTCTAAAAGAACGTTTTTTAGAGTTTGCATTTGAAGGTCAAAGATGGTTTGATTTGAAGAGAGAAGGAAAATCAATTGAGCTATTGTCTCAACAAACTTATCCTGTGTATAATCCAGCTACACAAATTTCAACTGAAACACCTATGCCATACATTGGTAATTTAACAACTAATGATTTAGTTTGGCCAATTCCACAATCAGTCCTGGACAATAATCCGAATTTGATTCAAAATCCAGGATATTAATTTGAGTTAGTAGTTTTTTTAATAGTAATGTTTTCCATTTTTGCTTCTATTTTTCTTTAAGTAGAAGCATTAATGGATATTTTTTAAAAAAGATGAACAAATTTTCAAAAATAGTTTTGCTATTAATTCTTTTAAAGAGTTCGCTTTTTTACACCCAAAATCTAAAACTAATTACTTACAATATTAGGCTTGATATTGCCGAAGACGGAGTTAATGATTGGAGTCATCGTAAAGTTTTTTTTACTTCCCAAATACAATTTTATGAGCCAGATATCTTTGGAGTTCAAGAAGCTAAGCCAAATCAAGTAATTGATATTAGCACACTTCTTAAACAATATGACAAAGTTGGTATGGCAAGAGAAGGAGAAGGAAAAGGAGAATCTTGCAATATTTTCTTTAAAAAAGAACGATTTAAAGTAAAAGAATCCAACACGTTTTGGTTATCTGAAACTCCAAATGAAATTTCAAAAGGATGGGATGCTGCTTGTAATAGAATTTGTACCTATGCTTTGTTTAAAGATAAAAAAACAAAAATAAATTTTTGGGTATTCAATACCCACTTAGACCATGTTGGAGAAGAAGCTAGAACCAAAGGAATAGAACTTATACTATCTAAAATAGAATTAATAAACAGCCAAAAATACCCAGTTTTCTTTATGGGTGACTTTAATTCGGTACCAGATAACGATAGAATTATTCAACTTAAAAAAGTGATGAATGATTGTAGGGAGATTTCTAAGGAAAAACCTTTTGGCCCTTCAGGTACATTTAATGATTTTAAACACGATCAGGCGGTTACAAAATTAATTGATTATATATTTACATCGAAAAATAATACTATTGCAGTTTTAAAATATGCTGTTTTGAGTGATTCGAAAGATTTAAAATATCCATCAGATCATCTTCCTGTTTGTGTTGAAATAAATTTAAAAAACAAATTATGATTATTTTAAATAAAATTATGAAATTCTTTCTACTTATTACAGTTAGTGCAATGTTTTCTAAATGTTGTTCTCCAAATGACACACCTAATAATACAGCCAATGCAAAACCATTAGTTAGTATTACTTCTAATCCTGTAATTGAAGGAAATGACGTAGTGTTTACAATAACTTTAAGTAATGCCAGTGAGACAGTTACAACCATAAATTTCACAACTTCCGCGGGAACAGCATCTACAGATGATTATACAACAACAAATACAATCCAAACTATTCCTGCCGGACAAACTACTGCAACTATTGCAATTCCAACAATTAACGATTTTATTGTAGAACAAACTGAAACATTTAATTTGACCGGAACAGTAACTTCAAACAATACCTTAAATACAACTCCGATAATTGCAGTAGGAACAATTTTGGACAATGGAACTGTTGTAAGTCAGATGGATATTTGGTTAACCAAAGGAGATCAATCTATGATTCTTCAAAAACAAATTACCAATCAATTATTTGGAACAACAGCCAACAATTATCAAACTATTGAGGTAGATGAAAGTCAAACATATCAAACCATTGATGGTTTTGGCTATACATTAACAGGAGGAAGTGTAGACGTGATTAACTCGCTTAATCCAACAAAAAAACAAGAATTATTACAAGAACTTTTTGGCAATTCAACTAATTCAATTTCAATTAGTTATTTAAGAATTAGCATAGGTTCTTCCGATTTAAACTCCTCTGTTTTTTCTTATAATGATTTGCCTCAAGGGCAAGCAGATACTGGTCAAGTAAATTTTAGCTTAGCACCTGATGCCGCTTTAATACTCATGCTCAAAGAGATATTGTTAATTAATCCAAACATAAAAATTATTGCTGTTCCATGGTCTGCACCAAAATGGATGAAAGAAAGTTATACTTCTATTGGAAGTAGTTTGTTTACTGCTTATTACAATTCTTATGCAACCTACTTTGTGAAATATATACAAGGAATGCAAGCAGAGGGAATTACAATTGATGCCATTTGCCCTCAAAATGAACCATTAAATCCTTATAATAATCCAAGTATGACAATGTCTGATATTCAAGAAACTAGCTTTGTAAAAAAATTAGGATTAGCATTTCAAACCTCAAACTTAAATACTAAAATCGTGACATATGATCATAATTGTGACACTCCGAGTTATCCAATTAATATATTAAATGACGCTGTTGCTTATCCTTATGTATATGGATCTGCGTTTCATTTATACGGTGGAGACATAAGTGCTCTTTCAACTGTTCACAATGCATTTCCAAATAAAAAAGTTTTTTTTACAGAACAATGGACTTCTTCTACTGGAGACTTTGCGGGAGATTTAAAATGGCATGTAAAAAATGTAGTAATAGGTTCTATGCGTAATTGGAGTGTAAACGCTTTAGAATGGAATTTAGCAAATGATTCTTCTTTTGGTCCTCACACTTCGGGTGGATGTACTCAATGTAAAGGTGCAATTACTATTAATAACAGTTCAAGCTATACTAGAAATGTAGCATATTATAACATCGCCCATGCATCTAAATTTGTTCCAACAGGATCTATTAGAATTGCTTCCAACTTAATTGGCAATTTAAGTAATGTAGCTTTTAAAACTCCTCTAGGTAAAAAAGTTCTTATAGTAGAAAATGATGGGAATACAACTGAAACGTTTAATATAAAAATTAATGGCCAATGGGTTACAACATCAATTGATGGAGGAACTGTGGGTACTTATATTTGGTAAAAATTATATAAAAATAAAATGAATAAATTTATCCTTTTTTCTTTATTGTTACTTTCGATAACTGCATTTTCACAAATTAAAAAACAATCAAAAACAGAAGCATATACTACCAAAAATAAATCAGTAGTTGTATTTACTTCCGCTGATAGCACTACGTTTCGTTTATCCAAAACAAATTCCGATTTGAAGTTTGTAGAAATGAAACAACCATTAGAAACTCAAGTTTGCATTTTTGTAAATCCTGATAAGAAATTTCAAACCTTCCTAGGGATAGGTGGCGCAATTACAGATGCAAGCGCAGAAGTGTTTGCAAAATTATCTCTTGAAAAACAAACCGAATTTATTAATGCATATTACAGCAAAGATAAAGGAATTGGATACTCTTTAATAAGAACCAATATGTCAAGTTGTGATTTTAGTTCGGATATGTATGACTATGTTACTGAAGGAGATAAAAGTTTGAACTCATTCAATATTGAGCACGACAAAAAATTCAAAATTCCATTAATTAAAAAAGCAATGGAAACTATTGGAAAAAACGCGAATTTATATATTAGTCCATGGTCACCACCAGCTTTTATGAAAGATAATAATAGTAAACTTGAAGGTGGAAAACTTCTTCCAGAATACCATCAATCATGGGCGAATTACTATGTAAAATATATTAATGCGTTGCAAAAAGAAGGAATTCCTGTTTGGGGATTGACCATCCAAAATGAACCGATGGCCAAACAGCGATGGGAATCTTGTATTTTTTCTGCTGAAGAGGAAAGAGATTTTCTTAAAAATTATCTTGGACCAACTCTTACTAAAGCAGGGCTTGGAGATAAAAAAATAACCATTTGGGACCACAACCGCGATTTGATTTCACAAAGGGTTTGTACTATTTTGTCTGATAAGAAAGCTAGTAAATATGTATGGGGAATTGGATTTCATTGGTATGAAAACTGGAGTGGCGGTGAAATGATGTATGATAATGTTGGTAAAGTAAATGCGATGTTTCCTTCTAAAAATCTATTATTTACAGAAGGTTGCGTTGAAAAATTTGATGCAAATAAATATCAACTTTGGAAAAATGGCGAGCGTTACGGAAAATCCATGATTAATGATTTCAATAACGGAACCGTAGGTTGGACCGATTGGAATATCCTTCTAGACCAAAATGGTGGTCCTAATCATGTGGGAAATTTTTGCTTCGCTCCTATTCATGGAGATTTATCCACAGGAGAATTAACATATACACCTTCTTATTATTTTATTGCTCATTTTTCAAAATTCATAAATAAAGGAGCTAAAAGAATTAGCAGTATTGCTAGCAGAAGTCAATTATTAACTACTTCATTTCAAAATCCAGACGGGAAAGTCGTTACTGTAGTTATGAATCAAAGTAATAATAAAATCACTTATAATTTATGTGTAGGAACTTCAGCTACTGAAATTACCATACTACCCCACGCTATCCAAACATTAGTTTATTAAATAGGAATGTTTTTTTTAGTAAAATTACTTTAAAATAGTTCGATTTAATTATTTTTACAAAATGAAATTCATACTAAAAACAATATTATTACTTACTTTTTCAATCTCTTTTTCTCAAAGCAAATCTATTGACTTAAAGGTAAATGAATTATTGAAAAAAATGACCTTAGAAGAAAAAATAGGGCAATTAAATCAATATACTAACGATGCAAACCCAACAGGACCATTAGTTGTAAATCCAAATAAAGAAAAAGAAATTAAGGGTGGCTTATTGGGTTCAATGCTAAATGTAATTGGAGCAGATAGGACTAGAAAATACCAAGAATTAGCAATGCAATCCCGATTAAAAATTCCTTTGCTTTTTGGCTTAGATGTGATTCACGGTTATAAAACAACTTTTCCAATTCCTCTTGCAGAAGCCGCCTCCTGGGATTTGTCAGCTATGGAGCAATCCGCACGAATTGCTGCCACAGAAGCATCGGCTAGCGGAATTCATTGGACCTTTGCCCCGATGGTGGACATAGCTCGTGATCCGCGTTGGGGAAGGGTAATGGAAGGTGCAGGTGAAGATACCTATTTAGGAACTAAAATTGCTTATGCACGTGTAAAGGGTTTTCAAGGAAAACTAGGAGATTTGAATTCAGTTATGGCTTGCGCCAAACATTTCGCTGCCTATGGAGCCGCTATTGGTGGCAGGGAATATAATTCGGTAGATCTTAGCGACAGAATGCTTTGGGAAGTTTATTTACCTCCATTTAAAGCGGCTTTAGATGCAGGAGCAGCAACCTTCATGAATGCATTTAATGACATTAACGGAATTCCAGCTACAGCAAATAAATACATTCAAAGAGATATATTAAAAGGAAAATGGAATTTTAAAGGATTTGTAGTTTCCGACTGGGGATCAATTGGTGAGTTAGTTACTCACGGTTATTCCAAAGACAGCAAAGAAGCAGCTTATTCTGCAATTACTGCTGGATCAGATATGGATATGGAAAGTAATGCCTATAGAAACAATTTAGCGCAATTAGTAAACGAAAAAAGAGTTCCAATTGCACTTCTAGATGAAGCTGTGAAACGTATTCTTCGCAAAAAATTTGAATTAGGTTTATTTGACGATCCATATAGATTTTGCAATCAAGAGAGACAAGATGCTGCGATTTTCAATCCTGAAAACTCAAAAGCTGCCAGAGAAATAGCAGCTAAAAGCATAGTTTTATTAAAAAACTCTCCTGCTACTGGGAATTCTGGTGATGGAATTTTACCGCTTTCAAAGTATACTAAAACTATAGCTTTTATTGGGCCAATGGTTAAACCCAAAAGAATAAATCATGGTTTTTGGGCAGTTAATTTAAAAGAAATTGATTCCTCTTATATTGTTTCACAATGGGAAGGTTTAGAAAATAAAGTAGGAAAAACTACGAAGCTGCTTTACGCTAAAGGATGTGATATTGAAGGAACAAATAAAGCAGGTTTTCAAGAAGCTTTAGATATTGCAAACCAGTCTGATGTAGTAATCGTTAGTATTGGTGAAAGATACAATATGAGCGGAGAATCTAAGAGTAGAAGTAATATTCACTTGCCAGGGGTTCAAGAAGATTTATTAAAAGAATTACAAAAAACAGGAAAGCCAATTGTAGTCCTAATTAATGCAGGCCGACCTTTAGTTTTTAATTGGGTAGCAGATAACATGCCTACTATTGTTTATACTTGGTGGCTAGGATCTGAAGCAGGTAATGCAATTGCAGATGTGCTTTTTGGCGACTATAACCCTAGCGGAAAATTACCTATGACTTTTCCTAGAGAAGAAGGACAAATTCCAATTTATTATAATCATTTCAATACAGGAAGGCCCTCGATTAATGAAGAGAAATTGTATAAATCAAGCTACATTGATTTGCAAAATACTCCAAAATTCCCTTTCGGATTTGGTTTAAGTTATACTACTTTCAACTATTCCAATTTAAAACTATCTAAAACTAAAATGAAAGCCAACGAAACAATTGAAGTTTCTGTTTCTATTAGTAACACAGGAAAATATGAAGGTGAAGAAATTGTTCAATTGTATATTAAAGATAAATATGCTTCGTTAATTCGACCAATATTGGAACTAAAAGATTTTCAGAAAATTAAATTAGCTGTTGGAGAAACTAAAACAGTTAAATTTAATATTGATAATAATAAGTTATCATTTTACAATGAAAAATTAGAATTTAAATCTGAAACAGGAGATTTTGAATTAATGATTGGTGCTTCCTCTTCAGATATTCGATTAAATAGTAGTTTTGAATTGATTAAATAAACAAGATTTGTTTTTTTAATTCTGTCAATTATTATTCTATTCCATTTATTAAAACCAAAGCATTTTCAAATTTCCCAATAAAATTCTATATTCGCTTTTGAAATGAAAAAGAGCCTGCAGAATAAATAGCAAAGAATTCGTCGAGTAAATCTCTTTTTCTTTATTCTAAAAAAATGTCAAACAACCTTCTACAAACTCCTATAGAATACTTAAAAGGCGTTGGTCCTTCGCGCGGAGAATTATTGCGAAAGGAACTCAACATTCATAGATATGGAGATTTGATGAATTTGTTTCCTAATCGGTATATTGATCGTACTCGATATTATAAAATTAATGAACTTCAAAATTCAACTGCCGAAGTTCAAATTGTTGGAAAAATTATACATGTCAAAACCGTTGAATTTGGTAAAAACCAAAAACGATTAGTAGCTTCATTTGCAGATGAAACAGGACAAATTGAACTCACTTGGTTTCAAGGAATAAAATGGATTAGAGAAAGTTTGAAGCTAAATGAAGTATATGTAATTTTCGGAAAAACAAGCAATTATGGTGGTCTATTTTCTATGGCTCATCCAGAAATGGAATTACTAAACGAACATAAAGCAAGTTTAAGAAGTGCTATGCAACCCGTTTATCCAAGCACTGAAAAACTAACGCAACGAGGAGTTACTAATAAAGTTTTAAATAAAGCTATCCAACAATTATTTATAGAAATAAATGGTCAATTTATTGAAACTTTACCTGAATATTTACTACAACAATTGAAACTCATTTCTAAAAATGAGGCAATGTTTAATATTCATTTCCCTAAAAGTCAGGAGCTTTTAGCAAAAGCCCAATTCCGATTAAAATTTGAAGAGTTATTCTTTATTCAATTGCAATTGATTACTAAAAATCTTATTAGAAAAAATAAAATTAAAGGGCATCCTTTTGATAAAGTTGGAGATAATTTTACAGATTTCTACAACAATCACCTTCCATTTGAATTGACAAATGCCCAAAAAAGAGTAATAAAAGAAATTCGAAACGACATGGGTAGTAACGCCCAAATGAACCGTTTACTTCAAGGCGATGTTGGGTCCGGAAAAACAATTGTTGCCTTAATGTGTATGCTATTGGCGAAAGATAACGGATTTCAAAGTTGTTTGATGGCACCAACAGAAATCCTAGCAAACCAACATTTTATTGGATTATCTGAATTAGCTAAAGAATTAAATATCAGTATAAAAATACTAACGGGTTCAACAAAAACTTCTGAAAGAAAAATCATTCATGAGTCCCTTGAAAATGGAACATTAGATATATTAATTGGTACTCACGCTTTATTAGAAGACAAAGTAAAGTTTCATAATTTAGGATTAGCAGTTATAGATGAGCAACACCGTTTTGGCGTAGAACAACGCTCTAAATTATGGAAGAAAAATGATATTCCTCCTCATGTTTTGGTCATGACTGCAACTCCTATTCCTAGAACTTTAGCAATGAGTTTATATGGCGATTTAGATATTTCAGTAATTGATGAATTGCCTCCAGGTAGAAAAGCCATTCAAACTGTACATCGATTTGATTCGAATAGATTAAAAGTTTGGAAATTTCTAAAAGATGAAATTGCCAAAGGAAGACAGATATACATTGTTTACCCATTAATTAACGAGAGTGCGACTCAAGATTATAAAGATTTAATGGATGGTTATGAGAGTATTTCTCGAGATTTTCCTTTGCCTGATTACAGTATTTCAATTGTTCACGGTCAAATGAAACCAGCCGAAAAAGAAGCCGAAATGCAACGTTTTGTTGCAGGAAAAACAAACATAATGGTTGCTACAACGGTTATTGAAGTTGGTGTTAATGTGCCTAATGCAAGTGTAATGGTAATTGAAAGTACAGAACGTTTTGGACTATCACAATTACATCAATTGCGAGGTCGTGTTGGTAGAGGAGCAGAACAGAGTTATTGTATATTAATGACCGGATTCAAATTAGGAAATGATAGCAAAACCCGCATTGAAACGATGTGTAAAACCAATGACGGATTTGAAATTGCTGAAGTAGATTTAAAACTCCGTGGCCCGGGAGACATTATGGGCAAACAACAAAGTGGTGTATTAAATTTACAAATTGCAGATTTAGTTAAAGATAAAGATATACTTTTGCTTGCAAGAGAAAACGCTCTAAAACTATTAAAAGAGGATGCGGCAATGACAAAGCCCGAGCATCAAAAAATGAGAACCGTTTTCATAGAAATGAGTGCTAAAAAGAACATTTGGAACTATATTAGTTAATTGTTAAATAACCTTTCTAAAAGTTAAATAATAATCAATTTGTCCATATTTTACTTGATAAATACTAAATTTGTAACATATTTTTTATGTAACAACACCCCAAATTTCTTCTACAAAAATGAAAATTAAACATCTTATTATTACCATATTACTCCTTTCTATTGGCGGATTAATTGTATTTAGAATCACAAAAAACAGTACCGAAGACAATAAAGGAAAGGATAAAGGAGATAAAAAAGATCCTATTGCAGTTAACGGAATGGTGTTAATAGGACAAACCTTTAATAATAATCTTTCTTTATCGGGATCTATAGATGCCAACGAACAAGTAGAAATTCGTAGTGAAGTATCTGGAATTGTGGAGAAAATAAATTTTCAAGAAGGAAGTAACGTTTTTAAAGGGCAGGTACTTTTTAAAATTAATGATATCGAATTAAGAGCCCAATTGGCACAAGCTAAAACCAAGGAATCTCTTGCATTCGAAAATGAAAGACGTGCCAAATTACTTTTGAAAAAAGAAGCTATCAGCCAAGAAGAATACGATATTACAAGCGCCGATTTTCGTTCTGCGAAAGCACAAACCCAATTAATTAGTGCTCAAATTGGAAAGACATCGGTTAAAGCACCCTTTTATGGAAAGATTGGGTTGCGAAATATTTCCCCTGGAACTTATGTAACACCAACAGTTTTAATAGCAAATTTAGTAAATGTTAGCAAACTGAAAATTACTTTTTCTATTCCGGAAAAATATGCATCGCAAATAAAAGAAAATGCTATTTTACATTTCACAGTTACCAATTCTACTGAAGTATTTTCTGCTAAAGTTTATGCAATTGAATCCGGAATTGATATCAATACCAGAACGCTACAAGTTCGTGCTCTTGCTGATAATTCTAGTGGTAAACTTCTACCAGGAACTTTTGCTAACATCGACTTACCTTTAGATGTAATAAAAGATGCCATAGTAGTGCCTTCGCAAGTAATTGTACCAATCCAAAAAGGGAAAAAAGTATACATTACCAATAATGGCAAAGCCAAAGAAGTTAAAGTTGAAACTGCAAATAGAACTGATGCTTCTATTTTAATTCTAAAGGGTTTAAAAATTGGAGATACCCTAATTACTTCTGGAGTAATGTCATTAAAAGATGATGCTCCTATAAAAGTGACAGTCAAAAAGTAATTAGTTACTAGTAATTAGTGATTAGTTTTCTAGCATAAATCCTTCGTTTTCTAAAATTAGAAATCGAAAATCAGAAATCAACAACCGTAATGAGTTTATCTACTTTAAGTATAAAAAGACCCGTTTTAACCATAGTTCTTAACTTAACCATTATTTTGTTCGGAATTATTGGTTACACTTTTTTGGGTGTCCGGGAATTTCCTTCCATTGATCCTGCACAAATATCTATTAGAACGGATTATGCTGGAGCGAATTCCGATATTATCGAATCGCAAATCACCGAACCCATTGAAAAAGCCATCAATTCTATAGATGGTATTAAAAATATTACTTCCTCAAGTGTTCAAGGTTCAAGCACCATTACGGTAGAATTTAACTTAAATAAAGATTTAGAAACTGCTGCCAATGATGTTCGGGATAAAGTAGCACTTGCCGCAAAAACGCTTCCTAAAGATATTGATGCTCCTCCAGTTGTTTCTAAAGCTGATGCCAATGCCGACGCCATCATTTCGATGACCATTCAAAGTGATTCTAGAAGTCAATTAGAATTAAGTGATTATGCAGAAAACACCATCGGGCCAAGATTGGAAACCATACCTGGGGTAAGCGGAATTCAAATATGGGGACAAAAAAAATATGCCATGCGTTTGTGGTTTGACCCAGAAAAATTGGCTTCTTACGGTGTTACTGTTTCGGATGTTAAAGATGCTTTGAGCAAACAAAATATAGAATTGCCTGCTGGAAAATTAACCGGAAACAATACAGAGCTTACCGTTAAAACAATTGGAAATCTTTCTAAACCAGAAGAATTCAATAATGTAATTTTAAAATCGGACAACAATAAAACTGTAAAGTTTAGCGATATTGGGTTGGCAGAATTAGGTCCGGAAATTATTGAAACTAGTTTAACACAATCGGGGGCGCCATTAATTGGTATCGGAATAATACCACTTCCAGGTTCTAATTATCTGGATATTTCAAAAGAATTTTATAAGAAATATGACAAACTTAAAAAAGATTTACCTAAAGATATTCATCTAGATATTGCTATTGACAATACCTTATTTGTAAAAAAATCGGTAACAGAAGTTGCTGAAACCCTAGGTATTTCAATATTATTAGTAATCTTAATTATCTATTTATTTTTCAGAGATTGGGCAATTGCATTTAGACCTTTAATTGACATTCCAGTATCGTTAATTGCAACTTTCTTCATCATGTGGATGTTTGGATTTTCAATAAATGTATTAACTTTATTGGCAATAGTGCTAGCCACAGGATTAGTGGTAGATGATGGAATTGTAGTTACCGAAAACATCTTCAAAAAAGTAGAAGAAGGCATGTCGCCAATTGAGGCAGCAATTAAAGGGTCTAATGAGATATTTTTTGCAGTTATTTCAATTTCCATTACATTAGCAGCAGTATTTTTACCTGTTATTTTCTTAGAAGGATTTGTAGGACGACTCTTTCGTGAATTTGGAGTTGTAATTGGCGCAGCAGTTTTAGTATCTGCATTTGTTTCACTTACTTTAACACCAATGTTGAATGCCTATTTAATGAAAAGTGGCGAACAAAAAAAATCTAAATTTTACAATTATTCTGAACCTTTTTTTCAAAAACTAAACAGCGGTTATGCTGAAGCTTTAAAAAGTTTTATGAAGAAAAAATGGATTAGTTTTCCCATTTTAATTGCTTGTTTCGGATTGATTTACTTGTTTTTCAATATCCTTCAAAAAGAGACTGCTCCTTATGACGATAGAAGCTCAATAATAATAACTACCACAACTGCCGAAGGGTCTTCTTACGAATATACAGAACGGTTTATGCAGGAACTTTCCAAAGTAATAGACGATTCTGTCCCAGAGAAAAAAGTATGTTTGGTTATAACAGCACCTGGATTTAGTTCGTCAGCAACTAATAGTGGTCGTATTCGAATTGCTCTGGTTGATCCAGATAAAAGAAAACGATCTCAAAAAGAATTAGCCGAGAAACTTAACAAGTGGACAAAAAAATATGCAGATGCCAAAACTTCGGTAACCGAACAACCAACAATTGCTGTAAATAAAAGAGGTGGTTTGCCAATTCAATATATTATTCAGGCTGCTAACTTTGAAAAATTGCAACAAAAAATTCCTGAGTTTATGGAGGAAGTTGGTAAAGACCCTACTTTTTCTGTTACCGATGTGAATTTGAAATTCAATAAACCAGAAATCAACGTAACTATTAACCGTGAAAAAGCAGAAAGTCTTGGAGTTTCTGTTTTGGATATTGGGCAAACTTTTCAATTATCTTTAAGCGGACAACGATTTGGATATTTCTTGAAAAACGGAAAACAATACCAAGTAATTGGACAATTTGAAGAAAAAGACCGTGCCAAACCTTTAGATTTGACTTCTATGTTTGTTAGAAATAACAAAGGCGCATTGATACAAATGGATAATGTGGTTAAAATTGAGGAAAAAAGTAATCCTCCACAATTGTTTCACAATAATAGAAACATGTCGGCAACGATAATGGCAGGACTTGCTCCAGGTAAAAGTATTGGCGAAGGTATTGAAGCCATGAACAGAATTAAAACGAAAGTTCTAGACGATACTTTTACCACTGATTTAGGAGGAGAATCTAGAGATTTTGTAGAAAGTGGATCCAATACTTCCTTTGCATTTGGATTGGCTTTACTGCTAATTTTCTTAATACTCTCAGCGCAATTTGAAAGTTTTATCGATCCTTTAATTATTATCTTGACTGTGCCAATGGCAGTTGCTGGAGCATTATTTTCACTTTGGTTATTCGGACAAACCTGGAATATTTTTAGCCAAATTGGAACCGTAATGTTAATTGGATTAGTTACCAAAAACGGAATCCTAATTGTAGAATTTGCTAACCAATTACGAGAACAGGGAAAATCCAAATACGATGCCATTGTAGAAGCCGCAGAAGCTCGACTTCGACCAATTTTAATGACCAGTTTAGCGATTTCTTTAGGTGCTTTACCAATTGCATTATCTCTTGGAGCAGCAGCAACTAGTAGAATTGGAATGGGAGTTGTGATTGTAGGTGGAACTATTTTCTCCTTAATATTGACACTTTTTGTAATTCCTGCAATTTATTTAATGTGGTCAAAAGCACGCAAACACTACCCCGAATTTGATAATTTAGAAGCATTTGAAAAATAATATCATGAAGAATTACTTATATACCGGGCTACTTTTGTTCACTGGAATCCAGTTGCAAGCACAAAGTGTTCTGAAACTTGAGGATGCTGTGAAAATTGCTTTAGAAAAAAATTATGATATTAAGATAGCAGCCAATAATTTAAAAATAAATGAAACTAATTCTAGTTCTGGAAATGCCGGAATGTTGCCGTCTGTTAATGCAACTATTGTTAATACGAATAGTCTTCAAAACATTACCCAAACCCAAGGGGATGGCTCTCAAAAGTCTTTGAATGGTGCTAAAAATTTAAACTTAAATTATGGCGTTGGCTTGGATTGGACAATTTTTGACGGGATGAAAATGTTTGCCAAACGCGAACAATTGAAAGTCCTTCAAAAACAAGGTGAAGCCGATCTTAAAATGACCATTTTTACCAAAATAAGTGATCTGTATACCACCTATTTTGATTTGGTACAGCAACAACAACAATTGGCTGCATTAGATACCGCATTGGTAATTTCCAACCAACGATTGAATACTGCACAAAATAGATTCACCATTGGAAAAGCCTCTAAATTAGAAGTATTAAATGCTCAAGTAGATTTAAATACGGATACTAGTTCGCATCTAGTTCAGTTGGAAACGTATCTAAATACCAAAATAAAACTGAATGAAATTCTAGCACGCGATTCCGCAACCGAATTTAAAGTTATTGATGAAATTACAATAGATGATAAATTAGTTTTGCAAGATTTAAAGGCTATGGCTGAAAAACAAAACGTACAATTGCAAGCACTAATTCTTGCCAAAAACAGTTCGGAATTACAACTGAAACAAGTTAAATCCGGAAGATATCCAACCATTAAAATTAACTCCGGATATAATTTTAGCCATACCGAAGCCTCTTTGGGGTTTGTAACCCAATCGCAAGGGAGAGGTTTGACTTATGGGTTTTCAGCAGCGCTTCCTTTATTTAATGGGTTTTACCAATCTCGAAATGAGAAAATTGCTAAATTCCAATTGGATAATGCCAACCTAGTCGTTCAAAAACAACAAACAGCTTTAGATTCCCAATTGGGTTCGGCTTTTCAAAGTTACCAAACCAATATGCAATTAACTAAAGTAGAAGAAAAAAATGTGAGCATTGCCAAACAAAATCTAGATATTACATTAGCTAAATTCAAAATTGGTACCATCACTCCAATAGAATATCGAACAGCTCAATTGAATTATGTTCAAGCCTTAGTTCGATTTAGTAACGCAAAATTTCACACCAAATTATATGAAATTAGTTTAAAAGAATTGAGTGGTAGTTTGGGGTTTTAGTTGAATCAAAATAAATTGACAATATGAAAACTAAAAATTTATTTGTTGTAATAGTATTTATTATGGCTGGGTCTTCTAAGGCTCAAGTTATTGATTCGGTAAAAGTAAACCACGAAATTGTATTTGACTTCACAGGAATGCAAACACCTATTTTAACTAAGAATTTCTATGGAATTAGTATCGATTTGAAAGGTTATGTTTACCCAAAATGGGCCACGGGATTAAATTTTTCCTATTCACAGAAAATAATTAACAATAAGTTCCAATACAGTATGGGAACTCCTATCATTCAATTTTATGAAATTGGTTGGATAAATCAATTTGATTTTGTTCAAACAAATAAACTTAGAATGGCTGCTACTTTAAGTACTGGAATTGCTATTTCCTGTCTTGCAGATAACGATGACAAAATAGAGCGACGGGTAAAATCTGGATATATTTATGTACCAAGAGGTATTGCAACAGATAATTTATTTATTATAGAACCGGGTTTTGAAACTTCCTACAAAATATTTAATGGAAACCATAACCCGGATGTATACATTACAACCAAGGCCAAATATCGATTTGCTTTTGGGGGACCAAAATATGGAGACATCATTGATTTTAACGGAAGTTATATTGGAATTGGAATATCCCTTATTGGGTTTGCAGAAGAAAAACAAAACAAGATTAAGTAATGAATAATATGAAATTAATACTCTTCATGCTAATCTAAATTATTATAATTGCTCTTTATTAAATATTTTTTTACTTAAAAATTTACCCCTAAATATTACATTTGTGAAAAAAATAATTGTTATTTTATTAATAACCACTACAACTCTTTTTGCTCAAAACACCTCCCACACAAATTTTTGGAGCAAAATATCTATTGGACTTCCATTAACAAACAAAATTAATGCTGAAGCAGAGTTTCAAAAAAGATGGCAAAAAGATAGTAACGAAAATTCCAATAGTATTCCGGATTATAAATTATTAAGCAGCATTCGTTTTTGGGTTTATTATAAGCAAAATGAAAATATTACTTTTATCGTTTCGCCATTTGCTTATTTTGAAAATGATCCAATTATAAAAACTGAAAATGATAAAAATAAAATTAGTAGTTATGAAAATCGTTTTACCTGTGCTGTTGAATTAACTAAAAAGATCACTTCTAAAATCAAATTACAAAATAGAATCGGAATTGAGTATAGAAATTTTATTAATACTACTCCAGATTATTTTCGTTTAAGAGAAAAAATGAGTGTTAGATTTAATATTAATTCTAAAATATCATTAATTGGATATGATGAAATTTTAGTTAATTCGAATTCTACTAATGGTTTACATAATTTTGATCAAAACAGATTAGGGCTTAATCTAAATTATTATCCAACTAAAAAAATTAAAATAGAATTTGGATTTATGAAATTAGAACGCTCCCAAAGAGATAATATTGATAATTTATTAGAAAATAATATTGTACTTAACACCAATTTTACATTGCAAAATAAAAAGTTAAAAACGAATGATTAAAAAGGATATATTATTTCATTATTTAAATAAATAGCTTTTTCAAATACCAAACATTTACTTTTATCCTTATAATTAAATTATTTTTACTAATTTAGTTTTTCCAATTATTTTTTATGTCTATTAAATCATTTCTTCATGCTCCTGCCCTCACCCACGAGAAATCGTTGAAAACTTTGGTTGAAAATAGAACCATTTTTTCATTAAACAATTGTGAATTAAACATTTTCGAAACCTACCAAGAATCCACTTTAGTGCCTTTGAAATTTAATGATTTAGTGGTTACAAGTATGTTGCGAGGAAAAAAAGTTATGCACTTATTTGACGAACCCGGCTTTGATTACATGCCAGGAGAAACGGTTGTAATTCCGTCAAATGTTGGAATGAAAATTGATTTTCCTGAAGCAAGTTTTAATAATCCAACTCAATGTTTGGCATTAGCAATTGATCAAGTTAAAATAACGGATACCTTAAATTTTCTTAATGAAAGGTATCCTAAAGAAGGAAATAACCATTTTTGGCAATTGAATTATCAAAATTATTTCTTTTATAACAATGTAGATTTAGCAACAACCATTAATAAATTGATTAAAGAATGCATGAGTACTTCAATCACAAAAGATGCGTTGGCGGATTTGACTTTACAAGAATTACTAATAAGAATTATCCAAACTCAAACTGTAAAAAGATTTGAAGACGATGTTAAATTTGAAATCAACAGTCCTTTATCCGCATCAATTGAGTTTATTAAAAAAAATATTCAAGAAAATATTAATTTAAAAGATTTAAGTGAAAAGGCCTGCATGAGTACAACTTCCTTTTATCGATATTTTAAAAGAGAGTTAGGTATGAGTCCTATAGAATATATCTTAAATGAAAAGATAAAATATGCCAAAAAGTTATTGAAAAATCCTAAAATACATATAAATGAAGTTTCGTATGCAACTGGATTTGATGACTGTAATTATTTTATTAGATTATTTAAAAAACTTGAGGGAGTAACACCTAAACAATACCAATTAATGAATGTGAATCATTAATCATAAGTGTTCAATCTTACTTCTTCTAAATTATTGATTTCCTCTTCTGAAAACAATCTATATTTAACCTGAAATGTTTTTCCGTAGGGTGTTTCTAAAGAAAAACCCCCAGGACCAAATCCATTAGTCACATCCAATGTAAAATGGCTGAATTTCCAATATTCAAATAAATCTTTATCCAACCAAAAATCAAATCCTTCAATCTGACCAATACATACATCGTTGGTTCTCGGAAAAAAAGCTCCTTTTTCAAAACATTGCGGTTGCGTTCCTTCACAACACCCGCCTGCTTGATAAAACATCAAATCGCCAAACTTTTCTTGAAGCATTTTCACCACTTCCATTGCCTGTGGAGTTACTCCTAATCGTTTAATTTTTTCCATAAATCTGAAATTAATAACCGCAAATTCATCAAAAAAAGCATTTGCGAATTTGCGGTTAAATTATAAAATATCTACCTACTAAAAGAAACCTAATTTATTTTTGTTGTATGAAATCAACATGTTTTTAGTTTGACGGTAATGGTCTAACATCATTTTGTGATTTTCTCTACCAATACCCGATTGTTTGTATCCTCCAAATGGTGCGCCTGCTGGATAAGCATGGTATTGATTAACCCATACTCTACCCGCTTGAATCGCTCTTGGCACTTGGTACAACTCATGTGCATCACGAGTCCAAACTCCAGCACCTAAACCATACATAGTATCGTTAGCGATTTCTAATGCTTCTTCAGTTGTTTTAAAAGTAGTAACTGCTAATACTGGACCAAAAATTTCCTCTTGAAAAATTCTCATTTTATTGTGACCTTTAAAAAGAGTTGGTTGTATATAGTAACCCCCTTCTAAATCACCACCTAAATGATTTACATCTCCACCACACAATAACTCTGCTCCTTCTTCTTTACCTAATTTAATATACGAAAGAATTTTATTTTTTTGAATTTGAGATGCTTGAGCACCCATCATTACTGTAGAATCTAAAGGGCTTCCAACTTTAATTGCTTTTACTCTTTCTAATACTCTTTCTATAAATTTATCATAGATATCTTCATGAATTAACAATCTTGATGGACAAGTACAAACTTCCCCTTGATTGAAAGCAAAAAGCACTGCGCCTTCAATAGCTTTATCTAAGAAGGCATCATCTTCATCCATAACAGATGGAAAGAAAATATTTGGTGATTTTCCACCTAATTCTAAAGTCACTGGAATAATGTTTTCAGTAGCATACTGCATTACCATTCTTCCTGTTGCAGTAGATCCGGTAAAAGCCGCTTTAGAAACTTTAGGATTTGTAACTAAAGTTCTTCCCAACTCAGCACCAAAACCGTTAACAACATTAATAACACCTGGAGGAAGTAAATCACCTATAATTTCCATTAAAACCATAATAGAAATTGGAGTACTTTCTGCTGGTTTAAGAACCACACAATTTCCTGCTGCAAGAGCTGGAGCAAGTTTCCAAACCGCCATTAATATTGGAAAATTCCAAGGAATGATTTGTGCTATTACTCCAAGTGGTTCATTAACAATTATAGAAACCGTATCTTTATCCAATTCATTAATAGATCCTTCTTCAGCACGTATTACACTAGCAAAATAACGGAAATGATCAACTGATAAAGGAATATCAGCGTTTATGGTTTCTCTAACTGCTTTCCCATTGTCAAGAGTTTCCACAATAGCAATGTGTTCTAAATTTGCTTCTATTCTATCAGCAATTTTGTTCAATATGTTACTTCTTTCAGTGGCAGAAGTTTGGCTCCATGTTTTAAATGCTTCGTGTGCAGCATTTACAGCCATTTCAACATCTAATTTTGTAGAATGTGCCGCTTTAGCTAATAATTTTCCATCAACTGGAGAAACTACTTCGAAATACAATCCTGTTGAAGGTGCAGTCCATGTTCCGTTGATATAATTATCATACTTTTCTTTTAATTGCGGTCTTTGAATTAAGTTACTCATTTTTATTTGTTTTTAGGTTTATTCAAAAGTACCAACGTTTAAGAAAAAAAAGTAGCACAAAAAAATCATTTTATAGCACAAAATTGTTAAGAGTGAAATTATTAGACCTATTATTTATAAATATCTAATAATAACCTTTAATTTATAATCATATTATCAAAATAAAAGAAATGATTATTTGATGTAAATATATTTTAATGTAAAATCTACAATACTTATCTTTGACGCTCTAAATATTATTCGAATACCATGAAGATTTCATACAACTGGTTAAAACAATTTTTAAAAATAGACGCTCCTTCCGAAGATATTTCTAATATTCTTACCGATTTAGGTTTAGAAGTTGAAATGGTTGAAAAATATGAATCTATAAAAGGTGGTCTTCAAGGCGTGGTTGTTGGTCATGTATTAACCTGTGAAAAACACCCCGACGCAGATAGATTGAAAGTAACAACGGTAGATCTTGGAACTGGTACTCCAGTACAAATTGTTTGCGGAGCGAGTAATGTTGCTGCAGGACAAAAAGTTCCTGTTGCGACTATTGGCACTAAACTTTTTGATAAAGAAGGAGAAGCATTTGAAATTAAGAAAGGAAAAATACGTGGACAAGAAAGCCATGGAATGATTTGTGCTGAAGACGAACTCGGATTAGGAACAAGTCATGACGGCATTATGATATTAGACGATAGTTTAGTACCTGGAACACCTGCAGCCAAAGTTTTTAATATTGAAAATGATGAGGTTTTTGAAATAGGATTAACACCTAATCGTGCTGATGCTATGTCTCATATGGGAGTTGCAAGAGATTTAAGAGCTGGATTATTACAAAAAAATGCTTCTTTAGAATTGATTACTCCATCGGTTTCTAAATTCAAAGTGGATAAACGTACCTTAAAAATTGATATTAACGTAATTGATTCTAAATTGGTGCCTCGTTATTGTGGAGTAACTATTTCTGGAGTTACCATTAAAGAATCTCCAAGTTGGCTACAAAACCGATTAAAAGCAATTGGCCTTACTCCTAAAAACAACATAATTGACGTTACTAATTATGTATTACACGAATTAGGGCAACCACTTCATGCCTTTGATGCATCTCAAATTCAAGGAAAAATTACAGTTAAAACAATAGCTGGCGGTACAAAATTCACTACTCTTGATTCTGTTGAACGAACACTTCACGAAGAAGATATAATGATTTGTGACGAAAAAGGACCATTATGCATTGCTGGGGTTTTTGGAGGAAAAGATTCTGGTGTGTCTGAAAAAACTACAAGTATATTTTTAGAAAGTGCTTATTTTAATCCGGTTGCAATTCGAAAAACAGCTAAAAGACATGGATTGAGTACGGATGCATCTTTCCGATTTGAAAGAGGAATAGATCCAGAAATAACTCAATATGCAATAAAACGAGCTGCAATATTAATTCAAGAAGTT
Organism: uncultured Bacteroidota bacterium; assembly: GCA_903838055.1. GTDB lineage: Bacteria > Bacteroidota > Bacteroidia > Flavobacteriales > Flavobacteriaceae > Flavobacterium. The sequence goes on along the minus strand of CAILWV010000049.1, from coordinate 4,149 downwards.
GCTGGGGGAGAAATTACTTCAGATATTATTGATTTATATCCAAAGAAAATAGAAGATTTTGCTGTTTTCTTAAACTATGAAAAAACGTTCAAATTAATTGGTCAAGAATTACCAAAGGAAACTATTAAAAAGATTGTTGCGTCTTTGGACATTAAAGTAAATAGCTCATCTGATGCAGGTATGGGATTAATCATCCCTGCTTATAGAGTGGATGTGCAAAGAGAAGTAGATGTAATTGAAGAAATACTTCGAGTTTATGGTTATAATAACATTGATTTTACAAAAAAATTAAATGCTACAGTTTCCAATTCCCCAAGAACTGAAGATTACAAAGTACAAAATATTATAGCCAATCAATTGAACTCATTAGGATTTCATGAAATGATGGCAAATTCGTTAACTACACCAGATTATTTAAAACTTTCAGAGCAATTGAAAGAAGAAAATAATGTTACTATATTGAATCCTTTGAGTAATGATTTATCGGTAATGCGACAATCAATGTTGTTTTCTGGCTTGGAAGCATTATCCTATAACATCAACAGAAGAAATAGCGATTTAAAGTTATTCGAATTCGGAAAAAGCTACCAAAAATTATTATCTGGATATAACGAAAAGAAACATTTAACGCTTTTCACTACCGGAAACCGAATTGCAGAAAGTTGGACAACCCCACAAAAGCCATCTGATTTCTTTTTATTTAAAGGATATGTCAGCTCAATATTACAAAGATTAGCTCTTCATAAAACACAAAATGTTCCTTTCAAAAATGATATCTTCGCAGAAGGCATAGCTTTTGCATTAGGAAATGATATTTTAGTTGAAATGGGAACGGTTAAAAAATCAATTTTGAAACATTTTGACATCAAGCAAGAAGTGTTTTATGCTGAATTTAATTGGGATTTAATCCTTAAATTAATAAACAATAAAGTGAAATTTTCTGCTATTGCAAAATATCCTGAAGTACGTCGCGATTTTGCTTTACTATTAGATAATAACATTGCATTTGAATCTATCTATAACATTGCACTTCAAACAGAGAAGTCTCTATTAAAAGATATAAACCTATTTGATGTGTATGAAGGAAAAAAATTACCAGAAGGGAAAAAATCCTATGCTGTAAGTTTTACAATTCAAGATACTACTAAAACATTGACTGATGTTCAAATTGATAAAATTATGGGGAAATTACAATCTAATTTTGAAAATCAATTAGGAGCTCAATTAAGATAATAAAAACTTATTCAATAAGTAGAAAAAACACTCATTTACAAGAGTGTTTTTTTGTGCTTTTTTTATCAGACTTTTAAAGTTTCTGGAATGCTTGTCAATATTTCCCAATAGACTAAAGACATCCGGATAGTTCAAAAACCATATACTACTTTGTTATAACCCGAAGATTAAATTACTTAATATACACTGTTTTTCATAAAAAGAAAAGGCTAATAATAAACAAAAAAAGCGCCTCATTTCTGTGACGCTTTTAGTATTTATAAGAATTAGAGAATTAGTTTCCTCCTTTTTCCATTTTAGCTTTTAATTCAGCAAGAATATCATTATTATCTCCTAGAGTAGATGCTTGGTTATTATTGTTAGCAGCAGCAACAGATTCAGTAGCTGTTTTAACATTTTTCTCTTCTTCTTCTCTAAAGATAGCAGTATGCGAAGCAACTACTCTTTTGAATTCTTTATTGAATTCGATAACTTTGAAATCAGCTACATCGCCTTTTTTCAATTTTTTACCGTCTTCTTTTTCTAAGTGACGAGTTGGAATAAACGCAACAACATCTTCTCCGAAATCTACTGTAGCTCCTTTGTCAACAATTTCAGCAATTGTTCCGTTGTGGATAGTTCCAACAGCAAAAGCAGCTTCATGATTGTCCCAAGGATTAGCAGTAGTTTGTTTGTGTCCTAAAGATAATTTACGACCATCAACATCTAATTCCAATACTACCACTTCCAATTTGTCTCCAACGTTTACAAATTCTGATGGATGTTTGATTTTTTTAGTCCAAGATAAATCAGAGATATAAACTAAACCATCAATACCTTCTTCTAATTCTACGAAGATACCAAAGTTAGTAAAGTTTCTAACTATACCTGTATGTTTAGAAGCAACAGGATATTTAGCAGTAATATCAGTCCAAGGATCTTGAGTTAATTGCTTAATACCTAAAGACATTTTTCTTTCGTCTCTGTCTAAAGTTAAGATAACAGCTTCCACTACATCTCCTACTTTAACGAAATCTTGAGCACTTCTTAAGTGAGTTGACCATGACATTTCAGAAACGTGAATTAAACCTTCAACACCTTCAGCAACTTCAATGAAAGCACCATAGTCAGCAATAACTACAACTTTACCTTTCACTTTATCACCAACTTTAAGTTCTGCACCAAGTGCATCCCATGGATGAGCGTTTAATTGTTTTAAACCTAATTGGATTCTTGTTTTCTCATCATCAAAATCAAGAATAACTACGTTTAATTTTTGATCTAATTCAAGAACTTCACTTGGGTGATTAATTCTTGACCAAGATAAGTCAGTAATGTGGATTAATCCATCAACACCACCTAAGTCAATAAACACACCATAAGAAGTAATGTTTTTAACAACACCTTCTAATACTTGTCCTTTTTCTAATTGACCTATAATTTCTTTTTTCTGAACTTCGATATCTGCTTCAATAAGCGCTTTATGAGAAACTACAACGTTTTTAAATTCGTGATTAATTTTCACAACTTTAAATTCCATCATTTTGTTTACATATACATCGTAGTCACGAATTGGTTTCACATCAATTTGTGAACCTGGTAAGAATGCTTCAATTCCAAAAACATCTACAATCATACCACCTTTAGTTCTACATTTTACGAATCCAGTAACAATTTCACCTGTTTCGTTTGCAGATATTACTCTATCCCAAGATTTAATAGTTCTTGCTTTTCTGTGAGACAATACTAATTGACCTGTTTTATCCTCACGGATATCAATTAATACTTCTACTTTGTCACCAACTTTTAAGTTTGGGTTGTAACGGAATTCATTTAATGAAATAACACCTTCCGATTTTGCGTTAATGTCAACAATAGCATCACGGTCAGTAATTCTTACTACTACCCCTTCAACTACTTCTTCTTGATCAGTATCAATAAAAGTTTTTGATACTAAATCTTCAAATTCTTGTAAGTTTTTTTGATCTACTACATCAATTCCTTCTGCGTAATTGTGCCAGTTAAAATCATTTAAAAAATCTTGTTGTTCTTTGTTAATTTCAGACATGCTGATAAAAAATTTGTATACCGTGTCTCTTGAGTTTATTATCGAATAGAAAACAGCAGCAGTGTTTTACATAATTAGTTGATACCTAAAGGAAACTCTTCTTCGCCAAAAGGTTTGCAAAAGTAATGCTTTTTTAGTAATCAACAAAAAAGAATTAAGAAAATAGATGTTAGATTCCTGTTTTTTTTTATTTAGAGTGAAACTTTAGGCATATTAACAATCCCATTTCCTGCTTTTCATTGCAATCTGCCATTGCAATGGAAAAAACTATTTATTACATTATTCAATTTATTGCAATAGCAGGATTTCCTTTTCAATCAGGACTATTTCAGGCTTTGTCTTTTGTGAAATAGGAATTAAAAAAAAATATATTTTAAAAATCTGAATATTGCAAAAAAAAGTGCTAGATTTCTCTAGCACTCTTAGGTATTTATTTTTATCGTTTAAGCGAGAAATGCGCTTTAAATTGTTTGTAAGCTGCGGCTTCGCTATAGTCCACGGTAAACCAATAATCTGTTGATGGCAGTAGGATTCCGTTGTAGGTTCCGTCCCATCCTAGCCCTTGCGGACTTATTTGTTTTACTAATTTTCCGTAGCGGTCAAATATATAAATTTTTGCGCTAAAATCATTTTGTAATCCACTAATATTCCATGTATCATGAATTCCATCGCCATTTGGAGTAAAATAATGTGGATAATCTATTGTTTCTATATGGCTTATCACTAATGGATCACAACTTATTGCGATTCCTCCTTTAGTATCCCAAACTGTTACAAAGTGCTCCCCTAATCCTACGTTTTCAAATACATTACTTGCTTGTCGTGGACCATCATCTAAACTAAATTCGTAGTCTCCATATCCGTCAACG
>CAILWV010000048.1 GCA_903838055.1 uncultured Bacteroidota bacterium | reverse complement strand
TGTCTGAATCACTAGATGCAATAACTACACTTGCTGTAGAAATTGCTATAACTTCTGTTTCTATAGCAGTAGTAGTAACAGGTGTTGAACTAACACATGTAGCATTAGATGTCATAACTACTGTTACTGAATCTGAATCTATAAGAGAACTAGTTTGATAAGTTGCACCAGTAGCTCCTTCAACATTCTCTCCGTTTTTCTTCCATTGGTAAGTTGGTGATGCTCCTCCATTTGTTGCAGTTGCTGTAAAAGTTACTGCACTTCCAGAACATATACTATTGTCTGAATCACTAGATGCAATAACTACACTTGCTGTAGAAATTGCTACAACTTCTGTTTCTATAGGTTCACAAGAATAAACATTAGCTAAATCAGTTGTAATTGCAACTGTAACACTTTGCCCATTTGTTAAACTTGTTGTAGTATAAGTATCACTATCCGTGCCAACATCATTACCATCAATTTTCCATTGGTAATGCATAACAACTTCTCCTTCAAGTATAGGATTTGCAGTAAAAGTTACACTTGTTCCTGAACAAATAATATTATCTGTATCGCTAGATGAAATGGTTACACTTTGAGCATTTGTTTTCGCACCAAAAAAGAAAAGTAAGACAAAAAGAGCCATGCTACTCAACAACAAAGAACTTTTCTTTTTGTTTTTTGTTACTAGAAATCCATCATTAATAGCTGTTTTGTTTTCCAAAAAAAACAAAAGATTTTTAAGAATTGTAATTATTTTCATAATTAGAAATGGGGTTTATTATTAATATGTTAATTAAAACACACTTTTTCAATTTAATCAATATTTCTACCTTTGATTTAAAATGAAAAAATGTACTATAATTCCTGCAAATATAATTTTTTTTTTAATATTTTGTGTATTAATAATGGAAAATAAATACATAACTCATTAATAGTAAGTTAATAATAATATTAAATTAACATTAGAAAAAATGTTTTCGCTAAACATGATTTTATTTTTTAACGTTAAAAATGAAATAAAAATAAATTAGGCAAACAATTCATAAAATTTAATTAAAAATTTCATTTCTAGGAGGAGCTTTTTTACTTTTGTGTAGAATTATTTAGGTCTAAAATAGATTTTATATTACTGCTATTAACTTGTTTAAATTATTTCAAAAAAACAAAAAATGACAATACCTACTATCAATAAAAATATTCAAGATTATAAAAATCAATTACTTACCCATTCGCTATACGAAAAAGTAAAAACTATTGAAGATTTACATTGTTTTTTAGAAAACCATATTTATGCGGTTTGGGATTTTATGTCTTTACTAAAGGCTTTACAAAACAAACTTACCTGCACCACCACTCCCTGGCTGCCTATTGGAAATCCAGAAATGCGTTATTTAATTAATGAGATAGTGGTTGCCGAAGAGACTGATTTAGCATTAGATGGAACAAGACAAAGTCATTTTGAAATGTATTTAGATGCTATGCAACAATGCGGCGCCAAAACAGATGCTATTATTGCTTTTCTTGAAAATGTAAAAGCAACGCAAAACATTTTTGTTTCAATAAAGCAAAGTGACTTACATCCAAATGTAAAAGCATTTTTAGATTTTACATTTAGAGTTATTGAAGAAGGCAAAGCCCATGAAATAGCGGCTGCATTTACCTTTGGAAGAGAAGATTTAATTCCGAGCATGTTTACCGAAATCTTGAAGAATTTTCAAATTAATTTCCCAGAAACTGATCTATCTAAATTGATTTACTATTTTGAAAGACATATTGAACTCGATGCCGATGAGCATGGACCTATGGCAATGAAAATGGTAACCGAATTATGTGAAAACAAGGAAGTAAAATGGAAAGAGGTGGAAGAAATTTCAAAACAAGCACTTGAAAAACGTATCGGACTTTGGGATGCGATTAAAGAGCAAATAACTCAAAAAGAACTGGTACTTATCTAATAAAAAAAGCGAGATTATAATCTCGCTTTTTTATTGTTCTGGGGCTATTTCTATTTCTAGTCCGTCAATATCCTCTGAAATAGGAATTTGACATCCCAGTCTACTATTTGGTTTTACATGATATGCCTCTGACAACATTGCTTCTTCATCATCATTGCGATCCGTTTTTAAAACATCGTTTAAAACATAGCATTGACATGAAGCACACATTGCCATTCCGCCACAAACACCAACGGTACCTTCTTCGGCTAATTCATACATTCGAATTAATTCCATTATATTAAGGTTCATATCTGTTGGTGCGAGAACTTCGTGTTTCACTCCTTTTCTGTCGGTAATTTTTATGGTAATGTCTTGTGGCATTATTATTTTTTGAGCTTTCTTAATTGTTCAATATCGGCTAAATCTTTATACCTTCCTGATATTAATTTATTTTTAATTAAATCGTCAAAATCAATGTAAGGAATTTGAAAATTATCAACTTTAAAAAATTTACGCTTTTTAAAACTTTCATTAAATAATAATCCATCAACTTGAGTTAGTATTTCAATTTTAGAGGGCTCAACTCCAATTCCCCAAACATTAAATTTAGGATTTGAAAATTGTTCTTTTGGAAATATAGGTGCGCTAAAATCTAAATATACTTTAATTAATTTTTCATAATTAGTATCTGTTCTTTCAATCCATAAATCTATATCTCCTGTACTTCTAATATAGCCATGTAAAACAACTGCATACCCCCCAACTAATAAAAAATCAACTTCATGTTTCTCTAATAGTTTAAGAAATTCTAAAAAATCAAAATTGAAAATATTATTTGACATGTTTTCTTGCAAACGTTACTTTTCTATCAACTTTCGTGTTTGGAGTTACATTAAAAATAGAATTAATTATATAACAAGCGTGATTTAATCGTTCCAATGGTGTTTTATCTTTGTAAAAAGTAACATGATCATCTGCTTCTTCAAATGTAGATTTTGAAACTACGCTTCTATTCATTCTAAAATTATCCATAACACTATTTTAAAAAACAAATATAAATATTTATTCTATCGATTTCACAACTGCTTTTTCTGCTTCTTTTCTACTTCCGTCAAAACCATCAACACCAGAAACGGTTGTATATTTAAGCACGTATCTTTTTCCTGGATTAATTCTCTGATAAACACTTTGGCACATTAATGTTGCTTCATGGAAACCACAAAGAATCAGTTTTAATTTGCCTGGATATATATTAACATCTCCTATTGCATAAATGCCAGGAATATTAGTTTGATAATCTAAAGCATTATTTACTTTGATTGCATTTTTTTCAATCTCTAATCCCCAATTTGCAATTGCTCCCAACTTTGGGGTAAGTCCAAAAAGCGGGATAAAGAAATCGGTTTCTAAAACTTGTTGAACGCCTTCGTTTTCAAGAACAATATTTTCTACATGATCTTTTCCATTTATTGCAACAACTTCTGCTGGAGTAATTAAGTTTATTTTTCCTTGTTTTTTTAATTCTTGTACTTTCTCTACAGAATCTAAAGCACCACGAAATTCATTTCTTCTATGAACTAAAGTCACTTCTGATGCTACATCCGAAAGAAAAACACTCCAATCTAGAGCAGAGTCACCTCCTCCGGCAATTACCACACGTTTATTCCTGAACAATTCGGGGTCTTTTACAAAATATTCCACTCCTTTTTCTTCATAAAAAGAGATGTTTTCCAATTGTGGTTTTCTAGGTTCAAATGTTCCTAAGCCACCTGCAATTGCTACGGCTTTAGCGTGATGTTTTGTACCTTTATTAGTAGTGACAATAAATGTTCCATCTTCTAATGTATCAATAGTTTCAGCAGTTTCAGCCAAGGTAAATCCTGGTTGAAATTGCTTTATTTGTTCCATTAAATTGGTTACCAAATCTCCTGCTAAAACTTCAGGGTAACCCGGAATATCAAAGATTGGCTTTTTGGGATATAATTCAGCTAATTGCCCGCCAGGTTGAGGAAGCGCATCTATTATATGACATTTTAATTGTAGTAATCCTGCTTCAAATACAGCAAAAAGTCCAGTTGGACCAGCGCCTATAATAAGTATATCGGTTTCAATCATTTTAGAAATTTATAAGTTCATTAGTTTAGAAGTTGAGCGTGCAAAATTCTAAAAAATAAATTTTTATGTGTATGATATTTATCAGTTCAAGATGCGTTAGGGATTATAGTGGAAATCCTTTTGTTTTTTCTTTAAAAACAAAAGATTAGAACGAAAAGCCCGACCTGAAAGGAAACGCCAAAAAACATTAAGCAATATTCTCAACTGTTTCTATTTGCGGTGCATATTTTTTTATTGTAGTCTCAACCCCTGCTTTTAAAGTCATTTGGTTCACACTACAACTTGTGCAAGCGCCTTGAAATTGAACTTTTACGTGTTTTTCATCTTCAATGGTAATTAAACTAATATCTCCACCATCGGAATTCAAGAAAGGTCGAATTTCTTCAAGTGCTTTTTCGATATTTAATGTTAACTCTTCATGTGTCATTTTTTAGACTTTTTAGATTATTTAGATAGTTAGACTTTATTAGATTTAGAACTGTATTATTTTAGATTTTTTTATTCTAAGAAATCTAAAAATCTATGCAGTCTAAACTTTTTTCAATCTACTTTTTACCGCGGAACATCCTGCCATTGTTGTTATTTTAATAGCTTCAGTTGGTGCAAGATTTTCGTTTCGTTTTACTGTTTCTTGTACTACATTTCTTGCTATATCTTCAAAAACTTTCTCTAATGGTGAAGCCGTTTGCAATGCTGCTGGGCGACCGTAATCTCCTGCTTCGCGAATGCTTTGCACTAATGGCACTTCTCCTAAGAAAGGAACCTGCAAATCTTCAGCAAGATTTTTAGCCCCTTCTTTTCCGAAAATGTAATATTTATTTTCAGGTAATTCTTCTGGAGTGAAGTAGGCCATATTTTCAATAATTCCTAAAACTGGAACATTAATACTTTCGGATAAAAACATAGACACTCCTTTTCTTGTGTCTGCTAGGGCCACAGCTTGTGGTGTACTAACAATAACGGCACCCGTAATTGGCATGGATTGCATGATAGATAAATGAATGTCACCGGTTCCTGGAGGCAAATCGATTAACATAAAGTCTAATTCTCCCCAATCAGCATCAAATATCATTTGGTTTAATGCTTTGGCTGCCATTGGTCCTCTCCAAATTACTGCTTGACTTGGGGAAGTGAAAAATCCGATGGAAAGTAATTTTATTTCGTAACTTTCTATAGGTTTCATTTTCGATTTACCATCGACTTCAATAGAAATTGGTTTTTCGTTTTCCACATCAAACATGATTGGCATGCTTGGTCCGTAAATATCGGCATCAAGAACTCCAACTTTAAATCCCATTTTAGCTAATGACACAGCTAAATTGGCTGTAATAGTTGATTTTCCAACGCCTCCTTTTCCAGAAGCAACAGCAATAACATTACTGATTCCTGGTATAGATTTCCCTTTAATTTCGTTTGGATTTTCTTTAGCTTCTACCTTAATATTTACTTTCACCACTGCATCTGCAGAAAATTGTTCGTGAATTAATTTTTTGATATCGTCTTCTGCTCTCTTTTTTATGTGCATTGCAGGAGTAGAAAGTACTAAATCTACTACAACCTCATCACCAAAAGTGATTACATTTTTCACAGCACCACTCTCAACCATATTTTTTCCTTCACCAGCAATAGTAATGGTTTCAAGTGCTTTTAGGATTTCTTTTCTATCTAGTTTCATTTTTCGTTTATCGTTTGTTTATTATGGTTTTTGCAATTGAAACCTTAATTTATTTAAACTGAATATCAACTGCAAAGATACTAAGAAGTTTAAAATTTAATGAATTTAGAGGTTAAAGTTTTCTTAGGAAAAGTATCGGAATATTATCTTTAAAATTGCTCTAAATTTGGCTCCCAAAAAAGCTTATCAAAATCTAAAATTTGATTTTCAACCACTTTTACACCTTCGTTTTCTAAAAGTTGTTGCATGAGATTGGTTCCATCAAAATGATGTTTACCAGTTAGCAATCCATTTCTATTAACTACTCTATGAGCTGGAACATCGTCTAAATTGTGGGAGGCATTCATTGCCCAACCAACCATTCTTGCAGAGCGCGCCGTTCCTAGAGCTTTGGCTATTGCCCCATAAGAAGTTACTCTCCCTTCGGGAATTTGTTTTGCGATTGCATATACTTTTTCAAAGAAATTTTCTTCCATTAAAAGTAATATTTAGCAAGATTGAACAAGGTTAATAAAGCAACTATTCCGGTAATAGTTCCTATTATTTTATTCATATTATTAATAAAAAAATCAGCTTTGGATTTCAATTTATTAAAGAATACAACATATAAATAAAATATTGTACTAGATCCTAATACAGCACCTATAACAAAACTTAACTCTAGCAATGTATTAAAAGCAAGAATTCCGTAAGATGCCAAAGTAATACTTATTAATACATAATAAGGTATAGGAAAAAAATTGATTGCTGAAACAAACATTCCTACAAAGAATCTACTGCGTTTACTTTTTACAACGGCATGATCTTCATGACTTATTGTGGGTTTTTTGGCAAATTTGAAGAAGTATATCGTTAATACTAAAAAAATTATTAGCCCGATTTCTCGAAGTAAAATAACCACTTCATTGTGAAGATTTATATATTGAGCAAAAAATACAGAAATATACGTTTGAAAAAAAATCAGTAGTAAGGCACCCAAAACGAAAACCATTGATCTTTTTTTTCCATCAATAAGACTTATTTTAGCAGCTGTCATATTTATTAAACCTGGCGGAGTAACACCTACAACTGCTGCTAAATACCCGAAAAGAAAGAGCTTAATAATGGACATTTATTTAATTTTAAAACGAATATACGTAATTGCTTTATTAATTTCTAAGTATTGTTTTTCGTAAAATGTTTGAATACTTGTCACTTCGCTTGGCGCCCCTTCATTTTTATATACATTATGATTAGCATATAGAACTTCGTGACCTTCACCATGCAAAAGCCCTAAGGTATAACCATGCATAAATTCACTATCCGTTTTTAAGTTTACTACACCGTCGGGTTTCAATATTTTTTTATACAATTGTAAAAATTCTGAATTTGTCATTCGGTGCTTTGTACGTTTATATTTAATTTGAGGATCAGGAAAAGTAATCCATATTTCATACACTTCTCCATCGGAAAAAATATGGTTAACTAACTCAATTTGAGTTCTAATAAATGCCACATTATGCATTTGATCTTCTACAGCAGTTTTAGCACCCCTCCAAAAACGAGCACCTTTAATATCGATACCTACAAAATTTTTATCCGGAAATAGAGCTGCCAAACCAACTGAATATTCTCCTTTACCACATCCTAATTCAATAATTATTGGATTGTTATTATTAAAGAAATCACTATTCCATTTTCCTCTTAAAGGGAAACTATCACTAACTACTTCTTCTCTTGTAGGTTGAAAAACATTATTGAATGTTTCGTTTTCCTTGAATCTTTTTAACTTGTTTTTACTTCCCACGACTTAATTTAATGTTTTGACAAAATTAAGAAAATATATGTTTATATTTTTTTTTATATATTGCACTGCAAATATTAATACAGTTACGCCCAATGACTACTAATAAATTACCTACAAATATTTTAGTGGCGCCGTTAAACTGGGGTTTAGGCCATGCAGCGCGTTGCATTATTATTATTAAAGAACTTGAAAAAAACGGATATAATCCAATAATTGCTTCCGATGGACCTTCGTTATTATTGTTAAAAAAGGAATTTCCACATTTAACTTCTCTTGAATTACCATCTTACAGTATTAAATATCCAAAAAATTATCGATACTTTAAATTAAAACTACTTTTCAAAAGTCCAATAATAGCAAAAGCAATAGTATCCGAAAGAAAATTAGTTAATAAATGGATTAAAGAACATTCACTTGGAGGTATTATTTCTGACAATCGTTTAGGGGTTTATAGCAAGAGGGTTCCATCAGTTTACATTACACATCAATTAAAGGTATTATCAGGAAGCACCACCTGGATTTCAAGTAAAATTCATAGCTATTTCATAAGAAAATTTAAGGAATGTTGGGTACCTGATATTGAAGGAAAAAATAATTTATCAGGAGAATTGGGACATTTAATTAATACAAATCTTACAATTAAATATATTGGACTATTAAGTAGGATGGAAAAAAAGAATATTCCAATAAAATATAAATTAATGATTCTCTTATCTGGACCTGAACCACAGAGAACATTATTAGAAGAAAAGCTTATAGAAAGACTGAAAAACTATAGCAATAAAGTAGTATTTATTAAAGGTGTGGTAGAAGCTGAGCAAAAAATAGAGCAAATTGGCAATGTCACTTTCTACAATTATATGCAAACTGAACAGTTAGAAACAACCTTTAATGAAAGTGAAATGGTTCTTTCTAGATCAGGTTATACTACAATTATGGATTTGACAAAATTAGAAAAGAAAGCTTATTTTATTCCAACTCCAGGGCAATTTGAACAAGAATATTTAGCTAGCAAATATAAATATCAAGGCTTTGTTCCAAGTATTAAACAGAGTAGATTTAGATTAGAGCACTTAAACGCAATGCATTTATTTAATGGTTTACCTAAAATAAATTCTAATACTAATTGGAGCGAATTATTTGGACTTTTCCAAAGTAAATGAAAACTCCGATCCTACTCCGTATTCGCTGTGAACATTAATTTTTTCATTATGCCCTTCAATAATATGCTTCACTATTGAAAGTCCAAGTCCGGATCCACCTTCACTTCGGGCACCACTTTTATCAACTCTAAAGAAACGTTCAAAAAGTCTAGGAATATATTGTTGTTCTATACCTTCTCCATTATCACTGATTTTTACTATGATTTTGTTATTTACTAAATCATCTATAGTTACTTCAGTAGTTCCGTTTTCTTTGCCATATTTTATAGAGTTAATAACCAGATTAGTAACTGCCTGCTGTATTTTTTCTTGATCTGCAACAACATTAATTACTCTATTATATTTTCTATCAAACATTAAAATAATATTCTTTTTATCAGCGTTCATTTCCAATAAATCAAATACATTTTGAATCAATTCTACAATATTAAACTCGGTAAATTCTAGATTTAATTGTCCCATTTCTAATTTAGAAATCATGTCTAAATCTTCTACAATATAAATAAGGCGCTCGACACCTTTTTCAGCTCTTTCTAAATATTTTTTTCGTAAATCTTTGTCTTTCATAGCGCCATCAAGCAACGTTGAAAGATAACCTTGAACAGTAAAAAGTGGAGTTTTTAATTCGTGAGAAACATTTCCCATAAATTCTCTTCGGTATTCTTCACGGACTTTTAAGTTCTCGATTTCTATTTTTTTATCCTTAGCAAATTTTTTAACCTCTCGAGTTAAAGTTGCCATATCAGTAGTAATTGATTGCGTGCGAAGAGTTGAGGAATCTAAAAGAGAAACATCGTCATAAATCTTTTTCACCCTTCTGTATATAAAATGTTCAACCCTATATTGGACTACAAAAAAGGCGAAAAAAGCGATACATAAAGCAAAAATCAGACATAAAATCCAAGAAAAAGTAGCAAATAAAAGTAATAATATTGCTACTAAAGAAGTTGAAAAAAGTGTAATGTAAAGAGCAGATATTACTGCAAAAGTATAAGTTTTTTTAAAGCTAAATGACATTTATTTACTATCTCCTATATTTTATTTTGTGGTTTAAATCTCAAATTTATAACCTACCCCTTTAATAGTTTTAAAAAAATCGTCGCCAATTTTTTCGCGTAATTTTCTAATATGAACATCAATAGTACGACCTCCAACGATCACATCATTTCCCCATACCTTATCTAGAATTTCTTCTCTTTTAAATACTTTTCCTGGTTTAGAAGCAAGCAAATAAAACAGTTCAAATTCTTTTCTTGGAAGAACAATCTCTTTGTTTTCCATCAGTATTTTATATTCCTCACGATTTATTATTATTCCACCAACGTTTAAATTTTCATTAGTAAAATTGTCTTCTTTTAACCTTCTTAACAATGCTTTTACTTTACTAACTAATAGTTTTGGTTTGATGGGTTTTGGAATATAATCATCAGCGCCTGCTTCAAAACCTGCAACTTGAGAATAATCTTCACTTCTAGCAGTTAGAAAAGCAATAATAGTATTACTTAATTCAGGGATTTTTCGGATGTTTTCACAAGCTTCCATCCCATCCATTTCAGGCATCATCACATCCATAATTATTAAATGCGGATGCACTTTTAAAGCAACCTCTATCGCTTCTTTTCCATTAGAAGCAGTAGTAATACTATATCCTTCTTGAGATAAATTATAACTAACTATTTCAATAATATCTGGTTCATCATCTACTAATAATATTTTAATTTCTTTCTTTTTCATAAAAGTAAAAAGTGTTTAGGATGCGATTGTAAAGATAATACAAAACAATAGAAATATTCAACCACAAAACAATATAATAACATTAAAGTAACAATATGAAAACAATCCATAAGAATCAAAATGACTATAATTTACAATACTAACTTAATATTGAATATAATTAACACTATTAGTGATTATATAATAGACTGAATTTTAATATAAATTCAACTATACAAAATGGTTTTCGAGGCAACAATTCAAATCATTAATTCATTAAAATAAAAATTGAATTAATAGATTTTTTTTACAAAATTTAATATAAAATACTATTGTTCAAAACAATAATAATAAAATAACATACAATTAGTAATAATTTGGCATACTATTTGAATTAATTTATATATATTTGCTACGACGAAATGAATCACATGACGAAAAATTACTTATATATCTTTTTGTTTTTCCTTGGCTTAAGCACTACAACTGCTATAGCACAAGATCAAAAACAACAACCAAAAGTGCAGGAAAATTCAATTGAGGGTTTAAACTTTTACCCGAATCCTGTTACTAATGGTAAAATATATATATCCTCTAAATCCAACGACGATAAGCAAATTACAATCTTTGATGTGTTAGGTAAAAAAGTATTTCAAACACTTTTGACCTCCAAAGAATTGAATATTGCAACACTTTCCCCAGGTGTTTATTTTATTAAAATCGAAGAAGGAGATTCTAGCGCTACAAGAAAATTAATTATCAGATAATTAACTAATATTCATTAACTATTTGTTTACGTGATTTTTTTTCATTTAAAAAAAATAGTAATTACCTTTGTCAAATAATTTTATATTAAAAATCATGAAAAAACTTTACATTTTATTATTGTTAGTAGTTACATCTGTTTCTTTTGGACAGACTATTTACTCCGAAAACATGGGGCTGCCTACTGCCACTACTCTAATCCCCGCTTATGCAACTGGAACTGCCCCTGCAACTTTTCAAAATGGCGCTCCAATAGTATATACTGGAACTGGAGACGTTAGGGTTACTGGAGCTTCTTCTACTTATAGCGGAGCTTCTGGCGGAGGAAATATTTTCCTTACTTCAACCGCAGGTAAATACTTCCAAATAGATGGAATAAATACTTCTGCTTATTCTTCTGCTAATATTCAAATGACTTTTGGTTATTCGACTGCAACTTTTGCAACGGTTCAGGTAATTGTTGAATACAGCACTAATGCTTCTGCAGCTACTCCAACATGGACTCCAATTGTTTTTACAAATAACCCTTCTACTTCTTGGGCATTAGTATCAATTCCTGGAGGAGTATTACCTTCTTCATCTACACTATCTTTACGTTTTACCCAACCTACAACGGCTGGTCAAATTAGATTAGATGATATTAAAGTTTTCAACTTTAACCCTTCATGTACTCTAGTTCTTGGAAATCCAACCGGAGTTTGTGACGCTATTACATCTGGAATTGATACTTATACAGCAACTATTCCTTTTACAGGAGGCGGAACAACTGGTTATGTAATTACACCTTCGTCTGGAACTGTAGCTGGTGACAATCCTAATACAGTTGCTGCTGGTAATATCTTAATTAATGGAGTTACAGAAGGAACTAACCTTACAGTAAATGTTGTAAATGGAGTTTGTTCCTATCCTGCAACATTAGCTGCACCTGTTTGCAAACCGGTAAATGCTTTGCCTTACAGTGAGCCATTCCCTTACACGTCAGGTAGCGCATTAGGTTCTTCTCAAAAATGGACTAATGTAAATACAGGGGATGATATATTAATTGCACAAGGAAGTTTGACTTACCCTGGATATGGAACAAGTGGAAACTCAGCAACGTTTTCTGGGGCTGGTATAGACTGCTTTACTCCTTTTACCTCAACTACTTCTGGGGCAATATATGCATCATTCTTAGTGAATGTTACTGACTTATCTAATATGACTGCTACTTTACCTGCGGTTCCAACAACTTATTTTGCTGGACTAACAAACTCATTACAAAGTTATAAGGGACGTTTATTTATTGTTAAAAACGGAACCCAATACCAATTTGGATTAGATGCTGCAAGTACTACTACAAATTTAGATACCACCCTAAGAAATGCCGGAGATGTTGTTATGGTAATAATGAGTTATGATTTCACAACTTTATCTTTAAATACATGGATTAATCCTAACTTATCAACTTTTAATCCAGCAACAACAACACCTACATTAACACAATTACTTACTACAGCAATTGCAGATTTAGGAGGATTTATGTTAAGACAAGATGCTTCTAACACTACACCAACAATTATTTTTGATGAATTAAGAATTGACACATCAATAGCTGGTGTACTTTCTTCTAATCAAGTTAGTGCTATTTCTGGATTAAAAGTATATCCAAATCCAGTATCTAATGGGACTTTGTTTATTGAGTCGGATGCTAATGCTGAAAGAATCGTAACTGTTTTTGACGTTTTAGGAAAACAAGTACTAAATACTACAACTTCAACTAACGCAATTAATGTAAGTCAATTAAACACTGGAGTATACATTGTTCGTATCACTGAAGAAGGTAAAACTGACACAAAAAAATTAGTTATCAGATAACTAATTAAAATATATTTCAAAAGCTCCAATTAACGTTGGAGCTTTTTTATTTTTATTACTTTTGTAAAAATTATCCCTTTGATTAATTCACAAGATATTTTCTCTATTTCCAATGGAAAGCAATTTGAAAAAATTGCCTTGAAGATTTTTCGTTTTCAATACGAAAGCAATAGTGTATATCGTGAATTTTGTGAATTATTAAAAATTGAAAAAGGAAGTGTTAAAAGTTTACAGCAAATTCCATTTTTACCGATTCAGTTTTTTAAAAGCCATGATATTGTCTCGTCTTCAGAACCAATTCAAGAGATTTTTACTAGTAGTGGAACTACTGGAATGATAACTAGCAAGCACCTTATCACAGATGTTTATCTATACGAAAAAAGTTATCGCAATGCATTTTCAGATTTTTATGGAAAAATAGAAGATTATGCAGTTTTGGCTTTACTTCCATCCTATTTAGAACGAAGTGGGTCTTCTTTAATTTACATGGTTAAAGATTTAATAGAATTATCTAATAATTCAAATAGTGGCTTTTATTTAAATAATTATGACGAACTAATCTCAAAAATAATTGAATTGGATTCTTCAGGTCAAAATGTGATTTTAATTGGAGTTACCTATGCTTTATTAGATTTAATTGAAAAACAAAAATTTCAATTAAAAAATACCATTATCATGGAAACTGGCGGTATGAAAGGCAAACGGAAAGAAATTATAAGAGAAGAATTACATGAAATTCTTTGCGAAGGTTTCGGAGTATCCAGCATACATTCTGAATATGGTATGACAGAATTATTATCACAAGCCTATTCTTTAGGAAATGGTATTTTTGAATGTCCAAACTGGATGAACATCTTAATTCGAGATACAGAAGATGCTTTATCCTATGTTAACACAGGAAAAACTGGAGGAATAAATGTTATTGACTTAGCCAATATTAATTCATGTTCGTTTATTGCTACTCAAGATTTAGGAAAGAAATACTCTAATAATACCTTCGAAGTGTTGGGCAGATTTGATAATTCGGATATTCGCGGATGTAACTTAATGGTAATGTAATTTAATATTTCACAAAAGACATAACCTAAATAGCCCCGATAGTAGTGAAAATAATAAATGCTTACCGTTTTGGAAAGTATTTATTATTGTAATGGAAAGCGGGAATTGCCTTTACTAAAATGCGCAAGCCGTTCGCTCCTAAAAAAACTATATTTTTTTTCGCATTCGAGCAACAGGAATATCCAGTTGTTCTCTATATTTAGCAATAGTTCTTCGGGCTATTGGGTAACCTTTTTCTTTTAATATATCCGCAAGTTGATCATCAGGAAGTGGCTTGTGTTTATCTTCTGCTTCAATTACATTTTTTAGAATTTTCTTGATTTCAAGTGTGGAAACATCTTCACCTTGATCGTTCTTCATTGCTTCAGAAAAGAATTCTTTGATAAGTTTGGTTCCATAAGGCGTGTCAACATATTTACTATTTGCAACACGGGAAACTGTGGAAATATCTAAACCTACCATATCAGCAATATCTTTAAGAATCATTGGCTTTAAACTGGTTTCTTCGCCGTCTAAAAAATACTCTTCTTGAAAATGCATGATTGCATTCATGGTCACATAAAGGGTTTCCTGACGTTGTTTTATGGCGTCGATAAACCATTTGGCAGAATCTAATTTTTGTTTAATAAACTGCACCGCATCTTTTTGGGAATTAGATTTGTCACGAGATTCTTTATAGGTTTGCATCATCTCTTGGTAGTCTTTTGAGACGTGCAAAGAAGGAGCATTTCGACTGTTAAGAATTAGTTCTAATTCGCCATCGTTAATACGAATAGCAAAATCAGGAACTATATTTTCAGTAACTTTATTGTTTCCAGTAAAAGATCCACCTGGTTTTGGATTCAATTTCTCTATTTCGTGGATGGTCTTTTTTAATTGGTCTTGTGAAATAGAATACTTTTGTAGCAATTTGTCATAATGCTTTTTTGTAAAAGCTTCAAATTGATTTTCAATTATATCCATTGCCAAAGCAATATCTTGGGTTGGAGTTTTATGCTTAAGTTGTAATAATAAACATTCCTGCAAGTCACGAGCACCAACACCAGAAGGCTCTAGTTCGTGAATAACATGAAGCATTCGTTCAACATTTTTCTCATCTGTATAAATCCCTTGCGTGAATGCCATATCGTCTACAATATCTTGCACTGTTCTGCGAATGTAGCCCATATCGTCTATGCTACCCACTAGAAATTCGGCAATTTCACGATCGGTATCGTTTAGAATAAACGTATTTAACTGATTTATTAAATCTTGATGAAAACTTAATGGCGATGCAAATGGATTCTCCCGCTCTTCCTCATCGCTATAATTATTGGTTTGTAATTTATAATCGGGAGTTTCGTCGTTGCTTAAATATTCGTCAATATTGATGTCTT
Organism: uncultured Bacteroidota bacterium; assembly: GCA_903838055.1. Classification (GTDB taxonomy): domain Bacteria; phylum Bacteroidota; class Bacteroidia; order Flavobacteriales; family Flavobacteriaceae; genus Flavobacterium. Next base: position 22,609 of record CAILWV010000048.1, on the reverse strand, counting down.
CGGTTTCAATGTTATCTCCACCTTCGTAGTCATCATAATCTTCATTGTTATCGAATTCGTCTTTTTCGTATACTTCGTCTTCGTCTTTTCCGGTTTCTAAAGCAGGATTTTCATTTATTTCTTCCAATAAACGTTGCTCGAATGCCAATGTAGGCAACTGAATTAACTTCATCAACTGTATTTGTTGAGGAGATAATTTCTGAGATAGTTTAAATTGTAAGTTTTGTTTAAGCATTTTATTTTTTTAATAGTCTAAGATTTGAAATTAAAAGTTGTCAAAACAACTAAAACTTGAAAACTGAAACAATTTTAAAACTCTGCGTTTTGAGGGGTTCTTGGAAAAGGGATGACATCTCTTATATTTGTCATTCCAGTAACAAATAATACTAATCTTTCAAATCCTAATCCAAAACCAGAGTGCACAGCCGATCCAAAACGTCTAGTATCTAAATACCACCATAATTCTTCTTCGTCAATTCCTAATGTTTTCATTTTTTCAACAAGAACATCAAAACGCTCTTCTCTTTGAGACCCGCCAACGATCTCTCCTATTCCTGGGAATAGTATATCCATAGCACGAACTGTTTTTCCGTCTTCATTTAATCGCATGTAAAAAGCTTTGATATTTGCAGGATAATCAAATAAAATTACCGGGCATTTAAAATGTTTTTCAACTAAATAACGTTCGTGTTCACTTTGTAAATCAGCGCCCCATTCGTTAATAATATAGTTGAATTTTTTCTTTTTATTAGGAGTACAATCTCTTAAAATATCAATTGCTTCAGTATAAGAAACTCGTTTAAAATTATTTTCTAAAACGAAATTTAATTTTTCTAGTAATGCCATTTCACTACGTTCTGCTTGTGGCTTAGTCTTTTCTTCTTCTAATAAACGGCCTTCTAAAAATTTCAAATCGTCTTGGCATTTATCCATTGTGTATTTTATTACATGTTGGATAAAATCTTCTGCCAAATCCATATTATCATTCAAATCATTAAAAGCAACTTCGGGTTCAATCATCCAAAATTCAGCCAAGTGGCGGGAAGTATTGGAATTTTCAGCACGGAAAGTTGGGCCAAAAGTATATACTTGACCTAAAGCCATTGCATAGGTTTCAGCTTCTAATTGTCCGGAAACAGTTAAATTAGTTTCTTTTCCGAAGAAATCTTCTTTGTAATTTACTTTTCCTTCTTCAGTTCTTGGAGTTCCATCAAATGGCAATGCAGTTACTTTGAACATTTCTCCTGCACCTTCGGCATCTGAACCAGTAATAATAGGAGTATTTACATAAACAAATCCTTTTTCTTGAAAATAGTTATGAACCGCAAATGATAGTACCGAACGAACTCTCATTATTGCACCAAACATATTAGTTCGTGCACGTAAGTGAGCATTCTCCCGAAGAAAATCTAAACTTGGTTTATTTTTAGGTTGAATTGGAAACTTCTCAGCATCGCAATCTCCTAATATTTCTAATTTAGAAACTTGAATTTCATATTTCTGTCCAGCTCCTTTGCTTTCAACTAATTCTCCTGTTACTGAAACCGCAGCACCAGTAGTGATTCTTTTTAAAGTTTCTTCAGGGGTGTTTTCAAAATCAACAACACATTGAATATTATGAATAGTAGAACCATCATTCAATGCAATAAATTGGTTGTTTCTAAAAGTTCTCACCCATCCTTTTGCATTAACTTCTTGTAGCGTTTTAGTGCTAATTAATAAGTCTTTAACTTTAGTATGTTTCATTTTATAGTTTTTTAAATCCTTCGATGTTACATTGTTAGAAATAACAATTATTTCGAATTACAAATATAAATTATTTTTATTTTTTTTGGTTTTCCTCTTCCTCGTCATCAACTTGAGATCTAAGGATGTTAATCGATGGCTGAAGGCTAGTATCTCTTTTTCCGCCCCATTTTGCTGTAGTTAATACTAATGCCGGAAGCACTAATAAATTAGCAAACATAGCAAAAGTAAGCGTTACAGAAATCAATCCTCCTAGCGCAATAGTTCCGCTAAAACTTGATAAAGTGAATATAGCAAATCCGAAAATCAATACCATAGAAGTATAAAAAGTGCTAACGCCAGTTTCATGTAAAGCACTCACAACAGATTTTTTAATCTTACCATTATTATGTAATAAATCATGACGGTATTTAGCCATAAATTGAATGGCATTATCCACCGAAATACCAAAAGCTATACTAAAAACCAAAATTGTTGAAGGTTTTAATGGAATTCCGAAATACCCCATTAATCCAGAAGTGATGCATAACGGAAGGATATTAGTTACTACTGAAGCAAAAATCATCTTCCATGAACGGAACATATATACCATTAATCCCGCAATTAGAAGTATTGCGAAAATTAAAGATTCAATAAGATTTTCTACTAAGTAGGTCGTTCCTTTTTGAAAAACTAAGGCTTTTCCAGTAAGAGTAACTTTATACTTAGAACTCGGAAATATTTGATTAATTCTATTATTTAATTTCTTTTCTACTTTGGCCATTTCTTCTGTACCAATATCTTGCATGAAAGTAGTAATTCTCGCATATTGCCCTGTTGAATCTACATAACTTTTCATCAAATTCTCTTTGGAATTTTTAGTAGCATTTTTGGCATAACTCAAAATGAATGTTTGCTCTTGGGAAGTAGGCAATTCATAATATTCGGGGTTCCCATTGTAATAAGCCTGCTTGGAATATTTTACAAGATTTACAATAGAAACGGGCTTAGATAATTCGGGAATACTGTCAATAGTCTTTTGCAATTCATCCATTTTTCGGATAGTGGACGATTTCATTACTCCTTTTCTATGCCCTGTATTAATCATTATTTCTAGAGGTTGTACCCCGTTGAATTCTTTTTCAAAAAAGAGAATATCCTTGAAGAACGAAGCGCTTTTGGGCATTTCGCCAATTAAACTTCCTGAAACTTTCATTTGATAAACTCCAATCAAACTGAAAACCATCAACAATCCGTAAATAATATAAATTGCTTTTCTTTTATGACGAACAATATTTTCTACCGAATTTAATATAGATGAAAGGTAATTTTTAGTTAAATGATTTAAATGTTTTTCTTTTGGAATTGGCATAAAACTATATACAATTGGCACCACAACTAACGTTAAAAGATAAACTGTAATAACATTTATGGATGTAACCAAACCAAATTCATAAAGCAAATCATTTCCTGTAATCATGAACGTTGCAAAACCTATTGCTGTTGTCATGTTGGTCATCAGCGTGGAAACTCCAATCTTTGATATTACACGTTGTAAAGATTTAGCTTGATTGCCATGGATTTTTACTTCCTGTTGGTATTTATTAATTAGAAAAATACAATTAGTAATTCCTATTACAATAATTAGAGGAGGAATAATAGCTGTTAGAATTGTAATTTTATAATGAAACAACCCTAAAGTACCGAAAGACCACATTACTCCAAAAATAAGAATACAAATGGAAATAAAAGTTGCTCGGAAAGAACGGAAAAACAAGAAAAATATTAGGGATGTAATAAATAGAGCCGCTCCAATAAAAAGGCCAATTTCGCCTTTCATGTTTTCGGTATTAATTGTTCGAATATACGGCATCCCTGAAACCTTCAAGTCAATTTTAGTTTCTTTTTCAAATTTATCAACAGCCGGAACCAACACATTCAGAATAAATTCCTTTCGGATTGGAGAATTTACTACTTTTTTATTCATATAAAAAGCAGCACGAATACTTCCAGATTTTTTATTAAAAAGCAAGCCCTCATAAAAAGGCAAATCGTTAAATAATTGTTTTCTTATATCCTTTAAATAAACTGAATTATTAAGTTTTGTAGAATCAATAAGTGGAACTAATTGAAATTTTTCATTAATAGTATCTTTTTGTAATTTTTTTAAATTACTAATAGATACAACCAGTTCAATTTCTTTGTGAGACTTCAAAGAATGTATCATTTTATTCCAAGCGGCAAAGGCTTTTGGTGTAAAAAATGTATCATCTTTTATTCCAATAACGAAAAGATTTCCTTCTTCTCCAAAGGTGTTTAAGAACTGAGTGTAGTCTTTATTGGCAGGATGATCTTTAGGTAATAAATTAGCCTCGTTATAGGTCATGCCTACATTTTTCCATTGAAAAGCAAAAAAAACAGTTAGTAAAAAAACTATTACTAAAATTGTTATTCGATTACGAAGTACAATTCCAGCAATATATTCCCAAAAACCAACTTTTATTTTCTTTTTCATGAATAAAATTAATCGGGAACAAAGGTAATTAAAACGCATTAAATGCAAAGTGCTAAAAGCAAAACTTTTCCCAAATTTTAATGCCAATTTTTCAATTTATTTTTAAGTTAATTTATATAGAAATTTTTAATAATATTGTTTTGTTTTTCTCATATTTGTAGCATCCAATTTGAAAGTAAATTAGTTATGAAAAATATTAAAAACGCTTTATTTTATATAGGAATAACAGGGGGGTTTACTGCTCTTATGGTGTGGATAGTTTCTAAAGGAAAAACTTTAGAAATTGGAAGAAATGTAGTTGCTAAATCGTCAAGTGAAAGTATGTTTGGGCAGTTTTTAACTTCCTTAATTCATAATTTAGAACATCCGTTAGCAATACTTTTATTGCAAATAATTACCATTATTATTGTGGCTCGTTTTTTTGGTTGGATTTTTCGAAAAATTGGTCAACCTTCAGTAATTGGTGAAATTATCGCAGGGATTTTTCTGGGGCCATCTGTGGTAGGAATGTATTTTCCAGAATATTCAGGCATGCTATTTCCAGTTGAATCTCTTGGAAATCTTCAGTTTTTAAGTCAAATTGGCTTAATACTTTTCATGTTTGTAGTTGGCATGGAACTCGATTTAAAGGTTTTGAAAAATAGAGCCAATGAAGCTATTGTAATTAGCCATGCTAGTATTGTAATTCCGTTTACTTTAGGAATTGGTTTAGCCTATTTTGTATACTATAGATTTGCACCTGTTGGCGTGCCTTTTTTATCTTTTGCTCTATTTATGGGAATTGCAATGAGTATAACTGCGTTTCCAGTTTTGGCCAGAATTGTGCAAGAAAGAGGTATACATAAAACCAAATTAGGAGCTATAGTTATCACTTGTGCCGCAGCAGATGATATTACAGCATGGTGTATTCTTGCTGCTGTTATAGCTATAGTAAAAGCAGGTAGTTTTGAAAGTTCAATTTACATTATTTCGTTAGCATTACTTTATGTTTTACTAATGTTATTTGTAGTAAAACCATTTCTTAAAAAAATTGGGGACTTATTTGCTACTAGAGAAAACCTTAGCAAACCCGTCGTTGCAATATTTTTGGTGACTTTAATCATCTCCTCCTACATTACCGAAATAATAGGAATCCATGCTTTGTTTGGTGCATTTATGACTGGTGCAATTATGCCAGACATTACCAAAATTAGAAAAATTATTATTGAAAAAATTGAGGACGTTGCTTTAATATTATTACTCCCCTTATTTTTTGTTTTTACTGGATTACGTACCGAAATTGGGTTAATTAATGATTCTTATTTATGGCAAATTACAGGTTTGATTATTTTAGTAGCTGTAGTTGGAAAGTTTTTTGGTAGTGCATTGGCGGCAAAATTTGTAGGTCAAAATTGGCGCGATAGCTTAACCATTGGAGCCTTAATGAATACGAGAGGTTTGATGGAATTAATAGTGTTAAATATTGGGTTGGACTTAAAAGTATTAACACCTGAAGTTTTTACTATGATGGTAATTATGGCCTTGGTAACCACTTTTATGACTGGACCGGCTATTGATATTATTGATTTTATTTTTAATCGAAAAGCTGGGATTATTCCTAAAGCAATAGTTGATAATAGTAAATTTAAGATATTAATTTCCTTTGGAACTAATGAAAAAGGGAAGTCTCTTCTTCGGTTGGCAAATAGTTTTGTAAGAAAACAAAAAGAAAATTCCAATGTTACTGTGTTACATTTATCTTTAAGTGACGAGGTGCATTCCTATAATTTAAAAGATTACGAAAAGGACACATTTGAACCAATTTTAATGGAGGCCAACGTTTTAAATCAAGAGGTTACCCCTATTTTTAAATCTACTTTAGATATTGAAAGTGATATCGCTGATATAGCTACTCGAGGTGAATTTGATCTAGTTTTGGTTGGTTTAGGAAAGTCTATTTTTGAAGGTTCTCTTTTAGGAAAAGTGCTTGGATTTACTACTCGAATCATAAATCCAGAGCGGCTTTTAGATAAATTTACAGGTAAAGAAGGTTTGTTTGAAAACTCCCCATTTGATGATAAAACACGTGTGCTAATTTCTAAAAGCAAAATGCCAATTGGAATACTAGTTGATAAAGAGTTAACAGAAATTGAAAATGTTTTTGTTCCTATATTTGGTATGGAAGATGCCTTTTTAATTGATTATGCTCAAAAACTAATTTACAATAACGACTCTAAGATAACTGTTTTAGAAATTAACGATCAAGTGAAAAATAATTTCATAATTGAAAATGCTATCAATACTTTAGAAAACAACTATCCAAATTCGATATCTATAATATCCGAAGGAGAAATGAAAGCTGGACTTTTAGCTAAGCAAGATTTAATGATGATCTCCTTAGAAAGCTGGAAAAAATTGGTAGATGCACAAAGTATTTGGTTGAGTACCGTTCCTTCTGTTTTAATTATTAAGCCATAAATTTTATTAGCCTTTACAATTATTGGAAAAACATAGAATTTTATGTCCTTAACAATATCAATTTGGCAAATAGTTTTATCCCTATTAAAAACAAAAAACCCGTTCATCACTGAACGGGTTTAAAATATCTAAAATAATTTTAGATTATGCTTCAAAAGGAATTATAGAAACAAACGACTTATCGCCAGCTTTTTTCTGAAATTTCACAACTCCATCAACTCTAGCATGTAAAGTATGATCTTTACTGATGTATACGTTTTCTCCTGGATTGTGTTTTGAACCTCTTTGTCTTACGATAATGTTTCCAGCAATTGCAGCTTGACCACCATATATCTTAACGCCTAAACGTTTTGAATGTGATTCTCTACCATTCTTCGAACTACCGACACCTTTCTTGTGAGCCATGATGTTTTGGTTTTATAAGTTATTACTCTTGACTATCTGTTTTTTTAGCTTTTTTAGGAGCTGCTGCTACTTCTTCAGTTGTTTTTTCTGCTTTAGGAGCTTTAGCTTTTTTAGGAGCTGCTTCTTCAACAGTTTCAACAACAGGAGCTGCTTCTTTCTTAGGAGCTGCTTTCTTTCCACCAGTAGCACTAATTCCTTCAATAAGGATTTGTGTTAAATACTGACGGTGACCGTTTCTCTTTTTGTAACCTTTTCTTCTTTTCTTTTTGAAAACGATTACTTTATCACCTTTTAAGTGTTGTAACACTTTTGCTTCTACTGAAGCACCTTCTATAGCTGGGGCGCCTAAAGTGATAGTTCCATTGTCATCTAATAAAAGAACTTTGTCAAAAGAAACTTTTGATCCTTCTTCATTAGATAAACGGTGAACATAAACCTTTAAGTCTTTGCTTACTTTAAATTGTTGCCCTGCTATCTCTACGATTGCGTACATAACAAATTGTTTAGTTAATTTTTTTAAGGTTGCAAATATACAAATAATTATTTCTCATACAACTGTATTTAAAAAAAGTTTTCGCATAAAAACTCATTTTAAAATTTCTTTTTTTCTTTTTTTACTATTTAAATTAAATAAGTTGTTAAAAATAACTATTTTCGTGTAACTTTATTTGCAATGGTTCTACTAATTGCAATATCATCTAATAAGGAATAATTTTTATGAAAAAATCTTTAATCGCTCTAAGTTCAATGCTTATGCTAGGAGGAACAGCTCATGCCCAAAAGGTCGCTTTTGAGGAATACGATTTATCTAATGGAATGCACGTTATATTTCATAACGATCCATCAGCACCAGTAGTAATAACTTCGGTTATGTACCATGTAGGTGCTAAAGACGAACAACCAGACAGAACTGGTTTTGCACACTTTTTTGAACACCTATTATTTGAAGGTACCGAAAACATTAAACGTGGTGAATGGTTTAAAATTGTAACTTCTAACGGAGGAACTAATAACGCCAATACAACTGAAGACAGAACCTATTATTATGAAGTTTTTCCTTCTAATAACCTAGAATTGGGATTATGGATGGAATCAGAAAGAATGATGCACCCAGTTATTAATCAAATTGGTGTTGATACTCAAAACGAAGTGGTTAAAGAAGAAAAAAGATTGCGTTATGACAATAGTCCTTATGGGCAATTGATTCCACAAGTAAAAAAACATATGTTTACTAAACATCCTTATCGTTGGACTACAATTGGATCAATGGATCATTTGGATGCGGCAAAACTAGAAGAATTTCAAGCTTTCAATAAAAAATTCTACATTCCAAATAATGCAGTATTAATTGTTGCGGGTGACATTAGCAACCCAACTCAAACTAAAGAATGGGTTGAAAAATACTTTGGATCTATTCCAAAAGGACCTGCTATAGAAAGACAAACATTTGTTGAAGATCCAATTACACAACCTATCAATGCGACTTTTGAAGATGCAAATATTCAAAAACCAATGGTGGTTTCTGCTTACAGAACTCCATCTATGAAAACTAGAGACGCTAGAGTTTTAGATTTTATTTCTACCTATCTAAGTGATGGAAAAAGTTCGAAATTATACAAGAAAATAGTAGATGATAAAAAAATGGCACTTCAAATTGGTGCTTTTAGCTATAACCAAGAAGATTATGGAACTTACATACTTTATGGAATGCCACAAGGAGAATTTACTTCTAAAGACATTATTAAAGAGGTAGATGAAGAAATTGTAAAGCTTCAAACGGATTTGATATCTGAAAATGATCTTCAAAAACTAAAAAATAAATACGAAAATAATTATGTTAGCGGAAATGCAAGTGTTGAAGGTATTGCCGATAACTTAGCTTCCTTTTATTTATTATATGGTGATGTAAATTTAATTAACACCGAAATAGAAATGTATAATTCTATTACTCGAGAAGAGATTAGAGAAATCGCTAAAAAATATTTGAATCCAAACCAAAGATTGCTTTTAGATTATATCCCTGCCAAAGATAAAGCAGAATCAAGCCCAAGCGAATCGGCAAAGCAAAATAAATAAACAGACAAGAAAATGAGAAAATCAATTATATTATTATCGGGCTTGTTTTTAACTATAACTATGCAAGCACAAGACAGAACCCAACCAAAGCCAGGACCTGCTCCTACAATAAATATTAAAAAACCAGTAACTTTTACTTTACCAAATGGCTTAAAAGTATTAGTAGTAGAAGACCATAAACTACCAAGAGTTTCTTTCAATTTATCTATTGACAATGCACCTTATGCTGAAGGGGATAAAAAAGGCGTGGATGAATTAACAGGAAGTTTAATAGGTAATGGATCTATGAAAATACCTAAAGATGCATTCAATGAAGAAATAGATTTTCTTGGAGCTGACATAAACTTTAGTACTGATGGCGCTTATGCTAGCGGACTTTCTAAATACTCTAAAAGGATATTAGAATTAATGGCCGAAGGGACTTTGAATCCTAATTTTACTCAAGAAGAATTCGACAAAGAAAAAGACAAATTAATTGAAGGCTTAAAAACTCAAGAGAAAAGCGTTCCTGTAGTTGCAAGCAGAGTAGAAAATGTTTTATTGTTTGGAAAAAATCATCCAAGTGGAGAATATTTAGCTGAAACCTCAATTAAAAATGTTTCACTAGCAGATGTAAAAACTCATTATGAAACTTACTTTGTTCCTGAACACGCCTATTTAGTAGTAATTGGAGATGTAAAATTCAAGGATACTAAAAAAATGGTAGAAAAATTATTTGGCACATGGGTAAAAGCTACCGCACCAAATTTATCTTACTCAGCACCAAGCAATGTTCAATACACTCAAATTAATTTTGTTGACATGCCTAATGCAGTGCAATCGGAAATTTCTCTTGTAAACTCCGTTAATTTAAAACTTTCTGATCCTGATTATTTCCCGGTAATTGTTGCTAATCAAGTGTTAGGAGGCGATTTTAATAGCTATTTAAATATGAATTTGAGAGAAGCTCACGGTTGGACTTACGGTGCGCGTTCAAGTATTGGAGTAAATAAATATACTGTTAGCAAATTTAAAGCAAATTCGCAAGTACGAAATATGGTTACAGATAGTGCTGTAGTTGAATTCGTTAAAGAAATAAAAAGAATTAGAACCGAAAAAGTAACAGACGAAGCACTTAACAATGTAAAAGCTGGGTATGTAGGTAGATTTGTAATGCAAGTTGAAAAGCCACAAACTATTGCGCGTTATGCACTTAACATTGAAACCGAAGGTTTACCTGCTGATTTCTATGAAAACTATATCAAAAACATTCAAGCTGTAACTGCTGACGATGTAATGAGAGTAATGAATAAGTACGTGCTAGCTGACAATATGCGTATTTTAATTACTGGTAAAGGAACCGATGTTATCCCTGGACTAGAGAAATTAAAAATTCCTATTTTCTATTTTGATAAATATGGTACTCCTACCGAAAAACCAAAAATGAAAAAACCAGCACCTGCAGGTGTAACAGTTAAAACAGTATTAGATGGTTATATAGCAGCAATTGGCGGACAAAAAGCAGTTGCAAACGTTAAAACCATTGAATTCGTAGGTTCGGGAACTATACCTCAAGCACCAGCTCCATTAAAATACACTTCTAAGAAAGATGTTAAAGGACAATCTTTATTTAAAATTGAAATGGAAGGAATGGGAGAATTATCTAAACAAGTAGTAAATACTAAAAGTGGTTATTCTACCAATCAAGGTAAAAGAAAAGACTTAACTCCTGAAGAATTTGCTGATAAAAAAGCAACCGCAACAACTTTTGAAGAATTGTTATTAGTTAATAAAACAGATTTGATTTTGGATGGAATTGAACCAATGAATGGTTCCGATGCTTACGCTATTAAAAACGGAAAATCTACCTTATATTATGATGTAAAAACAGGGTTGAAACTTGCAGAAGTAAAATTAGTTGAAAAAGGAGACAAGAAAATGACAGTTTCTACTAACTATTCTGATTACAGAGAAATAAAGGGAGTGAAAGTTCCATTTGATATTATGATAAATCAAGGTATGGAATTAGATTTCAAAATGACCGAAGTTAAAATTAATGAAGGTGTTTCGGATGCTGATTTTCAATAATCATTTACTTTAAAACTAACTCAAGACCGTCAGCAATGGCGGTCTTTTTTTATAAAATAGTAACTATGATTATTTTTTATTTGCTAAATATACTCCGATTAATATTACAAAAGCACCAAAGAATTGTAATGGAGTTAGCATTTCATGATCTACTAATCCCCAAAAAAAAGCTACAATAGGAATTAAATAAGTTACCGAAGAGGCAAAAACAGGTGAGGATATTTGGATTAATTTAAAAAAACAAATATTAGCTAGCCCTGTCCCTACTATTCCTAGAATTACTATAAACAACATCGAATGTTGCGTTTTTGGCAAAGATACAATAGACAAAAAATCTGTAGAAAATAATATTAATAACGCTGGGACTAAGAGCACAAGGAAATTTCCAGTAGTTATGCTTAGTGGCTTCACATCCGATAGTAATTTCTTAATCAAATTCACATTAATAGCATAACAAACAGAAGCAATAATTACCAAAATAGCATAATAATAATTGGCGTTTGAACTTTCTTGTTTGCCATTAAAAATTAAAACCGCAGTACCAATCAAACCAATTAACACTCCAATAAATTGGCTTCTTTTAAACGAAAGTCCAAATGCAATAAACCCAATTAATAAAGTATTTAAAGGTGTTAACGAATTTAATATAGAACAAACGGAACTACTAACTTTAGTCTCGGCAATTGCAAATAGAAATGCTGGAATAAAAGTGCCAAACAATGAAGTAATAGCGATGTATTTCCACTGGTATAGTTTTATTTCGGTTAGACTTTTAAATCCAATTATCAATAAAAATATAGAAGTAAAAATAATTCTTAATGCTCCCAATTGGTATGGAGATAAACCAACAAGCCCTTTTTTAATAAGGATAAACGAACTTCCCCATATTAAGGAAAGCAATACTAATAAAGTCCATTGAAGCTGTTTGGTTTGCATCGTTTTTTGTTTGAAGCAACAAATTTGACATAATTTTATGAATTGACATATAAAAAATAGTGTAATTTTGCTACAATAAATTAATTAATCTCAACTCTATAAATCATTATAGCATGAAATTTTCCAAATCAATACTAAGTTTAGCTTTTACATCACTACTTTTTGTAGGATGTAAAAACAATGATAAGAATCCTACAGATACAACAACAAAAACAGGAACAAATAAAGAAATATCAGCAGCTGTAAAACCAGAAACGGCATCCTTCACAATTGACGGAATGACCTGTCCAGAAGGCTGTGCTAAAACTATTGAAAAAAAATTATCTGAAATGAATGGTGTTCAAAATGCCAAAGTAGATTTTGATAAAAAACAAGCAACAGTAAATTTTGATTTAGACAAATTAAAATCAGAAGATTTAGTTAAAGCTGTTGAAACTACTGGTGATGGTCAGACCTATAAAGTTTCTAATGTAAAGACAGGAACTAAATCATAATATTTCATCATAAATTTTTAATAATAAAGGGATTAAGTTATAAAACTTAATCCCTTTATTATTTGTAGGTAAACCATTCAAAATACATTCGAAGTCAATTGTCACACTCCTATTTATATAGTATTGGATTGATTAATTTACTTCCATTTTAGAGTCTCCATCAATGTTTGCATGTCATTTCGGATATAGTCTGCTGCTGGCATAATCGAATCAAAATTTGGCTTTGCATAAAAATATACCGACGCAGTTAAAAAATGTTTTATACTATCCGTTGCATAAAATTGTGCGTTTGTTGCTGCATTTCCAGATACTTTATAAAACATACCGAAAACTTTTTTTTGAGGATTTATATAAGGCTGCTCTAATATATCATCTGCTTTAATTACATGTTCGTAGGTAAGTTTTTGAGCGTCTCTTAATAATTTATCAATATTGTTGTTTACAGGTTTATATGTTAAATAAATCGTAGCCTTCATTTTTGGATACGAAATTGTAAATCCACAATCTTTATCTTCCTTAATAACGGCCTCCGAATTCATTTCAAATGTAAACGGACAATGGTTATCAAATGCATCATATTTTGCTATTGGATAATTCAATCGCAATTGACTTGGCGGTTTTGGTAACACCTCGTTTTTGCAACTAATAAATAGTACTCCAATTAATATTAAACCACAACAATAATTCCTAATCTTACCCATCAATGGTTACTTTTATTTGTTTGATTCTTTTTCTATCTACTATTTCAATGGTAAAAAGACAATTTTCAAAGTGTATTTTTTGCCCTTTTTTAGGAAAATTCCCTAATATTTCTAAAATAAATCCAGCCAAAGTTTCTGCCTCTCCTTTTCTAATTTCGAATAATTCCTCTTCAACAGATATAATTCTATAAAAATCTTTCAAGTTAATCTTACCATCAAACAGAAAATTTGTTGCATCAATTTGAGAATAATTAATATTTTCATCATCAAATTCATCGCTAATATCTCCTACAATTTCTTCTATTACATCTTCTAAAGAAACCAAACCTGATGTTCCTCCGTATTCATCAACTACAATCGCCAAATGGCTTTTCATGCTCTGAAAATCTTTTAACAAATCATCTAATTTTTTATTTTCTGGAACAAAAAATGGTTCTCTTAGCAAAGACTTCCAATCAAAAACTTCAGAATTTATATGCGGAATTAAATCCTTTACAAATAGAACGCCTTTTATGTGATCTATATTGTCTTCATAAACCGGAATTCGGGAATACCCTTTGTCTATAATCTTCGGAAGAATTTCAGAAAATGTTTCGTCAATTTCCACGGCAAAAATATCAATTCTTGGGCTCATTACCTGTTTAGTATCCGTATTTCCGAATGAAACAATACCCTCAAGAAGTTTTTGTTCTTCATGGGAAGTATCTTCAGTAGAAGTTAATTCTAATGCTTGCGAAAGATGGTCTATAGAAAAATTGGTCTTTTGTTTTCCTAATTTTTCTTGAATAAAATTCGTTAATCCTCTAAGCGGAATACTAATTGGAGATAATAATTTGTTAAGAATTAATAATGGATAAGCAATGAAACAAGCAAATTTAATGTTATTTCTACTTGCATATACTTTTGGAAGGACTTCTCCAAAAAGCAAAATCAAAAAAGTGACCAACAATACTTCTACAATAAATTTTACTGCAGGAATAGAAATTTTAGAAAAAACCTCATCTAATGAAAAGGAAAAGAGAATAACAACCGCAATGTGTAAAAAATTATTGGCTACCAAAATAGTAGCTAATAACTTTTTAGGCTTTGACAAAAGTTGGTTAATGATTAAGGATTTGGAAGGATGCTTTTGAGATAAATTCAATAAATCTTTTTGAGATAAAGAAAACATTGCTACTTCTGCAGCGGCAACCATAGCCGTACAAAAAAGCAAGCAACAGATGCCAAAAATTCCAATAATTAAATTGGGTTGAAAATTAATTAACAAAATACAAAACTTTGAGACCAAATTACGTAAAATTGGTTAATATTAAAATGGCATATCATTCTCAATTGGAGAATCCATGGCGTCAAAGTTAGTGTTTTTTGGCTCGGATATGTGCATTTGTTTATTTGCTTCAGCATCTTTTTTTATTGATAAAAAAGTGAATTCAGTAACTTGAATCTCAGTAGCATATTTAACTGACCCGTCCTCTGCCTGCCATTGTCTTGATTTAATTCGTCCTTCAATATAAATTTTATCTCCTTTTGATAAATATTTCTCGCAAATTTCGGCGGCTTTATTTCTAACAACAAGATTATGCCACTCTGTTGAAGTAATTTTTTCGTTAGTTTGTTTATTGATGTATACCTCGTTTGTAGCTAAAGAAAAACGACCTATACTATTACCGCCTTCAAAATAGTGCATTTTAATATCATTGCCTAAATGGCCAATTAACATTACTTTATTTAAAGTTCCATACATAACTAATAGTATTATTGTATTTCAAAAATACAAATTAAATAGAATACTTTTCAATAAAATTATAAATTACTATCGGAAAAGGATAATTTTTTATTTCGTCTAAAGCAATCCCATCTATAATATCTTCATTTAAGATAACCCTGTAGAAATTGATATGTAATTTTTGGTGAGATAGCTTATGAATTATTAGATTTTGGTTAAAAACTGTAATCGAATTAATAGAAAAATTAGAAAATTCTTTACTAATAGTTTGAGAGATTGTGTCAAAATCTAATTCATGATCAGCTTCAATCATAGGGAACTCATATAAATTGTGCCAAATCCCTTTTTCTGTTCTCTTATTAATAATAGTAGAATTAGTATTATCTAGAAAGACAATATAATTAAAATAACGATTTGTTACCTTAGTCTTCTTCAGTTTTACTGGCAAATTTCCAACCTTTTTCTTTTGTAAAGCAGCACAACTAGTATTAAATATGCAATTATTACAATTAGGATTTTTTGGTACACATTGCAAAGCACCAAATTCCATAATTGCTTGATTAAACAATGCAGGATTATTTTTGGGCATTAATTCTTTGGCTAATGCCGAGAATTCTTTCTTAGCTTTGGAAGATGCAATGTCGGTTTCTATATCTAAATATCGAGAAAGCACCCTGAAAACATTTCCATCTACTACTGGAACAACTTCATTGAATGCAAATGATGCGATAGCAGCAGCAGTATAATCTCCAACTCCTTTCAGTTTTATTAGTTCATTAAAGTTGTCTGGAAATTTACCATTATAATCAAAAGAGATAATTTGAGCGGTTTTATGCATATTTCTTGCCCTTGAATAATAACCTAAACCTTGCCAAAGTTTCAAAACTTGTTCTTCATCCGCTTTTGCCAAGTGTAAAACAGTTGGAAATGCCT
The DNA here is from genome assembly GCA_903838055.1 of uncultured Bacteroidota bacterium. Lineage (GTDB taxonomy): Bacteria > Bacteroidota > Bacteroidia > Flavobacteriales > Flavobacteriaceae > Flavobacterium. The sequence continues at coordinate 6,574 of CAILWV010000048.1, read as the reverse complement.
CAATAAATGACATATAATAAGGCAAGCCTTGTGCAACCTTTGTTTGCTGAAGTATTATTTCCGAAAGCCAAATAGCATAGGGATTGGCAGTATTTCGCCATGGCAAATCACGTTTGTTTTGTAAATACCAAGACAATAAAGAGTTAGAAAAATCCATTTAAATTTATTGAGTTGTAAAAGTAAATCTTTATGTGATTAAATTTTAATCTATTATCCTTGAAATATTGTTTTTTTAATTACTATATTTGCACTCTTAAAAAAATACAATAAATATTAAATACGAAAGAAAATGACGAAAGCAGATATCGTAGCAAAAATTTCAGAAAAATTAGGGCTTGAAAAAGGAGATGTTCAATCTACAGTAGAAGCATTAATGGAAGAGGTAAAATCATCATTAGAAAGTGGGAATAATGTTTACTTAAGAGGTTTTGGTAGTTTTATCATCAAAACAAGAGCTGAAAAAACAGGTAGAAACATTTCAAAAAATACTACAATTAAAATTCCTGCTCACAACATTCCTGCATTTAAACCTGCAAAAGTGTTTGTAGAAGGAGTAAAAACAAAAACTGAAATTGCAGTTTAAAAAACTTATTTATTAATCCTAAAAACTTATACCATGCCAAGCGGTAAAAAAAGAAAGAGACATAAGGTAGCGACTCACAAACGTAAAAAAAGAGCGAGAGCTAACCGTCACAAAAAGAAAAAGTAGTTTTAAACTACTTTTTTCTTTTTAAACGTTCATTGAAAAAGAATTTTAGCAATCACAGTACTGTACAACTTAGCAATCTGCTAACTGAAAACTGCTACTGCAAACTAAAATTCACCGGGTAATGCCTGAAATAATGTTTAATCCATCCCTATTTATTAATTTAGGAATTAGGATTCAGGATTTTTTAATCCAAAATCCAAAATAGAAAATTCTTAAAAATAAATACGGATAAAAATTTACAACATGAATAAAGAATTAATCATCAGAAGTGGTGAAAATGCTGTAGATTTTGCCTTATTAAAAGATGGAAAACTAATTGAATTACACAAAGAAGAAGAAAAAGGAAGTAATTTTCTAGTAGGCGATATCTTTATCGCTAAAATCAGAAAACCAGTTCCAGGACTAAATGCTGCATTTGTAAATGTTGGTTTCGAAAAAGATGCCTTTTTACATTACCATGATTTAGGTCCAGCTTTACTATCTTATTTGAAATTCATAAAACTTGTAAACACAGGTAAAATAAAAGATTTCTCCCTAAAAACCTTTCAGTTTGAAAAAGAAATTGATAAAGATGGTGCAATAGCCGATGTGCTAAATGCAAATCAATCAGTTTTAGTGCAAGTGGTTAAAGAACCTATATCTACCAAAGGACCAAGAATTAGCTCCGAGCTTTCTTTTGCAGGTAGATTTTTAGTTCTTGTCCCTTTTTCGGATCGCGTTTCTATTTCACAAAAAATAGAAGAAAAAGAAGAAAAAGACCGATTGAAAAAATTGGTACAAGCAGTTAAACCAAAAGGATTTGGTGTTATTGTGAGAACAGTAGCCGAAGGCAAAACAACAACAGAATTAGAAAAAGATTTGCAGAATCTTATGAGTAGATGGACTGCAATGTGTAAAAAATTACCAACTGCTCATCATCCGTCAAAAGTATTAGGGGAGCTTAATAAAGCATCCTCCATATTAAGAGACGTTTTTAATGATACCTTTACTGGTATTCATATTGATGATGAAGAGTTGTACCAAGAAACAAAGGACTATCTAGCCGAAATAGCTCCTGACAAACAAAAAATAGTGAAGTTTTATCAGTCTAATGACACCCCACTATTTGAGAAATATCATATAGAACGTCAAATAAAAACCTCATTCGGACGAACAGTATCCATGAGTAAAGGGGCTTATTTGATAATAGAACATACAGAAGCCTTACACGTTATTGATGTAAATAGTGGAAATCGTTCTAACAAAGCAACTAATCAGGAAGATACTGCTCTTGAAGTAAATATGATTGCCGCTGCAGAAATTGCTCGCCAATTAAGACTTCGAGACATGGGTGGAATTATAGTAGTCGATTTTATCGATATGCAAAATCCTGAAAATCGTCAAGTTCTATACAATTTCTTGAAAGAGGAAATGAGCGACGATAAAGCCAAACATAAGATTTTACCGCCAAGTAAATTTGGATTAGTTCAAATTACTAGACAACGTGTAAGACCTGAAGTAAATATTGAAACAAGAGAAGAAAATCCAAATAATTTAAGCGGTGATGTAGATGCTCCAATTCAGATTATTGATAAAATAGCATTCTCTCTTGAAAAAATTGTTAAAGACCATAAAGAAGTAAAACTTAATGTTCATCCTTTTGTGGCAGCATACCTTAAAAAAGGTTTTCCATCCATACGTTCTAAATGGTTCTTAGAACATAAAAAATGGATAAAAATAATTCCCCGTGATGCTTATACGTATCTCGAATATCATTTTTTTGATAATAAAGGAAAAGAAATTAAATAAAATAACCGCCTTTCGTAAGATTGGCGGTTTTTTCTTTTATAATTTTTCTATTCCAATTCAAATTCTAACCGTACGGTTATCCTAGCTGTTTTATTCTTGCTATAGGTGTCGTTTATTCCACCATAGCTATCTTCTTCTGTAGATCCTTGTCCAGTAATTTGAAATACACCCATGCTAGCATTTTTTAGTTTGCCTATTTTACCATTGGCAGTATTCACAATTTTATTTGCTCTTTCACTAGCATCTTTTGTAGCTTTTTCGATTAAGCTCTGCTTTAAACTAGGCAAATTGGAATAGGTATATTGAATAGAATTGGAGGATAATTCAATTCCAGAATTTATTAATTCTGATGTTTTATTTGAAACAGATTCTATTTTTTTTATCATTGTTGGGTTTTTCTTTGCTGAAAAAACAATGGTTTGTGTGGCTTCATAGCCATCAAAAACTTGCTCTATTTGATTTAGATCAGAGTTACTCGAATTCTCTTTTCTTATTTCTTTAAATTTCTTTTGAAAATTTACAGCGCCAAAACTAAATTCTTTAGAATTAAAACCTTTATTAATAAAAAAATTCGACACAATTTTTTGATCGGATACTATTTTAGAATAAGCTGTTTTTATATCTAAACTATTGGTTGTGAAACTACCCGACCAGAGTATTTCGTCAGAAACAAAGTCCTTTGTTCCTAAACCAATTACAGAAATAGAATCTAAACTTTCATTCCTTTTTTTAAATGCAGATCCAAGAATCCAAGCTGTTAAAATAATTGCTAAACTAATAAGAAGTGTTGATTTTATTTTAGTTTCCATAATTGATATTTTTAATATAAATATACTAAATAACGCTATAAAATAAAAATATTTTAATTTCTTTTATTAGCAAAAAAACGCTTCATTAATTCGGCACATTCTTGGTCTAAAACTCCATATTTAACTAGTGTTTTTGGATGTAATTTTGTTCCGAGGGTTAAAAAACCACGCTGTTCGTCACGGGCGCCAAATACAATTTTGGAAATTTGACTCCAATATAGGGCACCAGCACACATTTGACAAGGTTCTAAAGTAACAAATAAAGTGCAGTCTTTTAAGTATTTACCTCCAAGAAAATTTGCTGCTGCGGTAATGGATTGCATTTCGGCATGAGCGGTAACATCGTTTAACAATTCAGTCAAATTATGGCTTCTCGCAATAACTTTGTTGTCAATAACAATAATTGCGCCAACGGGAATTTCTCCTTTTTCAAAAGCGGCTTCAGCTTCTTGCAAAGCCTTTTTCATAAAGTATTCGTCGGTGAAAATGTTTTCCATTTAGAGGTATTGAAGTTATTTATATAAATAATGACCTAAAGCAGCAATTATAAAATGTAAATTGCTTCTTCTTTTAAATAAAGTTTTCTGTAATTTCTTTGCATTTTCATCTTAAAAAATGTATCGACTAATACTCTAATTGCTTTAGTGCGCTCGTTAATTTTATAGTAAAAGTTGTAATAGTAATGAATTTTTTTAATTACAAATATAGAAAATTACATAAAAATTATGTCCATTGTAAATTAATTAAATATACGATTTTTAAATAATTATCGTTATTTTTAATAAATGAAAACATTATTGATTATGAAAAATAAGTTTAATATTACCATACCAAAACCTTGCCATGAAGACTGGAATTCCATGACTCCTGAAGAAACAGGAAGATTTTGCAGTGTTTGCACTAAAGGAGTTGTTGATTTTACAAATAAAAATCCGGAGGAAATTCAAAATTATTTCAATCAAAATAAAGGACAAAAAATTTGTGGTAGATTTAAAAATGAGCAAGTTGGAAGGTTTGATATTTCAATTCCACAAAGTATTTTAAAGCAGAAAATGTCATTTCACAAGGCTTTCTTACTGACGCTTTTTATTGTAATGGGCAGTACGCTTTTCAGTTGTAAAAATCATAACGATGCCACTTTAGGTGAAGTTTCGGTAGTTGAAGAAACTACAGCAACTAAGGAAAATAAACTTATTGGTGATACAGTATATATTCCAAAAGATACAATAAAAGAAAACCATGTATTAGGAATATCATTACCTCCTAAAAAAGATTCTATTACAAAAAAGGAATAGCGAAAGTAATATCAAAACCTTAACTTTGCTTTTTTAATTCAATGAAAAGCAATCTTCTAAAATACATCAACAATCCAACCGATTTAAGAAAATTGGAATTTACACAATTGCCTAAATTGGCTACAGAATTGCGTGAATTTATTATTGATATAGTTTCTGTAAAAGAAGGGCATCTTGGCGCTAGTCTTGGTGTTGTTGAATTGACAATAGCATTACATTATGTTTTTAACACTCCCGAAGATTTATTGGTTTGGGATGTAGGCCACCAAGCCTATGGTCATAAGATTTTAACCGAACGAAAAAATAAATTCTATACTAATAGGCAACTTGGAGGGATTTCAGGTTTTCCTAAACGAGGTGAAAGTATTTATGATACTTTTGGGGTTGGGCATTCATCTACTTCTATTTCTGCTGCGTTAGGAATGGCAATTGCCTCACAATTGAATGGTAAAAGTAAACACCATATTGCAGTCATTGGAGATGCGTCTATTGCAAGCGGAATGGCATTTGAAGGATTAAATCATGCAGGCGTTACAGATGCCAATTTATTAGTAATATTGAATGATAATGCTATAGGAATTGATCCAAGTGTTGGTGCATTAAAACAGTACTTGACTTCGGTTAAAGATGGTAAAAATCCGAAACAAAATAATATGATTAAGTCATTGAATTTTGATTATTCAGGACCAATTGACGGGCATGATTTACCTAAATTGATTTCGGAATTAGAACGGCTAAAAAAAGTTAAAGGCCCAAAATTTCTTCACATAATTACTACCAAAGGTAAAGGCTTACAACAAGCAGAAGAAGATCAGGTAAAATACCATGCACCAGGAAAATTTGACAAAACAACTGGTGAAATTCATCCTAAGTCGGAAGAACATTTACCTCTAAAATTTCAAGATATTTTTGGGTTGACTTTAGTAGAATTAGCAACTAGTAACAAAAAAATTATTGGGATTACTCCAGCAATGCCAAGTGGCAGCTCATTGAAATTCATGATGGATGCATTTCCAGAAAGGGCTTTTGATGTTGGAATTGCCGAACAACACGCGGTTACTCTTTCTGCAGGGATGGCAACCCAAGGAATGGTAGTGTTTTGTACTATATATTCTACCTTTTTACAACGCGCCTATGACCAAGTCATTCATGATATTGCTTTGCAAAATTTACCAGTGATTTTTTGTTTAGATCGAGCAGGATTAGTAGGTGAAGATGGCGCTACACATCATGGCATTTTTGATTTAGCTTACTTGAGATGCGTCCCAAACATGATTGTTTATGCACCCAAGGATGAAATTGATTTAAGGAATATTCTTTATACTGCTTCTTTAGGATTAGAACATCCTATTGCAATACGATATCCTCGTGGACGTGGTAAATTTTTGAATTCGAAATTCAAAATATTAAATTCCCCATTTGAAAAAATTGAAATTGGGAAAGCTAATTTACTGAAAAACGGAACAAAAACTGCAGTTTTATCTACAGGATTTATAGGACAAAATGTAACTTTAGCATTGGATAAATTAAATAACCCTAATGCTATTGCACATTATGATTTTGGATTTGTAAAACCATTAGATGAAATTCTTTTACATACTATTTTTACAACCTACAAGAATATTATAACGCTTGAAGATGGAGTGATTAACGGGGGATTTGGAAGTGGAATCATTGAATTTGGAGCCAAAAATAATTATTCAACTCCTATTAAAACCCTTGGAATACCAGATGAATTCATTGAACATGGTACAATAGAGGAGCTCCAAAAAATATGTGGAATAGATATTCAGAGTATTGTGGAATTGTTATTGGAATAGAAATTATTCAAATATTTGACTAGTCCTAAATAATCGATACAGATTATTAGACAAAAATAGATAAATTAAACAGCATCAAAAACGTTTTTGGTGCTGTTTTTAGTTTTATAGGTTTTAATTTTTAATTTACTTTGCTGATGCATTTGGTTTGGC
>CAILWV010000047.1 GCA_903838055.1 uncultured Bacteroidota bacterium | reverse complement strand
TTAGTTTAGATACAAATCCATAAGAACGGTGCTCTTCTAATACTAATTTTACACATCCTTCTTTAAATGCGTAATCATACTTAACTTTTCTTTCCATAAAAAATGCCCCAAATAGCGTCTAACTTTTTGGGGCATGTTCACTTTCGGAGTTTTTATTTGAATATTATTTTGGCCAAATTATAAGTATTTCATTTATTTTTGATGCAAATTAATCGCACCATGAAAAAAGCCCTGTTTATAGTACTTCTTCAATCTACTTTATGCTTATCACAAAATGCCGATGAAGCTATGTTAAAACAAATTTATAAATCTGCTTTAACTGAAAGTCGTTGTTATAGTTGGTTAGATGATTTATCAAACAAAGTTGGTCAGCGATTATCAGGCTCTGCAGGAGCAGAAAAAGGGGTTTTCTATACAAAAAAGCAAATGGAAACTCTTGGTTTGGATCGAGTCTATCTGCAAGAAGTAATGGTGCCCAATTGGGTGCGAGGAGAAAAAGAAGTTGCTTACGTTGCCATTGGAAAAAATAAAATTACGTTCCCAATTTGTGCTTTGGGTTTATCGGTTGGTACTCCTAAAGAAGGAATTTCAGCACAAGTAATAGAAGCAAAAAGTATAGAAGAACTTAAATCTCTGGGTGCCGAAAAAGTAAAAGGGAAAATTATTTTCTTTAACCGACCTATGAATCCCGAATTTATTGAAACATTTAATGCTTACGGTAGTTGTGTAGACCAACGATCTTCAGGTGCTAGAGAAGCAGGTGAATTAGGGGCTGTTGGGGTTATTGTTCGTTCTATGAATTTAAGGTTAGACGATCTTCCTCACACGGGAATGACCAATTACAAAGATACTCCCTTAGAAAAAAGAATTCCAGCTGCAGCAATTTCAACCAATGGGGCAGAGGCTTTGAGCAAACTTTTGAAAACAAATTCAAAACTTTCTTTTTATTTCAAACAGTCTTGTCAAAGTTTTCCTGATGTAAAATCTTACAATGTAATAGGAGAGATTAAAGGATCGGAACATCCTGAGCGCATTATGGTTGTTGGCGGTCATTTGGATTCTTGGGATCTAGGAGATGGGTCTCAAGATGATGGTGCAGGTTGTGTACAAAGTATGGCAGTCTTGGAATTATTTAAAAAATTGGATTATCAACCTAAAAACACCATTCGTGTAGTTCTTTTTATGAATGAAGAAAACGGTGTTAAAGGTGGAACAAAATATGCTGAGGAAGCAAAAATGAATAATGAGAATCATATTTTTGCTATGGAAAGTGATTCAGGCGGTTTTTCGCCAAGAGGTTTTTCTATAGATTCAGATGAAACTAATTTCATTAAAATTGAAGGATGGAAGAACTTATTTGAGCCTTATTTAATTCATATTTTTGTAAAAGGACATTCAGGAACCGATGTTGAACCTATTCAATCCGATAAAATTGTAAAAGTTGGATTACATCCTGATTCACAACGTTATTTTGACTACCATCACGCTGCCAATGATAAGTTTGATGCAGTAAACAAACGCGAATTAGAGCTTGGAGCCGCAACTATGGCATCTTTAATGTATTTGTTTGACAAGTATAATTAAATAAAAAAGAGACTTAATTAAGTCTCTTTTTTATAATATATAGTTAGGTTTTTTATAAATAGAAAATTCCTCCAAATGAAATTATTCTTTGTGTAAACATAAAATGTTGACTTGCTGAATCATCCGTTAATGCTGTAGTTCGGATATCATTCATGTTAATATAACCTCCTTTAAGTTCTCCTTGGATAAAATAGTGCTTGAAAAATGTAATATTGATTCCAATTTTAGCTGCAAGTCCATATCCAGATACATGGAAATCATCATGTCTATCTTTTCCTAATACTTTAGCATTTGTTTTAGGATATAATAATCCACCACCAACACCTTCAGTAAGATTTATTTGTATTTTATCAGTATTTGTAATTCCAAATAGTTTAGAAAAATCATCTACACGAGAAATTTCCGAATTGACATAATTTAATCCATCAGTATGTTCAAATGTTAAAAATGGAGTTCCGTTATCGTAATCGGTATAATGATCAATAAAATTTACAGGAGTATTGTTGTAAGTATCATTATACATTGTGCCAAGTTCGCCTGATGGAAGGTTAACATATCCAGTTACATTTGCAATTTGGTCTTGACGCATCACGTATTTCATGTGGTCTACACCGATAGAAATATTATAATGGTCATTGATAAAATACCCCATTCTAAAGTTCGTCTGCGGAATAGTCATTTTACCTGGATTAATATAATCTGCATGCCAACCCATAGGCTTATCATCTGCTATAGCATTTGCAACAGTAAAATCATAATTAGCACCCTTAAAATGGATGTCCGATTGGGTATAGTTTTCTCTGTTTCCTCCCCAAAAAATATAAAATTTACCTTTATTGTGTGCGGTATATTTTTCAGGATTTGGTGTATCTTGAGCAAATAAGTTATTGGTTAAAGTCCCTAATAGTATAACGGCTAGAATTCTTAATTTAAACAACATTTTTTTAGTATTAAAATTGATTTACAGTTTTTCTTATGGCCACTAATTTGGTCATTAAATCTTCAAAATAGTCAAGGTGAAGCATATTGGCACCATCACTTTTTGCATTTGCAGGATCAAAATGTGTTTCAATAAAAATTCCATCTACACCAACTGCAATTCCAGCTTTAGCTACGGTTTCTATCATATCAGGTCTTCCTCCTGTAACTCCAATAGTTTGGTTAGGTTGTTGTAATGAATGGGTAACATCAAGCACAGTAGTTGCATATTGCTGCATTGTAGGAATGCCTCTATAATCAACAATCATATCTTGGTACCCAAACATCGTTCCTCTATCAGTAACCATTACATTTTCATTATGACAATCCAATACTTTTTGAACTGCATGTTTCATGCTTTCCGGACTCATAAATTGTCCTTTTTTTAAATTTACAGTTTTACCAGTATTTGCTGCTGCAACCACTAAGTCGGTTTGTCTCACTAGAAATGCAGGAATTTGAAGAACGTCTACATATTCCGCTGCCATTGCTGCATCTTCATTAGTATGAATATCGGTAACTGTTGGAACATGAAATGTTTCTGAAATTTTTCTAAGAATTTTCAATGCTTTCTCATCTCCAATTCCAGAGAAACTATCAATTCTTGAACGATTTGCTTTTTTGAAAGAACCTTTAAAAACAAATGGAATTTCCAATTTATCAGTAATGGTGATTAATTTCTCTGCAATACGAAATGCCATTTCTTCGCCTTCAATGGCGCATGGTCCAGCTAGAAGGAAAAAATTACCACTGTCGGTATGCTTTATTTGGGGGATATGTATTAAATTCATTGGATGTAATTTTTTTGCAAAGATAATAAGAAAAAACCTTCTATTTTGGATAATTAGAAGGTTTATATTTGCTAATGCTAGTTATTCTTGAATGTATTTTTTTATTTTTAATCCTTTTGGACAAACTACTTTTCCTTTTTCGTATATATTTAAATATAAGGTCAATCTTGCATCGCTTCCTTCAAAAGTTATTATATAAACTTCTAGGGTTCCGGCGCCCATAATGCTTTTTTTAGATGGAAACGGACAGCAGGTATCTATTTTGGTGTAGAATACCTTTTCTCCATTAGGACCTTCCAAAGCATTGAAAAAATAAACAATATTTTTTGGTGAATATTTTTCATTTTCAAATCCTAAATTAATAGGGTAGTCTTGATTATATCCATATTTACCATCAGCAGCATATTCACTTATAATGAATTGATTATTTCTAACAGGAGGCTTTATTGCTGTATTATCTACATTTTGAAGGGTAGATTTTATGCCTCCGCAAGAAATAAAAAATGTAGTAAATAGTAGTAATAATAGTAGTTGAAAGGTTTTCATTTTAAACTATAAATTTTTTTTAATCAATTTTATAAATTAATTATCAAAAATCAAACCACTCTCTCTATTTTTGTAAAAATAATACTATATGAATTTTTTATCTCAAACTTGGCATTGGTCTATTTCAGGTTTTTTAATCGGAATGGTAATGTTAACCTTAATATATTTTGGAAAAACTTTCGGTATGTCAACAAATCTCCGAAGTTTATGTTCATTAACTGGAATTGGTAAACGGGTTTCTTTTTTTAATTGGGATTGGAAATCGCAACGTTGGAATTTAGTTGTTGTACTTGGTGCGATGATTGGTGGTTTTGTAGCAACTCATTTTTTATCAAATTCTTCTAATGTTTCTATTAATCCAGTTACTATTTTGAAATTACAAAAATTAGGTATTGATTCGCCAAATGGGAAATTATTGCCAGATGCTATTTTTGAATTGGATGTTTTTCATTCACCAAAAAAGATTTTCTTATTAATTTTTGGAGGTTTCCTTATAGGTTTTGGATCTCGATATGCAGGAGGTTGTACTTCTGGTCATGCTATATCTGGTTTAAGTAATTTTCAACTACCATCATTAAAAGCCGTGATTGGTTTTTTTATCGGCGGATTAATTATGGTAAACTTTATTTTTCCATTAATTTTTTAATATAGACAATAATGAATTTAATTAAATATTTGTTGGTAGGATTTGTATTTGGAGTAGTTTTAACCAAAACAGAAGCTGTTTCATGGTACCGTATTTATGAAATGTTTCAGTTTGATTCATTTCATATGTATGGAATAATTATGACTGCAATTGCTACGGGTGTAATTGGAATTCAAATTATAAAACGCTTTAAAGTAAAAGATATAAAAGGTTTGCCAATTGAAATTTTAGGTAAAGAACGTGGTACTTTTAGATATTGGATTGGCGGATTAATTTTTGGACTTGGTTGGGCATTGGTTGGATCTTGCCCAGGTCCAATTTATATTTTAATAGGAGCTGGATTTATGAGTGTAGGTTTTGTTTTGTTTGGTGCTTTATTTGGAACTTTTATATACGGCTATTTCAAAGATAAATTGCCGCATTAATTTGGTTTTATGTTACTTATGTTACATTAAATAAGACGAAACTAGCATAATTTTGTTTATCAAAAACAAATAATTATGACAACAACTCTGTATATTCAAAATTTAAAATGTAATGGTTGTGCAAATACGATAACTAATAAATTAAGTGTTCTGACTAACATTTCTGCTATTAAAGTAGATGTTGAAAGTGATTCCGTTACATTTGATTATGAAGATACTATTGCATTACAAAGTGTAAAAGAAACCTTGATTTCCAATGGTTATCCTGAAGAGGGAGAAAAAAATTCACTCGGCACTAAAGCAAAATCATTTGTAAGTTGTGCAATTGGAAAAATGAATTAATTTTCTAATAAAATACCCCAAGAACTATATTAGTTTTGGGGTATTTTTTTATTCTATTTTAGCACTTAATCCAGCATCTAGTAATTGTAAACAAAGAGGTTTTAGTTTATCAATAGGTCCTGTTTTTACAGTGCATTTTCCTTTGTAATGAACTAAAATTGCACATTGTTCGGCTTGTTCGGAAGTATGATTACATACTTTAATCAAAGTGTCAATAACATGGTCAAAAGTATTTACATCATCATTGTAAAGAACAATTTCATTGTTAATACCTAATTGTTCTTCTAATAAAACTTCTTCTTGAACTTTTTCAATGGTACTCATAAATTTTCAAATATTAAGAAAACTACTAATTTACATACTTCAAAGAAACCCAATTATTTCGTTCGAATTTTTTAACATAAGTTAATCCTTTTTCGTTGCAAGACGCATCAATAAATGGTATATCCTCGTTATAAAACCCACTTAATAAAAGAATTCCGCCCTTATTTAAACAATCAACGTAGGATTGCATATCGTTTAATAATATATTACGGTTAATGTTGGCAATAATTAAATCATAATTTTTACCTTTTAGCATTGCAGCTTCACCTTCATAAACCGTTATTTCATGGCAGTTATTCCGTTCCGCATTTTCTATAGAATTTAAATAACACCAGTTGTCAATATCAATAGCGTCAATAGGTTTTGCACCTTTCATTTCGGCAAGAATTGCAAGAATTGCAGTCCCGCATCCCATGTCAAGTGTTTTCATTCCGGTTACATCGATTTCTAATAAATGTTGAATCATCATATGAGTTGTTTCATGGTGTCCTGTTCCAAAACTCATTTTAGGTTCAATAACAATATCAAATTCTGCATCTGTTTTTGGATGAAAAGGGGCACGAACATGACAATTTCCATCTACATCAATTGGTTCAAAATTCTTTTCCCATTCTTCATTCCAATTTACTTGGTCAATTTCTTCAACTGTATAAGAAATTTTAAATTCTGGAGAATTCAAGATGAATATATCTTCCAATACATTATCCGTACAAAGATCTTTTTGAATATAAGCCACAATTCCTAAATCGGTTTCAATAAAACTTTCAAAAGGTTTTTCTCCTAATTCAGCAATTAATATTTCCGATCCAGATTCTTTTGGTTCAATAGTAAAATGATAGCCTAAATATATATTTGACATGTATTATTTTTTTGCAAATGTAAGAATACAAAATTAAATGTCCATTGAAAAATAATTGTAAAAATATAAGAGATTATTGTTATTTTCGTTATTGTTTAAAACTATTATTTTAATGAAAAAAACAGTACTTTTTTTCTTTCTTTTGATCTTTTGTTATTCTTGTAAAAAACACGAGAAAGTTTCAATTGTTAAATCATTTTGTTATTGGAAAACAGAAGGATATTTTAATTCTGAGGACGATTCTCTTATTAAGAAAATGGATGTTAAGCATATGTATCTTAGATTGTTTGATGTTGATTGGAATCCATATATTAAAGAAGCGCAACCAATAGCCACAATTTCTAACATAGGAATTTCAGATAATTTGCAATTAACACCAAGTGTATTCATAACCAATGATGTATTGTTGCATTCAAGTAAACTACAATTAGATCAATTGTCGCAAAGAATTTCAACTAGAATATCACAAGTTATAGATCAATATGTAATTCAAACTGCTAAATCAAGAGCTTATAAAATTTCAGAAAACGATTATAATAATCAGGAGGGTAATACTATTATGTCTCGTTTGAATGAAGAGGAAATAGTCAAAACAGAAAAACCTAAAATTGAGAAATTATTCCAAGAAATACTGTTCGATTGTGATTGGTATGAATCGACAAGGGACAATTATTTCTATTTGTTAAAAAAATTAAAAGCAAAATTACCAAAATATAAAATTGAAGCTACAATTAGACTTTGGCAATATAAATATTATGAAAAAGCAGGAATTCCTCCAGTAGATAAAGGTTTGTTAATGTGTTATAATATGTCTAATGTTAAAGAATATAATGCTAATAATTCAATAGGTTCTAGTAAAGAATTAAGCGAATATATTACTCATGATAATTATCCATTACGTTTGGATGTGGCTTTACCATTATTTAGTTGGTCGGTTCTTTTTAGAGGTGGAATTTTTAAAGGAGTGATTTCTGATATAGATGATTTTGATAAAAATAAATTACTTTTCAGCAAGATATCGGAAAATAAATACCAGTTACAAGATGATATTCTTCTAGGTAATTTTTATGCTAGGAACGGGGATGAAATTAGAATTGAAAAAATTTCAGATGAAGAAATTGAAAATATGATACATATAATCAAGGATAAAATTAAAATAGACAATTCAACTAAAGTGACCTTTTTTTCATTTGATAAAAAATATATTAATGATTATGGAATTCAAAACATTTCAAAATATTATTCGAACTTTTAGTTTAACAATATTATTTTTCAGTAGCCAATTATTTGCTTGTGGCTGGGGAGACACATCGGAAACAACAAGATTAGCCCTTTTTCGAGCTGAACGAAATTATTTTATCAAATTGCATCCTTTTTCATATTCGGCAGATAATTTTATGTATGTAAAAGAATCGTCCAATAACGATCAAATAATTAATTGTAGAGAGTGGCAGAGAAAATTAGGTGCAAATTGTACTATGGATGACATTTTTGAAATTCTTTATAATACAGAATCTGAAAAATTTGAAAATGCAAATCAATCCAATTCGTTGCTAAAAGTTTTTCAAGGTAATAGCTTTATAAAAACATTGCTTTTGAAAAAAAATACTTCTTTTTTGAATTACATTAAATTAGCTAAAAAGATTGAATATAATAATTTTGAGTCAGGAAAATGGGAAACTTGGGATAAAATTCAAGTGGATTGGTATGAAAGTACAAAAGTAAAAGCTACCATAGCAAATTTTAAAAATAAGTTAATTTCTACTAAAGATATTTTCTTACAAAAGAGATATGCATTTTTATTATTGCGTTATGATTTTTACAATAATGGAAATAGAGATGAAATTGCCAATTTATATCAGAAATATTTTTCAAATGAAAATCAATCTATTCTAGATCCTTGGGCAATGCATTATATGGCTTTGACTCTGGAAGATAAGGTAACCGCTAATTACTATTTAAGTAAAGTCTTTGCTCTGAGTGACCAGAAAGCATTTTCATCCTATCAAAGGTTTGATAAATCATTAGTCCAACAAACATTAAAATTAGCAAAAAATGATTTTGAAAGAGGAATTATTCTATTAATGAAAGCCATAAGAAATCCTTCTCCATCATTGGCTGAAATAAAAGAAATACATGAATTAATGCCTCAAAGCGAGTATTTTAGTTTTTTAGTTGGAAGAGAAATAAACAAGTTAGAAGATTGGATATTTACTCCTAAATACAACAATAGTGAGCCTTCAGTAACTTTCAGTAGTCAAGATTGGTATACAAACTATGAGGTTGCTAAAAGGAAAAACTTTAAAAAAGACATAGTTTATTTAAGAGAATTAAAATCGTATTTAATTTTAATTCAATCAAAATCTTCTGGAGAACAAAAAGATTTTTTAAGTGCTGCAATTGCGCATCTTTGCTTTATTGATGATGAAATTAATTTAGGAAGAAAATATATTGCAATGATTTCACATAATGCTAATAAATCAATTCAATTACAAAAGAATATTGAACTTGTTTTAGTTACTATAAAGCAAGAGGATATAAATAACGAAACTACAAAACAGAAATTATTTCAATGTTTTAATTCTATTGAAAATATTGTTGAAAAAGACAATACAATGTTTAAAGCTATGTATTCCTTGTATAGAATTGTTGGAAAAGAATACCAACTTAAAAATGATGCTGCTTTGGCTGGATTATTTTATTTGAAATCTAATAATAAAAAATATAATGGGGAAGCTGCTGATTACAGTTATTATTCGTTTAATAATTCGGAGGAGACATCGTATTATTTTTTTATTGGATATTTTGAGCGCTTTGCAACTACAAAAGATATGGATAATTTAATTTTTCTAATTCAGAAAATAAATAAAACTCCATTTGAAAAATACATTTGTTCAGGAACAGTTAATTACGATGTTAATATTTATAAAGACGTAAAAGGTACAATAGCTTTTAGAAATGGAAATTTGGAATTAGCACAAAAGACATTCGCCGAAATGCCAGTTGATTTTTGGGAAAAAAATTATGAATTTGGATCTTATCTAAATGAAAATCCTTTTTTGCCCAAACCATTGACCCACGCCATAAAAAATTATAAATATGATTACAAATTCAATAAAGCAAATTTTGTTGCCTCATTGATTCGATTAAAAAAAATAAATTCTGCGGATAGTTATTTAAAGTTGGCACATGCATATTATAATGTTTCTTATTTTGGTAGTGCCTGGATGATGACTGCTTATAGCACCTCCTATGGAGATTCGGATTATTCAGATTATGTTTTTGGAAGTAACGAAATTAATAAAGTTAAATTTCAATCAGGAAACTTCTACAATCTTAATTTGGCTAAATATTATTATAATAAGGCTTTGAAGGTAGCCGTCAATGATGAGCAAAGAGCATTAGCTAATTTAATGTTATTTGAATGTGATTATAGGATTTACAATAGAAATTTGGAATGGTCTTATAACAAATCAAATAAAGATATGTCTGAAGAAATAGAATTTAAATCTATTAAAGTTTTCTATAATTTATATAATAATACTAAAACATTCAGAAGATATAATTGTCCTCTTTTACAAGAATTTATATAAAAAAAACCTAGTAGCGCTACTAGGTTTGTAATTATTTTTTTGAAGGTTCACATAAATAAACTAACCGGTTGTAAATGTCATGTACATTTTCAAAGGCTCTCATGATTTCTGCATTAGGTGCTTTTGATTTTACTAATTCATTTACATTTTTGGTTTGATTTTTTAGCATGGCAAGTACTTCCTCTATGCCTTTAGATTTAAGTTCTGTTGGTATTTTAGCAACTTCTAGTGCTTCAACTTTTGTAAACAGCTCTTGAGAGTTAAGTTTAAGTGGTTTAAAATCACCATCTTCACATGGTTTAAATGTTTGATTCAACAATTCATGAAATTCACTTAACTGTTTCCATTTGTCAGTTATAGATTGTGCAGAACTAGTAGATATTGCCATAAATATTGAAATGGCGATTATTGATTTTAACAGTTTCATTTTAATAATTTATTTGTGTTACAATAGTACAAAATAAAATTGTTTAAGTAAACTTTTACAATGATATTTATAATTCTAAAATAAATTATTATTCATTAGCTTCTTTTAATATGTATAATTCTAATTCTTTTGAAATAGAATAATTTGTGTTTTTTAACTTTTCTAATATAGGTTTTATGGAAGTGATAATTCCGTTTAGTTTTGCGCTTATTATTATTTCAAGTATTCCTATAAATTTCAAATTATATTTTTGAGCTACTATAATTGCATTAGTTTTCTCAACAATTAGAGTGCAATGTTTATTTTCTAAGGCTAGGGCTAAAGCGCTTGATTCTTCTTTTGCAAGTTTAATTTCTAATATTCTTTGTCGCATTTCATCGGTAACAGTTTCTACAATTACCCAACTTGGTAAATCCCCTTTAAATTTATTGACTATTTCATTTGTAGTATACACTTTTCCATGCTGTTTTTGTAAAATTTCAAGTGCGCCAATTTCACTTAGAATAGGTAAACAATTAGAATCTGAAATAATAATTTTATGCATTTTTATTGTATTGTAGGTTAAGGAATCAATAAAAAAATATAATTCTATCAATGATAGTTAATAATTTACTAATTGTAAACTAACAGATGTTAATCTTTTATTTATCATTCATTAATTAAGCAAATATTAAGTATTCTTCATTGATATGAAGAACTTTAATTAATTACTGATTTTCTTATTCCAATCAAAACAAAAATTAAAGAGGTATACCCAATGAAGAAAGGGACAATATATTCAATCCAGCCAAATGGAAGCATAATTGCAATTATTAACAATTGGAACCCAAGGCCATAAAGCGAAAGTAATGTCATAAACCAATTAGGAAATGTTTTTACTTTGTATGCTTCGGAATCTAATAAATGAATAATTTTGTCAAAAACACCATAAACAATTATATAAGCTGTAAATAATATATCGACATATTTTTGGCTTTCTCCGGGTAGAGCTTTTGGAGTTTTGTATTCAAATATTTTACTTGTAGTATCTCCGCCAACCGATTTATTCCTTAAAATAACGTAGTAATAATTATACAAAGTTCCCTGTAATTGAATTCCTATAAAGGCTAGTAAAGAAAGCCAAATTGTTGCTTTTGATACAAAGCAAATAGTCATAAAAAACATAAAGTTTAATATAATATCAAACACACTATCTAGGTATCTTCCAACATAGGATGGTGTATTTTTTAATCTAGCCAATTCTCCATCGGCAGCATCAATTCCTGATTTTAAAACAATAAAAAATCCAGCCCAAATAAAATGATTAGAAAGTATAAAATAAATTGCAATTATACCAGAAATTCCAAAGAGAAGCGTAACGTGAATTGGAGTGAAACGTGTGTTTTTTAGTTGGTTAGCAAGAAATCTTCCAAAAGGTCTTCCGTAATCGGAAAGGTCAATAAATTTATCTGCGATTGCAAGTTTTGACATTTAATGTTGGTAAATGGAACTGTGACAATATAGTCGTAATTTTTTTTTCTGCAATTTAGCAGATTACATTATTTAGATAATCGATGTAAAGTATAGGTCATTGTGGCTAATAAAAAGAAAGCCATAGCTTGATGGGTAACTCCTAGCCATAATGGAACACTATATAATAAGGTTAGAACTCCAAGAAGGAATTGTAAAAACACTATTAAAACTAAAACATTTAATCCGTTTTTTTGTTCATTAGAAAGGGAATATTTTTTACTCTTGAAAAATAAAAATAAAATCAAACCTACTACAATATAAGCAATAGTTCTATGAATAAATTGAACACCACTTTTTCCTTCCGTAAATCGCAACAGCCAAGAATCTTTTTCAACAAAAATACATTCGTGAAAAAATTGTCCATCACTCATTAAAGGCCAATGGTTGTGAATAAAACCTGCATCTAAACCAGCAACAAATCCTCCATAAATAATTTGTAATAGCAAAAAGGTTAGTGCAATTCTTGCAATTTTTTTTAATGGAACAATGACTTCATTTTTATTTGGATAGATTAAATCTAATGCCACCCATAGTGTATATGCAAAGGTTATAAAAGCAAATGTCAAGTGTAAAGAAAGTCGGAAGTGACTCACGTCTGGATTGTTTATCAAACCACTTTTCACCATAAACCAGCCTAAAAAACCTTGAAAAGCGCCCATTGCTAAAAGGATTCCGCATTTTTTTAATGTAGCGGTACCTAATTTTTTCTTTATCAAAAAATACACAAACGGAATAATAAAAACAAATCCTAGAATTCTTCCAATAAACCGGTGGAACCATTCCCAAAAATAAATAAATTTATAATCTGCAAGTTGAAAGTTATTGTGAATATTGATCAGTTTATATTCTGGAAATTGTTTATATGCATCAAATGCTTGTTGCCAAGCAGCTTCTGTTAAAGGAGGAAATGTATCCGTTACCAAATGCCAGTCGGTCATGGAAAGACCGGAATTAGTCAAACGAGTTATTCCGCCAACTACTACCATCACGAACACTAAAAAACAGCCCGATAAAAGCCAAATTATTACAGATTTATTGTTCTCCATTACAGAAGTATTTTAATGCAAAATTATTTTTTAATTTATGAAATGAAGTTTAACATAAGTTAATCTTTACTTATTTTATTTAACAACTTTTTGTAATCCTAATTTATCAGCTCGCTTCAAAACAAAATCATAAGCAGCTTGGTATTCATTTGGAATTTCACCTTCTAAAATAGCTTCTTTCACTGCTTCTTTTAAAATTCCAATTTCTCTTGAAGGCTTTAAATTAAAGATTTCCATAATTTCTTCTCCTGAAATAGGAGGTTGGAATTGGCGGACATGATCGCGTTCTTCAACTTCAATAATTTTCTTTCGAACTATATCAAAATTATTATGGTATTTTTTGAATTTTGTAGGGTTTTTGGTAGTAATGTCTGCTTCGCATAAAGTCATTAAATCATCCACATCTTCTCCTGCATCAAAAACCAAACGACGAACAGCAGAATCGGTCACAATTTCTTGTGCTAAGACAATAGGTCTTGAACTCATCGTAACCATTTTCTGAACAAATTTTAACTTGTTGTTTAATGGCATATGCAAACGTTCAAATATTTTCTTTGCCATTTTACCTCCCAAAAACTCATGTCCATGAAAGGTCCAACCTAGTTTTTTGGAGAATTTTTTTGTAGGTGCTTTCCCAATATCATGCAATAAAGCAGCCCATCGTAACCAAACATCTTCTGTATTTGGACAGATATTATCGACCACTTCCAAGGTGTGGTAAAAGTTGTTTTTGTGGGTATGTCCTTCAATTTCTTCTACATTATTTAATGCAGTTAATTCAGGGATAATGATATCTAATAGCCCAGTTTTAAATAAATGTAAAAAACCAATTGATGGTTTATTAGTAGATAGTATTTTATTCAATTCATCTACAATTCTCTCTCCAGAAATAATATTAATTCGTTCTTTATTACTTTCAATTGCAGTTAGTGATTCTGCTTCAATATCAAAATTTAGTTGGGTAGCAAATCTAATACCTCTCAACATTCGCAAAGGATCATCCGAATAGGTTATGTTAGGATTTAATGGTGTTTTAAGCACTTTATTTTCCAAATCCTGTAATCCATTAAACGGATCTACTAATTCTCCATAATTTCTTAAATTTAATGAAAAAGCTAATGCATTTATGGTGAAATCTCGTCGATTTTGGTCGTCTTCAAGAGATCCATTTTCTACAATAGGGTTACGACTATCTTGGCTATAGCTTTCTTTTCGTGCTCCTACAAACTCAATATCCATTTCTTTGTAGCGTAACATTGCCGTTCCATAAGTCTTGAAAACTTGGACTTTTGGTTTGTTAGGTAGTAATTCAGATACTTTTAAAGCTAAATCAATCCCCGAACCTATAGCGACAATATCAATATCTTTTTTAAAATCGCGCTGCAATAAAAAATCACGTACA
Organism: uncultured Bacteroidota bacterium; assembly: GCA_903838055.1. Classification (GTDB taxonomy): domain Bacteria; phylum Bacteroidota; class Bacteroidia; order Flavobacteriales; family Flavobacteriaceae; genus Flavobacterium. The sequence continues at coordinate 32,097 of CAILWV010000047.1, read as the reverse complement.
AAACCACCAATTACATAACTATCAACATTTAGGTCTTGACTAGCTTGTGCAATGATTTTAAAAATTGGATTGTTAAGTGCTATGGTATAGTTCATTGTTTTTGTTTAAGGTTTCAAGTTTAAGGTTTCAAGTTTACTAACCTTAAACTTGAAACCTTAAACTTGAAACTTTATTATTTTCGAATAATCTTAACTTGATTATTTAAAGATAATTTTATTATTGTAGATGGGTTTTTACAAACTTTATCGTGATGCAAATTTACTACATAGTCAACACCTTTTATAATTTCAGGGGAAATTTCTTTAAAAGTTTTAGGGGCAAACATTCCAGAAATATTTGCTGAAGTTGAAACTAAAGGTCGTTTCATGCGTTCCATCAGTTTGAAACAAAAAGGCTCTTTAACAATTCTAACTCCAAGAGTTTTGTCTTCTGCTATTAAATTGGCAGCTACATTTCTTGGGTTATCCAATATTAAGGTGGTTGCTTTTTGCTTCTCTAGTTCATCATCATTTGGATTCGATAAATCCCATATTTCCCAGGCTAAATCTGGAATTTCCTTAAAAACATTGTACATCATTTTGTCACCATTCATTAGCACAATCATGCTTTTAGAATCGGAACGATGTTTTAGTGCATAAATTTTGGCAACAGCCTCTTCGTTAGTAGCATCGCAGCCAATTCCCCAAACGGTATCCGTTGGATAAAGAATAATTCCGCCATTTTTTATGACTTCGTAGGCATTGTGAACTTCGGTATTAATATCGCTCATCAGTAGTGTTTAATAAACTTTTTATGTGATCAAAATCTTTTTGAAGTAGAGATTCTCTGTTGATATTAAATTCTTTAATTTTCTTTTTTATCAAACCAAATAAGTATTTCTTTTTATTTTTACCTTTTAAAGCATAATTAATTTGATCTTTTTCAAAAGTTTTATTGGTGAAAAGGTGAATATTATTATTTTTATAATAATAATTTTTCCCAAATTTTTCTGCAATAATTTCCATTGATTTCCTTGAATAAAAAGCAATATGTTGACCAGTTTCTTGAGCAATATACCACCAATTTTCTGCTTCTGAATTAGATTCCGGAATTAATTCTGTTGAAAAAATTGCATTTTCAGAATAATTCAAAATGGTTTCAATTTCCTTTATCGGATTTTGTAAATGTTCTAATACCTCAAATGCTGTTACTAAATCAAACTTTTTTATTTCTATGTCAGTAATATCAAAATGTTTAGCAAATAAATTTTCACAATATACATCTTGTCTATAAAAGTTGTAACCTTTGTCTCTCATTAACCGAACAAAATTTCCGTAACCTCCAGCAAAATCAAGCATCTTCGTAGCGTCATTAAAGCAACAATTAATTATTTTTGACATTTCGTCTGTTAAATAATTATTTCTACTTAGTAATCCTATATCTAGCGAGGTTATTGCATTACTGTAAGCTTCTTCCAACCAAATCGGTTCGTCAGTTTGAATAAACGAGCAAGAAATACACTTGTAATAATTCGATTTATATTTTTGAAGAATTATTTTGTCAAATATTTTTTCAGAGATGCCATTGCATATTTTACAATTCATTATTTTTTTTTATTTTTTAATTATATCTTTGCTTAAATGCTTTGCAAATTAATGCAAAATTAGTTATTATTAAAATGAAAATACTATTAGATCCACAAATATTCAATGAACAAGTTTATGGTGGAATTTCACGATACTATACTGAAATTTTTTCGCATTTAAAAAAAGAGAAAAAGGTGGTTATAAATTTGCCATTATTTCAATGCCAAAATGTATATATAAATGAAAGCAGCTTATTATCTAAAAAACAATGTGTAACATTTTATATTATCAATTTAATATCAAAATTAGGTATTAGCACTAGAAAGTTTGTAAAAAAAAAGAACAATAAGCTTGCTTTAAATGCACTTTTAAATAATGATTTTGATTTATATTTGCCAACTTACTATGACATTTCTTTTTTAAGTTTTATTGAAAAAAAACCATTTGTTCTTACTGTTTATGATATGATTCATGAAATTTTCCCTCAATATTTTGAGGACGATTCCAAGACTGTAATCAATAAACTTTGTTTAATGGAAAAAGCAACCAAAATTATTGCTGTTTCTCAAAACACAAAAAATGATATACTTCGTTTATACCCTCACATTAATGAGTCAAAGATTGAAGTTATACACCATGGAAGTTCAATAAAAATTAATCATAATATAGAAGTAAGCTTACCTTTAAATTATATTCTTTTTGTTGGTGTTAGAGAAAACTATAAAAATTTTGAATTTTTATTAAAATCAATTTCAGATATTTTATTGAAAGACAAAACTTTAAAATTGGTTTGTGCGGGTGGTGGAAAATTCACTTCTTATGAAAATAACTTTATTAATAAATTAAATTTAAAAAACAGTATTATTCAAAATAATTTTAAGGAAAATGAGCTTGGACATTATTACAAGAATGCAAAATGTTTTATTTTCCCATCAGAATACGAAGGATTTGGTATACCTATTCTTGAATCTATGGCTTGCGGTTGTCCAATAGTTTTAACGAATAATAGCTCATTCCCTGAAGTTGCAGGAAATGCAGGTATTTATTTTGAATTAAACAATTCTGTGGATTTAAAAAATAAAATTGAAAATTTGCTTCAAAATGAAGAATTAAGAAAAGAATTTTCTTTGAAAGGATTTGAACAAGTAAAAAAGTTTGATTGGAAAATAGCATCCATGAAATGTTTTAAATTATATAAAAGTGCTATTAAATAAAAACTTTTTGTTGAATAATTTTAAATTAAATAATGTAAGTAACATTAGTAATATTATTTACATTTAAAATTATAGCTTTTTTGGTTAAATAATATCAAAATAACACTATTGCATTGGGCTATGTTTTTTATTTCATACCCAATTTTTAGAATGCACCAAAAAACTAAAGACTTTCAATATTAATGAATTAATTTGTGTTTTTAAATTAAATGGAGGAATTTCAAAATATATAATGATAAATATTTTACAGCAGTTCTTAATACCTTTTTTATGAGTAAAATTTCTATTATAACGATTAATTACAACGATCTAAAAGGTCTTAAAAAAACATTTAATAGTATTGTTAATCAGTCAAATAAAGATTTTGAATATCTTGTTATTGATGGAGGCAGTTCGGATGGAAGTAAAGAGTTTATAGAACAGAATTCAGATAAATTAGCATATTGGATTTCTGAAAAAGATTCAGGTATTTATAATGCCATGAATAAAGGAATTAAAGCCGCAAGTGGAGAATATATATTATTTCTCAATAGTGGTGATTTTTTAGTTGATGATACAATTATTGATAGAGTTCTAAAAATTATTGATGGTAAAGAAGAAATCTATTATGGTAATTTGTTTTGTAGTCAAAATGGTAATAGAATTTCATTGTGGTCTCCTCCTGATGTTTTGTCTTTTTCATATTTCTTAGACTATTCATTACCGCATCCAGCAAGTTTTATTAAAAGGAATTTGTTTGAAAAATATTTTTTATATTCTGAAAATCTCAAAATTATTTCTGATTGGGAGTTCTTTATTTTCTGTATTTGTAAAATGAATGTTTCTTATAAACACATTGATTTGATTGTGTCTGATTTTGATTTTGAGGGTGTTTCAAGTTTAAAGGAAAATGAAAATAAAATTTCATCAGAAAAGGAAATAGTAATTAAAAAACATTTCCCTTTGTTTACAGAGGATATTAAAGTTTTAGTGTATGGTAATTCGAAACGATTTAAGCAATTTGAACTTTTAAATAAAAATAAATTTAAATGGAATTTATTAAAGGGATTTATGAGTCTATTGCTCCTATTTAAACCGGTTAAAATAAAAAAATATATATCTAAGATTTAGTTAATTAAAATACAACTTATTCAAATTCCATTTTTTTTCAATTTATAGAACAACTTTCTATACCAAACATTATAATATTTTCTTTTATATAGTTCACTTCGTTCTTTAGTACTTGTTAGTGTTACAATATCATAGCCATGTTCTAAATAATATTTATAATGTTTATTATAAATATATAGCCTTGACCAATCTTTTATTGATTCGATGTTTTCATTGTCTGTTATTGAACTTTTGTCAAATCTTTTTCTGTAATAAAAAAGTGTTTCTGGAATTTGATATACACCTCCAAATTCCATAATTATTTTTATCCATAGTTCCCAATCTTCAACAAAATTTAAATTTTCGTCGAATTTACCAACTTTAGTAAAAACTTCGTTTCTTATTATAGCTGAAATAGGAATACAATTTTCAACCAAGAAATTTGGAAGTTTAAATTCTGGAAGATTCCATTTCCCCTTTTTTGCCCCAAAATATTCAGCCTCTGAATACACAATATTTAACATTGGATTATTTTCTAAACACTCAATACTTTTTTTTATATAGCTAGGTGCAATAAGATCGTCTGCATCTAAAAAAAGTAAATATTTTCCAGTAGCTTTTTCAGCCCCATTATTTCTTGACTTAGATGGCCCTGAATTATCTTGATTAATTAAAGCAATGTTAACGGCATTATTAATTTTGATATAACTACTAACAATATCTTCACTTTTATCAGTAGAACCATCATTCACAATAATTATTTCAACAGGTGAATATTCTTGTTTAGTAATAGACTCAATAGTCTCTATGATAGTTTGATCATTATTATAACAAGGTACTATAACTGATATTTTAGGAGAATTATTCATTTTATATATTGATTACTAAATAAAATTAGGGTTAAGTATATTATCAATCCAACTTGAAAAACTATATCTACTTTTGATAGAACTGTCTATTATTTCAATAGGATGCTTTAGAAAGTCATCAAAAGCGTTAGTCTCAAAATTATTGTCTAAATAAAAGATATTTTTTTCATTATAAAAATCATAATCCAAAATATTTGCGTTTGTTGTAATTAATTTTTTATCATAACCCAAAGCTTCAAAAATCCTAAAAGATAAACCACCATGAATTGTACTATCTATTATGTCTATTAATCCTCTAGATTTAGAAACATTTATTAAATTTTCATAATAACTTATTGGTTCTTGAATAAATGTAATGTATGGATATTTCTCTAAATGTTTTTTAGGTTTACTGTACAAAACTAGCTTAAGTTTGAATCCTTTATTATTTAAAATTTCAAAAATGGAAATTATTTTATTTATCCTTTCGTCATAGTTACACAAGGTATAAAAATCATACTCAAATTCTTTTTTATTAAATAATTCAGCATAGCAATCAAAATAAAAATTTGTAGTCAAATAGGTTTTATGTTCTATGTTTAAATCCTTTTTATCAAAAACATAAAATTTATCAAATAGTGGAATTAATTTTTTTACCTCTGGATATCGTGAAAGACCATCCCATTGATAAGCATAATTCTTTTTGGCAAGATTTATTATTTTATTTATAGACTCTTCATGAAATAAATCGGCCCTAATGGTTAAGCTGAAATCGGCTTCGGGAGTATTTGAAATTGCATCTAAAATTTCTTTATTATTTTGAGAAACAACCAACTTTTTTTTGAATGTTTTATCTTTTAAAAATACTTTTCTTAAAATATTAATACCTCTATCTTTAATACTATTGTATTTAAATTTTTTGTAATATGACAGTATAAAAACTTGAAAACCAAGTTGTTCTAGATTTTCTTTGAAGCATTGGTATAATTTAACATCTGGTGTAATTGCAAGAATTATTTTCTTCCCATTAAATGAATCCATAAATAATTATAAAGTTTTTAGGAGTTATTATTGCAATTACTTTTATTTAAAATAACATTTTCAATCCAACCATCTAAAGTATATTTTTGAAAAATGCCCTCCGGAATTTTTTCATATTCTTTTTCAAAAAAAGTTACAGGAATATCTGGTTTTTTTTCGTCGATTATTAAAATATTATTTGGGTTGTAGAAGTCGTAATTGTGGATGTCTGTATTAGTTGTGATTAGTTTTTTTTGTAGACCTAAACTTTCAAAAACTCTAAAGGTAAGTCCGTTTTGTCCAGGTCTATTTATATCAAGAAGCACTTGAGAATTATCAATATAATTAGAAACTTCGTCTAAAGAAATGTGTTTTGAAATAAATTCTAAATATGGATTTGTTTTCTGTGGCTTTTTATTAAATATCAATATTTTCGAATTAATTTTTTTGTCATTTAATATTTTTGCAATTTTAAGAATAATTCCAAATCTAGAATCTTTATTAGTGATATTAAATACGGAATACTTGAAATCATTTTTAATTTTATCGTTAGTTTTATATATCCAATTAGGTGCAAAATTTAAATTATAGTTTTTGCAATCTTCTTTTTCAAAGGAATACACTTCATCAAAACAATTCAATACCTTTATTATTCTTGGACATCGTTTTGCGCTATCATTAAAAAAAGCAATTGATTTTAGGGTGTTATTTTTAAATTTTTTTATTTCACTTGGATCAATAAAATCGCCTTTAATTGTAAGAATAACATCTTGAGTTTCCTTATTTTCTTTTAGCAACTCATTTATTTTTTTCCCTAAATGAATAGATTTTAAGTTTTTATTAAACAATAATTTCAGAAAAAAATTATAAATTTTATAAAGTATATTAGGGTATTTGTAAATGAATTTATTAAAGTCGATATGATTTACAGTATGACCATTTTTCTCTAAATTATCTTGAATGTGTTTATTAAACCCCCAATTATCAAGGCTTATAATTGTTATTTTCATTGGGCTAGTGAATTTTTATGAGCATAATACTTTAGTGAATGGATCAATATTATTCAATTTTTCTATAGAGCATCCAAAGTTGTAAGTATCTTTTAAATACAGAAAAAGCATGTATGTAGGCTAAAATAAAACCTTCTTTACCGTCTATAATTCCTAATCGGAATAGATACTGCCATAGAAAACGATAAATTGGTCTAAAAATTAAATGGTATACATTTGGTTTTACTTTTTTGTTGTACAAATTTTCCGCTTGTAACTTGCTGTATAAATTTAATTTGTCATTATAATTATCAAAATCTTTATAGCTAAAATGATTTAATCCATTTTTTAAAACTCCAATCTTTCCATCCGCTTTAATTTCTTCATGAACTAAATTGCCATTGTATTGACAGAATTTTTTATTAAAAAGTCGAATTACTTTGTCGTTTTGCCAACCTCCAAATTTTATTTTTTTTCCCATGAAGAAAAAGTTTCTTTTAATGAAAAAAGCTATTTTTGAATTTGGGCTTCCAACAGTATTTATTATTTCTTGCTCTAAATTAGTGCTAATAATTTCATCTAAATCAAAAAACACAATCCAATCATTTTTAGCTTGGCTTATTGCAAAATTACGTTGTTCTGAAAAGTTAGTAAATTCTCTTTCTATTACATGAACTCCTAATTCCTTAGCAAATTCAACAGTTTTGTCAGTGCTTTTTGAGTCTATAAAAATAATTTCATCTGCAAATGACAAACTCTTTACATATCTTTTTACGTTTTCTTCTTCGTTAAAAGTAATGGCTAGGGCGCTTATTTTAGGGGTTTCGATATTTTCTGACATATATATAGATGAAATATGATACAAATATAATATTTTTACACCAATAGTATTTCAAAATTCAAAAAGTGTCTAGATTACCCATTTTAATGTATCATAATATTTCTCCAAATGATTCTAATAGTAGTGGGCTGTCACTTTCTACATTAAAATTTGAAGAACAATTAAAGTACCTAAAAGATAATAATTTTCAAACTTGCTTTATTTCAGAATTATTAGCTAATGAAAATAGCACAAAAAAAATGCTCGTGTTAACATTTGATGATGTAACCGAAAATCAGTTGCTTTTTGCACTTCCATTATTGAAAAAATACAATAGTAAGGCTACTTTTTTTATCCCTTTTTCTTACGTTGGAAAGTCAGATTTTTGGAATGAGGGAAATGAAAAAATAATGTCCATTGAACAATTGAAATCTTTAGATCCGGAGTTAATTGAACTAGCTCATCATTCGTATTATCATCGAAAATATAGTACTTTAACACCTTTAGAAATAGAGGAGGATTTAGATAAAAGTTTCAAATTTATTTTTGAAAATGATTTAAAAGTTACACAAGCGATAGCTTATCCATATGGGAATTATCCTAAAAAAGGAACTGCCAAAGAGGTTTTCTTTCAAGTTTTAGAAAAAAATAATATTCTAATGGGACTCCGAATTGGGAATCGAGTAAATAAATTTCCGTTTAAAAATAGATTTGAAGTGCAACGAATTGATATTAAAGGAGAAGACAGTTTATTTACCTTTAAATGGAAATTACGTCTCGGTAAACTTCGATTATTTTAAACCTTTGTCAATCAATATCATTTTCACATAACGTGAAAAAACACCATAAGCATCAATTGAAGCAACGGCAAGACCAGGCACACCATCCATAAATCCTCTTCGGATTATGTAAGTATGAAAAAATCTATAGAAAGGTTTAATTATCAAATGAAAATAGTTAGCCGATTTATTTTTGTCTTTTGACATTTTTGCTTGAAACCACGCGTAAGAATCTTTCTTTTTTATGTAATGGAACAATCCTTTATAGGTGTAATGAATCATAAAGTTCTTTAATAACCCAACAGTTCCAGGATGTTTTAATTTTTCATGAACTAATCCTTCAAAATGGATGTTCTTGTTTTTCACTAATCGAATAACTTTGTTCTCTGTGTGATATAAAAAACGATTCATGTAAAAATGAGGAAACTTTATTTTATACGCATCGTGTTTTGGATTGTTTATAGTTTCCAAAATTTCGAATTTCAATTTTTCAGTAACGCGTTCATCCGCATCAATAAATAATATCCAATTAGAAGTTGCGTGTTTGATAGCTTCATTTTTTTGATTAGAAAAATTATCAAACTTACGTTGTACTATTTCACAATTATTTTTTTTTGCAATTTCAACAGTGCTATCGGTACTAAAGGAATCAATAACGATAATTTGATTTGCAAACGAAACCGAATGCAAGCAGTCCTGAATGTAATCTTTTTCATTGAAAGCAGGAAGAATAACGGTAATGGTTTGCATAGTATTGTTGTAGAGTTCAAACTTAAAAAAAATATTTTATCTTTGCAAAGCAATGAAGAAAGATATTTCAGTTATAATAAGTACTTATAATTCGCCTGAATGGCTGAAAAAAGTACTTTATGGATACAATACACAAACTTATAGAAATTTTGAAGTAATTATTGCCGATGATGGTTCCGATGAAACTACTAAAAACTGCATCATTGAAATCCAAAAAGAAGTTTTTTTTCCAATTATTCATGTATGGCATGAAGATAACGGTTTTCAAAAAACAATTATTCTCAACAAAGCAATACTTACTACCGTTACCGATTATATTTTAATGACCGATGGCGATTGTATTCCTCGTGAAGATTTTATTGAACAGCATATTAAACAACGTGAAGAAGGATATTTTTTGTCTGGAGGTTATTATAAATTGCCTTTGAATTTATCAGAAAATATCACTAAAGCAGATATCTATTCGGGTAAATGTTTTGATATTAAATGGTTAAAAAACAACGGAATTAATTGCTCTTTTAAAAATAGTAAGTTTATTTCAAACGGACTTCGAAGTTCAGTATTAAACTATATTACACCAACTAATGCTAGTTGGAATGGACATAATGCTTCTGGTTGGAAAAAAGATTTCCTTGCCGTAAATGGCTTTGATGAACGAATGCAGTATGGTGGGGAAGATCGTGAATTTGGAGAGCGATTAATGAATCTTGGAATCCTAACAAAGCAAATAAGATATTCAACAGTTTGTATACATTTGGATCATGCTCGAGGTTATGTTAAACCTGAGATGATTGAAAAAAACTTTCAAATCCGCAGAGAGACCAAATCATTAAAAAGCACTTGGAGCAATTTTGGGATTGTAAAAAAATAATTTAAAGTAAGTTTTTTATTAAAAAATAATCCAATTCTGGTAAAATCATTTCGGGTGTTAATTTCAAATATAATTCCCTTGGATTTTTCTCAATTTCTTTATTCTGTTCGTATGATAATTCTGAAATTGCGTTAGGTAAAAAATCCAATAAATGAACTGATTTGTGAAACTTTCCATCTTCAAAACTGCTCCAATCTTCCTTGTTTATGTAAGGTGAAAATAGGGTAAAAGTTGGTTTGTTCAATGCTTTAGCAATATGTACCGTTCCTCCCTCATTAGATACTAAAACAGTACATTGGTTCATTAATACTGCAAAATCCCGAATAGTTGGTGCATAGATATCCAAAATAATATTGGCTTTATTTTGACATAATTCATAAATTTTATCTGCTTCTATTTTTTGGTTTGGTGCATAATTAAAAAGTAAATAGCAATCGAAAGTAGTCGCAATATGATCAATTATTTGAGCAATATATTCATATGGCATCGATTTTTGAGGAGTACTCCCTAAAATGCCTAGCATGATTATTTTTTTGTCTTGGTAGTTCTCTGGAACTCGAAATTGCTTTTCTTCTTCTGTAAGGAAAATCTTAGGTTCGTAGTTGATGTTTTCAAAAGTATCAACTTGTTGCAACAAATGAACTCGATCTTCAATTGCTTTTCCGCAAATTTGAGTTTTAGTTTTTAAAATTTCAACAGGATGAGTATAGTATCCTAAATTTCCAATTTTCTTTCGGCTTTTATGTCCTACAGTTTGTTTTGCTCCTCCAAATTTACAAATCAATCTGCTTTGCAATTTTGAATATGGATCAAAAATAATATCATATTTTTCCTTGCGTACTTGGAATATCATTTTAATCAAATTACCAAATTTCTTCAACTCTTTTTCGTTGATGGAAATGATTTTGTCAATGTTGGGATTATTCTCTATCACCCCATGAGTAAAGTCGTAAGCCATTAAATGCACTTCGCTATCTGGGTATTTTGATTTGTAATTATTTGCAATAACCGAACTGATGAGTACATCGCCAATTCGTTTGTTTTGTATGATTAAAATTTTCTTCATAAAAGTAATTCTTGGTGCAAAGTACTATTTTTTATACTTTTAACCCAAATAAAATAGAAACATTGTGCGAATTACAATTCATCCAAAATATAAAAATCAAGAAGAGGCTATTCTTCAATTAGTTAAAACTTTTTTTGGTGAAGGGGATTTGGTTGTGAAAGGTTCGCGCAATACCATAAAAACTAATTTTCTAGGAACGGAAAAGGTAAGTATAAAGTTTTTTCAGAAACCTGGATTTTTTAAATCGCTTATTTATTCTTTTTTTAGAAGTACCAAGGCCAAACGATCCTTTGATTATGCTAATTATTTATTAGATCATTCTATTTCAACTCCATTTCCCATTGCATTTATAGAAGAACGAAATAGTATAGGATTACTAGCAGAGAGCTTCTATATCTGTCATAATTTAGATTACGATTTTACTATTCGCGAATTAATTCATGATCCTTTATTTCAAGAGAGAAAGGAAATATTAGAGCAATTCACCGAATTTACTTTTAAAATGCACGAATCCAATGTTAATTTTCTAGACCATTCTCCAGGAAATACTTTGATTTTAAACAAAGGCAATAGTCAATATGATTTTTTTCTAGTGGATTTAAACCGCATGAAATTTGAAAATTTATCTATAGAACAACGAATGGATAATTTCAAAAAAATGTGGTTATCTAAATTGATGGTTCAAATTATTGCTAAAAAATACGCGCAATTAAGTAATGAATCCGAAGATAAATTGTCATCCATTTTAATGAAAAAATCACAACTATTTAAAAGAAAAATCGCCAAAAAAAAGTACTTAAAAAGAAAAGTTGGCAAATAAAAAAATCCGAAATTTCTTCCGGATATTTTATTGTTTCATTTATCAATTAATAGAATAATTAATTATACCGCTACATCATATTCCCTTAAAGCATCGTTTAAAGAAGTCTTTAAGTCGGTGGAAGGTTTGCGTTGTCCGATGATTAAAGCGCAAGGAACTTGAAAATCTCCTGCGGCAAATTTCTTAGTATAACTTCCAGGAATTACTACCGAACGAGCTGGCACATATCCCTTATATTCTATTGGCTCACTTCCGGTAACGTCAATGATTTTAGTAGAGGCTGTAAGGCAAACATTAGCACCAAGAACTGCTTCTTTTTCAATACGAACACCTTCCACCACAATACATCTAGAGCCAATAAATGCACCATCTTCGATAACTACAGGAGCAGCTTGTAAAGGTTCAAGAACACCACCAATTCCAACACCACCAGACAGGTGTACATTTTTACCAATTTGAGCACAACTTCCTACGGTTGCCCATGTGTCTACCATTGTCCCTTCATCTACATAAGCACCAATATTTACATAACTAGGCATTAATATTACCCCTTTAGAAATGTAGGCACCATAACGAGCAACTGCCGGAGGAACTACTCGAATTCCTTTTTCAGCATAGCCTGTTTTCAATAACATTTTATCATGGTATTCAAAAATGCCAACTTCATGAGTTTCCATTTTTTGAATAGGAAAATACATTACTACTGCTTTTTTTACCCATTCATTAACTTGCCAACCATTATCTATTGGTTCCGCAACACGTAAAGTGCCATTGTCTAAAGCATAAATTACTTCATTAATTGCTTTTATGGTAATTTCCTCTTTAAGTAATTCTCTGTTTTCCCAAGCCTTTTCTATGGTAGTTTGTAAATGAATCATAGTTTATATTTTTCACAAAGATAGAAACAAGTTCTGTTATTTCTTATCTTTACAAAAAAATAATATGCCAAGAATAGTAGCTATAGATTACGGAATTAAACGCACTGGTATTGCCATTACTGACGAATTGCAAATTATAGCTTCGGGGTTAACTACCGTTCCATCTGAAACTGCAATTGCTTTTTTGAAAGACTATTTTGCTAAAGAAAAAGTTAGCAAAGTTTTAATTGGTGATCCTAAGCAAATGAACGGACAACCTTCAGAAAGTGCTGAAATTATCGAAAAATTTGTTGCTAAATTTAAAAGAGAATTTCCCGATATGTCTCTAGAACGAACAGATGAGCGATTTACATCAAAAATGGCATTCCAAACTATGATTGACAGTGGACTAAATAAAAAACAACGTCAAAATAAAGCCTTGGTAGATGAAATTGCAGCAACAATAATGCTTCAAGATTATTTATTAAAACAGTAAATATTCTGTGGATGTTTCTTATAAATACATCTGTTTTTGTTACTTTTGCACTTCGATTTCAAAAAAAAAATAAATTAATATCAGAAAATGATACTACCAATATACGGTTATGGCGATCCTGTTTTAAGAAAAGTAGGAGTTGAAATTACTGCTGAATATCCAAATTTACAAGAGATTATCGTTAATATGTACGAAACTATGTATAATGCTTATGGTGTTGGATTGGCGGCTCCTCAAGTTGGATTAGCAATTAGATTATTTGTAATTGATACTGAGCCTTTTAGTGATAGTGAAGACCTAACTAAAGAAGAGCAAGAACAATTGAAAGGATTTAAACAAACCTTTATTAATGCCAAAATGCTAAAAGAAGAAGGCGAAGAATGGGGTTTTAACGAAGGATGTTTAAGCATACCAGACGTTAGGGAAGATGTTTATCGTCATGAAAAAATCACTTTAGAATATTATGACGAGAACTTTAATAAAAAAACGGAAGTTTATGATGGGTTAATTGCACGTGTAATTCAGCATGAATACGATCATATTGAAGGCATTCTTTTTACAGATAAAATAGCAATGTTAAAAAAGACTTTGATTAAAAAGAAGTTACAAAATATTATGGATGGTAAAGCCCGTCCGGATTACAGAATGAAATTTTGTAATAAAAAAGGAAGATAATTTTAAATAATCCAATTTTAGAAATTTTATTATTGAAATTGCTTTAGCAATTGAACTATTATAATATATTTACCACTTTTAAAATAATTTTAATAAATGAACGTAGAAAAAATATTAGCCATTTCTGGCAAACCAGGATTATATGAATTGAAAGTACAAACTCGTTCAGGATTTGTAGCTGAGTCAATGATAGACGGAAAAAGAATAACTGTTGGAATGCGAAGTAACGTTAGTTTGTTGTCTGAAATTTCAATGTATACTCACAGTGAAGAGAAACCATTAGTTGAAATTATGCGTGCTATTGCCATTAAAGAAAACGAAGGTCCTGCTATTTCACATAAAGAAGACACCTCTAAATTATTAGAATATTTTAAGCAAATAGTTCCTGATTATGATGAAGATAGAGTTTATCCATCAGATATTAAGAAGGTACTGAATTGGTATAATATGCTTCAGGCAAAAGGTATGGTTTCTAAAGAAGAGCCTCAATTAGAAAATGCTGATTCTATTAAAGACCAAGTAGTAGAAGAGGTTAATAGTAAAAAGAAAACTTCTAAAAAAGAATAATACTAATTTAGTAAATAAATTTAATCCTGTCAAGAAGATTTCCTGACAGGATTTATTATTTTTACACAAATCAAAAATCATGAATTCTAGACAACAACAACTTGACGCTTTTGGAAGATTGCTCGATATTATGGATGATTTGAGGGAAAAATGTCCCTGGGATAAAAAGCAAACCCTTGAAAGTTTAAGGCATTTGACCATTGAAGAAACCTATGAATTGGGGGATGCTATCTTGAATAACGACTTGCAAGAAATAAAAAAAGAACTAGGTGATGTATTGTTGCATATAGTTTTTTATGCAAAAATTGGTAGTGAAACGAACGATTTTGATATCGCTGATGTTTGTAATGAAATCTGTGAGAAATTGATATTCAGGCATCCACATATTTATGGAGATGTAATTGTAGCGGATGAAGAAGAAGTGAAACAAAACTGGGAAAAACTAAAGCTAAAAGAAGGTAAAAAGTCAGTATTAGAAGGCGTTCCGAAAGGTTTGCCGGCTTTAGTTAAAGCAAGTAGAATTCAAGATAAAGTTAAAGGAGTTGGATTTGATTGGGAAGAACCTCACCAAGTTTGGGACAAAGTACAAGAAGAACTTCAAGAATTACAAGTTGAAGTTGCAGCAGGCGATCAGGATAAAATAGAATCTGAATTTGGAGACGTATTATTTTCTATGATTAATTATGCTAGGTTTTTAAAAGTAAATCCTGAAGATGCTTTAGAGCGAACAAATAAAAAGTTCATCAAACGTTTTCAATATTTAGAAAATAAAGCTGGGGAGTTAGGAAAACAGCTAATGGATATGACTCTTGCTGAAATGGATGTTTTTTGGAATGAAGCAAAGAAATTATAAAAGAAAAAAACCGTAGATTCTATAATTAAATTTATGAATTTGCGGTTATTTTTTTTACACGAATTATTCCATTTATTCTATTTTTTCGTTTTTTAATTTCACAAAACTGCCTTATAAATATGGAATTTATGTTTTTTTAAACTATTTCTAACTTTGGAATTTGTAAATTATTAATTGAAATTTTATAATTGTGTAATTGGTTTTGAATTGTAACAAAATCCTTTTTAAAGAATTGTGTTTCAGTAAATAATTTAAAATAATAATCTACTCCTTCAAGTAAATTATTTTTAAAGTAGTGCCATTTTTTTATTTGTCCTGCTGTCATCTCTGAAGTTGATTCTTCAATTTCATTTTTCAAATAGTCAACATACATTTTCAACTCGTTAATAAAAATATTAGGTCTATTTATTGAACTATTAACTGAAGTGTTTCCATAAATATGTTTAACCATGTTAGAAAGCGAAACAATTTTATCAAAATAAGCTAGATTAGGCCCAGGACAAATAACTACTCCTTGTTCTTCTCCTTTTATTTTAATGTTATTTTCTAAGTACGCAGCATTTACCAAGCCAACACAAAGGCAAGATTTCTCAGTTATTTTTGTTTTTTTCTTTTCATATTCTATTAAAGAAATTGATTCTTTTTGAGTTTCTAATTCTTCTAATTTTATGTCTTGGTATTTTCTTGAAGCGGTACAAATTCCTTGATCAGAAAACTCTTTACTCAGTGCCAATAATTTTTTGGGACACGAACTTCCTGATTTAAATTCTTTAATACGATTTTGCTTTAGTACTTCATTAGTAGTTCCTTTGACAGTGTTAAAAGGAATTCCCAAAGGAGAAATTTGACTAATGTAAAAATCTTTTTCTACCGATTTAGCTAACAATTCTCTAGTGTCAGTATCTACAGATGTAGCCTCAGGAACTAATAAAAATGGAGAACCCCATCCTACAGAATCCATTTGATAATGATCTAATAAAAATTGATGTTCTTCTGCTGTTCCAACACCGCCTTGAACTGTTATTTTTAGTTGTAAAGGATTAATTGGAATTGGCATTTCTTTTATTGTCAATGCCTTAGTCATCAATTCATGAGCTGATTGGATTAACTGTTCTTTCTTTTTATTAAATTCTTCCAAAATAGGACCTAATAAAAATCCGTCTGTAGCAAATGCATGTCCTCCACAATTTAATCCTGATTCTATTCGGTATTCCGAAACCCAAAGACCTTTTTTTGCTAAAAAATTTCCCTGAATAATTGCAGAACGAAAGTCACTTACCTTTAATATTATTTTCTTTTTTAATATTCCATTTGAATCGGGATAGAAGTCTTTAAAATTTTCAATATAACTATACAATCTAGGGTTCATTCCTGCAGATAGTACTACGGAAGAATTGAGATTGCTATTTGCAAATCCTCTTAAAGAAGCATGGGCATCATTATAATTAACTGGTAATTGTTGGTTTTTGATGAAATTATCTTTATCAACTTTAGTCATGATATTTACATCAATTTCACCAGGTGATAAATTGTTTTCCAAATAGTTTTTTATGGTATCTTTTATTACTATTCCATCTTCAATAAGGTTTCGTAATCCCTTTTTTAGTTCCGATTTATTAGGAAGCATTGCAATATAATTGTTTAAGGAATCTTTACTTTCTGCCAATTCTTGTTTGAATGCTTCAAATTTTTGTTGTACAACTGAATCTACCATATTTAAATATGATGTAATTCTTAATGCTCTGTAATCATCAATTTTATTAGAAATTCCCTCATAATTAAAATTGAATTTTTTACTATAAAAAGCATGCATTTTTTCAATTACTTCGTCATCAATTATTGAAATAACCGAAGAAATTCCATATTGAGCAACTCTAATAGGGCTATCAATAGTATATGCTAATCCCATAACAGGGATATGGAAGGTATGTAAATTTGAGTTTTGTGCCATTTTTTGTGCTTTTTTATAATTTGCAAATGTTGGTAAAGTAGTCTTGGAAAAAACTGATAATTATCATATCAATATGTTTTAACTACAAAAAAATGTATATTTGAAACAATAAAAGTTATTTATGTCAGACGCAAAACACGAATTAAAACGCTCTTTAGGCCTTATAGATGCTACTAGTTTAATTGCAGGATCCATGATAGGATCTGGAATATTTTTAGTGACAGCAGCAATGGCTCGAGATGTTGGCTCGGCTGCTTGGATATTAATTATTTGGCTAGTTACTGGTTTATTGACTATGTCGGCAGCATTAAGTTATGGAGAATTAGCAGGAATGATGCCAAATGCCGGTGGACAATATGTTTATATTCAACGTGCATATGGAAAACTAATTTCCTTTTTATATGGTTGGACAGTTTTTACTGTAATTCAAACAGGAGTAATTGCAGCAGTTGCTGTAGCTTTTGCAAATTATTCAGCAGTATTTTTTCCAATTTTAGAAAATAAAATTTTCACGATTGGTGATAGTTTTACGTTTACTAATAAGCAAATATTGGCAATGTTTAGTATTGTTTTATTAACTTTTATTAATACGAAAGGTGTGAAAAATGGAAAGATAATTCAGTTAGTTTTTACATCAGCAAAGTTAATTGCTCTTTTTGCATTAATTATTTTTGGATTATATGTAGGATTACATTCTAATACTTTTTCTACTAATTTTACTAATATGTGGGATGCTAGTAAAACTATTTTAAATGAAAACGGGACTTTAACCATAACCAAATTATCCGGAATTGCGTTACTTGGTGCAATGGGAGCAACTATAATTAACTCATTATTTTCCAGTGATGCCTGGAATAATGTGACCTTCATAGCAGGGGAAATTAAAGAACCTAAAAAAAATATTCCTAGAAGTTTATTTTTAGGAACTTTAATAGTTACCGTTATTTATATTTTAGCGAATATTGCTTACTTAGCATTATTGCCTTTACATGGTACTCCAGATGGTTCTATAATGCAACATGGAATTATGTTCGCTAGTCAAGATAGAGTGGGAGCAGCTGCTGCAAGTGTGATTTTGGGAAATATTGGTGTTTTTGCAATGGCAGGTTTAATTATGGTTTCCACCTTTGGATGCAATAGTGGCTTAATATTATCTGGGGGAAGATTGTTTTATGCCATGGCTAAAGATGCGTTGTTTTTTAAACAAGCTGGAGAGTTAAACGAGCACGATGTCCCTGCTAAAGCATTATGGTTTCAATGCGCTTGGGCATGTATATTATGTATTTCAGGCAGATATAGTGATTTACTTACTTATTCTACATTTGCATCCTTATTATTCTATATTTTGACTATTGGAGGTTTGTTTATTCTTCGTAAAAAAGAACCAAATACAGAAAGACCTTATAAAGCATTTGGTTATCCGATAATTCCTATATTATATATAGTGATTACTGCAGCAATATGTTTCACCTTATTGGTTTATGATACGCGAAACACTGGACTTGGATTGTTTATAGTTGCCCTAGGAATTCCAGTTTACTATTTGTTTTTAAACAGGAAAAAGTAATATAAAAAAAGAATGGCTGATTTATTAATCAGCCATTCTTTTTAATTTGTTTCGATCTACTATTGTTATTTTTTTTCCGGTTAGTTCAATTATACCACTTTTATTTAATTCAGATAAAAGTCTAATGCAACTCTCGGTTGCCGTTCCAATCATTCCAGCAAGTTCTTCTCTGGATAATTGGATATGTAAGGATCCGTCATTGTTTTTCCCAAAAGTATCTTCTAAATGTAATAATGTTTCGGCTAATCTTTCTTTTACACTTTTTTGCGCCATAGATACCATATGGTCATCTGCTTCTTTCAAATCGCCACATATAGTTTTCATCACATTCATAGAGAACTGATTATTTTGATTAAAGAAGCTTATTATTTCCGATTTCGGAATAAAACAAACTTCCATATCTTCTAATGCAACTGCACTTAAATTTGTTGGTTCATCACTTATTAAAGATCGTTGTCCTAGTAATTCTCCTGGTTTAATTAATTTTACAATCTGATCTTTTCCATTAGCACTTAACTTCGAAAGCTTACAAACTCCATCTTTTACACAATAAATTCCATTTACGCTTTCTCCTTCTTCAAAAATAGGCTCTCCTTTTTTTATGGTGTACGAAGTCTTGCATTCGGCCATTTTTAACAGCTCCTCTTTATTAAGAGCTTTTAATGAACTAAATTCACGAACAATGCACTGATCACATTTACCCATAAGAATTAACTTTATAATTGTCTACAAAATTACAAATTTGTATGACAATTATCATTTTTTACTAATTATTTATAGGAGAATTTTGCACAAGGTAAAATGAGCAAATTTATGGATACAAATAATTGTTTCCATTGTGGGTTAAATATTGTAAGTAAAGATGAAATAATCTTTGATGAAAAAAGTTTCTGTTGCAATGGTTGCAAAACTGTTTATGAGATTTTTAGCGTTAATGATATGTCATGTTATTATGATTTTCAGGCAGCACCAGGAGCAACCCCATTGGATATTAACGGAAAATATGATTTTTTAGATGATGAAAATATTGTCGCAAAACTTCTTGAATTCCAAGAGAATTCAACACATATTATTTCACTTTACATTCCTCATATTCATTGCAGTTCGTGCATTTGGATTTTGGAGAATTTACAAAAACTTCAAGTCGGAATAAACAATTCAATTGTTAATTTTCCTGAAAAGAAAGTAAGAATTACGTATAGTCCTAATGCTACTTCTTTAAAAAAAATCGTAGAGCTTTTATGTTCTATTGGCTATGAACCTTACATAAGTTTAGATAATTATGATGAAGGAAAGAAAGAAATTGACCGAAGTTTAGTTTATAAAATTGGGGTTGCTTTTTTCTGTTTCGGAAACATTATGTTGCTTTCGTTTCCCGAATATTTTGAGGTAAATGAATTTTGGATAAACCAATACCGTGGATTTCTTCGTTGGTTGATTTTTGCAATTGCTCTCCCTTCTTTTTTATATTCTGCAAGTGGATATTATATTTCTGCATGGAAAAGTATAAAAGCAGGAATGTTAAATATTGAAATCCCCATTGCTTTAGGAATTATAGTAATGTTTATTAGAAGCACTATTGATATTATTTTTGATTATGGTCAAGGTTTCTTTGATAGTATGTGTGGCTTGATTTTCTTCATGTTATTGGGTAAATTATTCCAACAGAAAACCTATAGTTTCCTTTCGTTTGAACGCGATTATAAATCGTATTTCCCAATTGCAATTACTAAAATCTTGTCCGATGGAAGTGAAATTCCAGTACAAGTTTATGATATTGAAAAAGGGGATAGGTTATTGATTAGAAATCAAGAATTAATTCCTGTCGATGGGATTTTAATTTCCGATAAGGCTTCTGTGGATTATAGTTTTGTTACTGGAGAGGCCGTTCCGATAGAAAAAAAATCGGGAGATAAACTTTTTGCAGGAGGTAAACAATTAGGAAAAGTAATTGAAATGGAAGTTTTGTTTTCGGTTTCACAAAGTTATTTAACTCAATTATGGAGTAACGATGTGTTCCAGAAAAAAGTTGATATTAAACACAAAACTATTACTGATAAAATAAGTAGGTATTTCACTCCAGCCTTATTAGGACTTGCTTTAGTATCATTTTTGTATTGGATTTTTATTAGCACCGATACTGCTTTTAATGTAGTAACTGCGATATTAATTGTGGCCTGTCCTTGTGCATTAGCTTTAACAGCACCTTTTACTCAAGGAAACGTTTTGCGAATTATGGGTAATAGAAAATTATACCTTAAAAATGCAATGGTTATTGAGCAGTTGGCTAAAGTAGACACCATTGTTTTTGATAAAACAGGGACTATAACTACTAATAAAAAAACAGCGATAACTTATGATGGACTAGCGTTGAATAATTTTGAATTAAAATTATTAAATAATGCGTTAAGAGGTTCCAACCATCCATTAAGTAGAAGGCTATATGACTTTCTTCCAAGCCAAGATAAAATGCAACCCATTCATTTTGAAGAAATAACAGGTAAAGGAATTTTTGCAGAATTTATAGAAGGGACTATTAAATTAGGTTCTTCCCAATTTTTGCAGCACATGAGCGAAAATACACATAAAAAAACCAAAGTTCATGTTGAAATAAATGGTGTTTATAAAGGAAGTTATGTCTTTAATAATCAATATAGAGAAGGGTTGGAACAATTGTTTAATCGATTATCAAAAAAGTATAAACTAGTTATTTTGTCAGGTGATAACGATGGAGAGCGTCACATTTTAGAAAAAATGCTTCCTGTAAATGCAACTTTAGTTTTTAATCAGAAACCAGAACAGAAACTAGAATATATTGAAAATCTTCAAAAAGAAGGTAATGATGTAATGATGGTTGGCGATGGATTAAACGATTCTGGAGCATTAGCACAGAGTAATATAGGTATTTCGATCTCGGAAAATGTTAACGTTTTTTCTCCTGCTTGTGATGGAATTTTAGATGCGTCTGAATTTAAAAATATTGCTTTTTTTATGCAGTATTCTAAAAACTCTATGAAAATAATTTATATGAGTTTTGGCTTATCCTTATTGTATAATGTTGTTGGTTTGAGTTATGCAGTTTCAGGGAATTTACTTCCAATAGTTGCGGCTATTATTATGCCATTAAGTACTATAACTATTGTAAGTTTTGTGACGATAATGAGTAATGTATATTCTAAAATAAATACCAAGAAATAAGATTTTAAACTTCGATTGGATATATGATAATTATCATTTTTTTATAGAATCTGTCGATATAATTTTGTTAACACATTTAATATAGGTATGAGTGTCATTTATTTATTAATCTCCATAAGTATTTTCGTTGCAGTAGCATTTTTGTACGCTTTTATTAGAGCAGTACGAAGTGGTCAATATGATGATGATTATACGCCATCCGTTAGAATGCTATTTGATGATGAATTAGTGATTAAAACCCAGATTAAAACCAAAATAATTACAAACAAAAAAGAAGAACCAAAACCAAATTAATTATGGAAATGCAACAATTTTATTACGACAACAAAATTGTAAAGAAATTCCTTTACGCCAGTATCGTATTCGGTGTAGTAGGAATGTTAGTAGGGCTACTATTAGCCGTATTGTTTCTCTTCCCGGGCTTAACACACGGAGTGTCGTTTTTAAGTTTCGGAAGATTGAGACCTTTACACACTAATGCAGTTATTTTTGCCTTTGTAGGTAACGCAATGTTTGCAGGGATTTATTATTCCTTACAACGTTTACTTAAAGCAAGGTTGTTTAGCGATTTTTTAAGTAATCTTCACTTTTGGGGATGGCAATTAATTATCGTTGCAGCTGCTATTTCACTTCCTTTAGGATATACCAGTTCTAAAGAATATGCTGAATTGGAATGGCCAATAGATATAGCTATTGCATTAATTTGGGTAGCATTTGGAATCAATATGATTGGAACCATCTTAAAAAGAAGAGAACGTCATTTATATGTAGCAATTTGGTTTTATATCGCTACGTTCGTTACAGTTGCTGTTCTTCACATCTTTAATAGTTTAGAGTTGCCAGTTTCGGCAATGAAATCATATTCTGTTTATGCAGGGGTTCAAGATGCTTTAGTGCAATGGTGGTATGGTCATAATGCAGTTGCATTTTTCTTGACCACTCCATTCTTGGGATTAATGTATTACTTCGTTCCAAAAGCGGCTAATCGTCCTGTTTATTCTTATAGATTATCTATCATTCACTTCTGGTCCTTAATTTTCTTATACATTTGGGCTGGACCTCACCATTTATTATATTCAGCTCTTCCTGAATGGGCACAAAATCTTGGTGTAGTATTTTCAATTATGTTGATCGCTCCATCTTGGGGTGGTATGATTAATGGTCTTTTAACTCTTCGTGGAGTTTGGGACAAAGTAAGAGAAGAACCAGTATTAAAATTCTTCGTTGTGGCTATTACAGGTTATGGTATGGCAACTTTTGAAGGTCCGATGCTTTCTCTTAAAAATGTAAATGCTATAGCACACTTTACCGACTGGATTATTGCTCACGTTCACGTTGGTGCATTAGCATGGAACGGATTCATGTCATTCGGTATTATTTATTGGGTAATTCCTAGATTGACAAAAACAGAATTGTTTTCTAAAAAATTAGCCAACTTCCATTTCTGGATTGGAACTTTAGGTATTATTATGTATTCTTTGCCAATGTATGTTGCTGGATTTACACAAGCATCTATGTGGAAACAATTTAAACCAGACGGTACTTTACAATATGGTAACTTCCTTGAAACAGTAACTCAAATTATGCCAATGTATTGGATGAGAGCCATTGGAGGAACATTATACCTAACTGGAGTTATTGTATTAGTTTACAATATTATTAAAACAGCCAAACAAGGTTCAAAAGTTGAAGATGAATTAGCAGAAGCTCCAGCTTTACAACAAATTACTGCCGGAAGACTAAAAGGAGAAAAATTCCACCCGTGGTTAGAAAGGAGACCAATTCAATTAACCATATTAGCAACTATTGCAATATTAATTGGAGGTTTAATTCAAATTGTACCAACAATTATGGTGAAATCTAATATTCCAACCATTGCATCTGTTAAACCTTATACACCACTAGAGTTACAAGGACGTGATTTATACATCCGTGAAGGTTGTGTAGGATGTCACTCTCAAATGATTCGTCCATTCCGTTCTGAAGTTGCTCGTTATGGCGATTATTCTAAAGCTGGAGAATATGTATACGATCACCCATTCTTGTGGGGTTCTAAACGTACTGGTCCAGATTTGCATAGAGAAGGTGGAAAATACAATGATAACTGGCACTTCAACCATATGTGGGATCCAAGAAGTACTTCACCAGGATCAATTATGCCAGCTTATACTTGGCTGTATGATAACCAAGCTATGGATTATTCTATGACTGAAACTAAAATGAAAGCAATGCGAACTCTTGGTGTTCCTTATACGGATGCTGATATTGCTAATGCTCAAAAAAGTATTCAAGAACAATCTGCAACAATTGAGAAAAACTTGAACAATGACCCTGATTTTGTGAAATCTTATGAAGACAGCAAACAAAAAGCTTCAGCCAAAGGAGAAAAATTTGTTCCTATGAAAGATAGAGAAATTGTAGCTATGATTGCTTATTTGCAAAGACTTGGAACCGATATTAAAGTTAAAAAATAATAGCTATGTTAAAGTTTGTACAACAAAATTTAGAAACTATTGCCGGTGTTGCAGTATACCCTATTATTTCCTTACTTATTTGTTTTAGTTTTTTTGTTGGACTGTTTTTCTGGGTGTTTACCTATAAAAAAGATACAATTAAAGAACTTAGTGAATTACCAATAAAAGATTAATCCTTATAAAGAATTATAAAATGAAAAAATTAATTCCATCCTACGTTAGAGTTCCATTGATATTCGCCACAGTATTTGGCGCAATGGAATATTTTATTGACTCTGGAGATCAGCCAGCATTTATTAAATACCCAATGGTATTGTTATTTCTTGCTGTATTTTTATTCCTTTTAATAGCAATTGAAATTGTAGTTAGTGCGGTAGATAATGTAACCTATCATTTATTAACCGAAGAACAGAAAAAACAATTAGAAGAAGCACAGTCGATTCCTTTTACTGAAAGTAAATTCTATCAAGATTTATTAAAAAAACTTACTCGTTCTAAAGAACTAGAACAAGAAGCTGATGTGATGCTAGATCATAATTACGATGGTATAAAAGAATTAGACAATGTTTTGCCTCCTTGGTGGGTATATTTGTTCTATTGTACAATTATTTTTGCTGGTATCTATTTAGTACGTTATGAAATTTTAGGAAGCGATAATCAAGCACAAGAATTTGTTAAAGAAGTAGCCGAAGCCAAAATTGCAGTTGACGAATATAACAAAACTGCTCCAGACCAAATGGATAAGGAAAAAGTTACTTTATTAACCGATGCTGCAAGTATTGCTGCTGGAAAAGATATCTTCACCAAAAATTGTATTCCTTGCCATCGACCAGATGCAGGAGGTCAGATTGGACCAAACTTAACAGATGATATGTGGATTAATGGTGGCGGAATAAAAAATGTATTCAACACTATTATGGAAGGTGGTCGAGATGGAAAAGGAATGATTTCTTGGAAAGCTACAATAAAACCATCTGAAATTCAAAAAGTAGCAAGTTATGTTCTTTCTCTTCAGGGATCTAAACCAGTAAACCCTAAACCAACCGAACCAGAAGCAAAACAATGGGTAGAAAAAGTAGCTCCTAAAGATGCTGCAAAACCTGCCACCGCAGATACAACCAAAGTAGCAGCTAAAGTAGTTGCTGTAAAATAAATAATTTACAAGTCCCGATTAGTCGGGACTTGAAGTTTTTTAAATAAATTAATAATGTCAAAATTACCAGACGAAAATTTTAGAGATAGTATTGCAACTATCGATAAACAAGGGAAA
Organism: uncultured Bacteroidota bacterium; assembly: GCA_903838055.1. Lineage (GTDB taxonomy): Bacteria > Bacteroidota > Bacteroidia > Flavobacteriales > Flavobacteriaceae > Flavobacterium. The sequence goes on along the minus strand of CAILWV010000047.1, from coordinate 6,358 downwards.
AGATCTTGGATTTTCGCTAAAATCCCCAAAGGAAAACTATACGAAAGAAGAAAATGGTTAAGTTATTTTCTATTACTATTCTTGTTTTCTGCTCCTTTTATAAAAATTAATGGAAATCAATTTTTATTGTTCAATGTACTAGAACGTAAATTTAATATTTTTAGTTTTCCATTCTGGCCGCAAGATTTTCACATTTTTGTGATTGTAATGATCATCGGAGTAGTAAGTTTGGCATTGTTTACAGTTGCATTTGGTAGAATTTTTTGTGGATGGTTTTGTCCGCAAACCATTTTTATGGAAATGGTATTCCGTAGAATTGAATTTTGGATTGAAGGAGATAGAGGTGCGCAAATTCGATTATCTAAACAAGCTTGGGATGCTGAAAAAATAAGAAAAAGAATAATAAAATGGTTTATCTTTTATGTTATATCTTTTATTATTGCCAATGTTTTTTTAGCTTATTTAATTGGTAGTGACGAACTATTTAAGTTCATTACAGAAGGGCCATTACATAACACTAAAACCTTAATTGCTTTAATAATATTTACCTATGTTTTCTACTTTATTTATATATCCTTTAGAGAACAAGTTTGCATTATTGCTTGTCCTTACGGAAGATTACAAGGTGTTCTATTAGATGATAAATCTATAATTGTTGCCTATGATCACGTTCGTGGTGAAAAAGAAACAGGGAGAGCAAAATTTAATAAACAAGAAGACAGAGCGACCACCGGAAAAGGTGATTGTATTGATTGTAAATTATGTGTTCATGTATGTCCAACAGGAATTGATATTCGAAATGGTACCCAACTAGAATGTACAAATTGCACAGCATGCATTGACGAATGTGATACAATAATGGAAAGTGTAGGAATGCCTAAAGGACTTATTCGTTATGCAAGTGAAGATGAAATTGTAAAAAAAGAAAAATTTGTTTTTACAACTAGAATGAAAGGTTATGCTTCAGTATTAGTAATATTAACTGGAGTATTCATTGGAATGTTGTTTTTAAGAAACGATGTGGAAGCTACTATTTTACATCTTCCAGGGCAATTGTTTCAACATAAAGGAAAATATATAAGTGATATTTTTACCTTTAAAGTAGTAAATAAAACAGAACACGATTTTAATAATGTCTACTTTAAGTTAGTCTCTCCAAAAGGGACAATAAAATTGGTAGGTAACGACCATTTTGTGGTAAAAAAACAAACTTTAACAGAAGGGACTTTATTTGTAGAAATTAATCCAATTTATTTAGAAGGAGATAAAACCAATTTAAAAATAGAGGTTTATAACAACAAAGAATTGATTGATACCGAAACTACAAATTTTATAGGACCACGAAGTTTTAACTAAAAAAAATAAAATTATGAAAATCAATTGGGGAACAGGAATCGTTATTGCCTTTGCAGTATTTATGAGCTTTATTTTGTTTTTTGTGTTTAGCGTTCAATCTAATCATAAATACGATAATGAACTTGTAGTAAATGAATATTATAAAAAAGAATTATTAGCGCAACAAGATTTAGATAAAGAGCAAAATGCTTACGATTTAAAAAATGATAAAGTTGTAATAAAGGTTTTATCAGAAGGAATAACTATAGATTTTCCTAAAGATTTTGATTATAAATCCATCAATGGTAAAGTGTCCTTATATAGACCGTCCAACCAAAAGTTAGATTTTGAAATTCCGATTTCTTTATCTAGCGCCCATTTGCTCATACCTAAAAGTAACTTGGTTGGCGGTCGTTGGGGCATTTCTATAGATTGGAATTACCAAGGTAAAAAATACTTAAACAAAGAAGAAGTTTATTTTAAACAATAAAAGTTTTCTAGAATGCTTTATTCCGCATTATTTTTTGGACTATTTAGTAGCCTGCACTGTATTGGTATGTGCGGACCAATTGCTATGATGTTGCCTGTAGACAAGAATAATTCTGCTAAAAAAGTAATCCAAATTATGATTTATCATATGGGTAGATTGACTTCTTATGCATCTCTAGGATTGATTTTTGGAATATTAGGCAAGGGTTTCTATATGGCAGGAATACAGCAGCAATTATCTATTGTTGTAGGTTTATTAATGATAATTATCGCAATTGTTCCTGAAAGAGTGTTTATGAAATACAATTTTTCAAAACCAGTTTACAAGTTAATTTCCAAAGTAAAAACCAGTTTAGGAAGTCAATTCAAACGTAAAACTCCAGATGCCTTATTTACAATTGGTGTACTTAACGGATTTTTACCTTGCGGTTTAGTATATGCTGCTTTGTTTGGCGCTATTGCAATGTCAAGCCTGACTTTGAGTATCTCCTACATGCTTTTATATGGTTTAGGAACAATACCGATGATGAGTTTCGTAGTTCTTATTTCTAATATTTTTTCAATTAGTATAAGAACCAAAATGCAAAAAATAATACCAGTCGTAGCAGTTTTTATTGGGATTCTGTTTATTATTCGTGGCTTAGGACTTGATATTGCTTATCTGTCACCTAGTAATACTAATTTATTTGTAAAAGCTAATGCGAGTTGTCATTAAATTATAATATTAACCAATACTTATATCATTATGCAAAGACATGATTTACTTCACGAGTTTCCTGAGCACCAGGAAAAAATCCATAAATTAAAAATGGAAGATAGACATTTTAAAGAATTATTTGATGAATATGATAGAATAGAACATCAAATACATAGAATAAATACTGGAGAAGAAATTGCTATAGATGAGTATATTCATCTTGTTAAAGCAAAATTTTTGAATCTAAAAGATCAAATTTATAGTTATCTAAATAAATAAATTTTAAAAGTTAATATCAAAGCACACTAATTTATGTGCTTTGATATTATTGAAAATAGGTGTTTAACAATTTCATTGCAGCTGTAAAAGGAGAAATTTCATCGTTTTGTACTGCTATTTTATTTTTCTCTAGAAGTTTAATTATTTTTGGATGGTTATAAAAATTAGATTGTAATTGATTATTAATAGTTTCCATCATCCAAAACTGATTTTGTTCATGTCTTTTTTGTTCAAAATAATGATTGCTTTCTACTAATTCTTTATACTTTACTATGCTTTGCCAAACTTCGGAGATGCCTTCTTTTGTATACGAACTACAAGTAGATGCCGTAGGGATCCATCCTGATTTCTTTGCAGGAAATAAATGTAAAGCCCTGTTAAATTCAGTTTTTGCTAATTTAGCTTTGTTAATATTATCGCCATCAGCTTTATTAATAACAATTGCATCAGCCATTTCCATTATTCCTCTTTTTATTCCTTGTAATTCATCGCCAGCTCCAGATATTTTTAATAGAAGAAAAAAATCTACCATACTATGAACAGCTGTTTCACTTTGTCCAACACCAACAGTTTCAATTATTATGGTGTCAAATCCTGCAGCCTCACACAAAATAATGGTTTCACGCGTTTTTCTAGCAACACCACCTAGCGTTTCTCCAGATGCACTAGGTCTAATATAGGCGTTTTCATCTTTCACTAATTCTTCCATCCGGGTTTTATCACCTAAAATACTCCCATGTGAAATGGTACTACTCGGATCTACTGCAAGAACAGCTACTTTCTTTCCAATTGAAGTTAAATGTTTTCCAAATGCTTCTATAAAAGTGCTTTTTCCAACACCAGGAACTCCTGTAATTCCAATTCTAAAAGATTTGTTGGCATACGGTAAACAGGACTGAATAATAGTATTTGCTTTGTCAAAGTGTGCGGGATTCGTGCTTTCAACTAAAGTAATAGCTCTACTTAAAGCCGATTTATCATGCGTCACTATTTTATCAATAAGCTCTTGCGCAGAAGGTTGCTTTTTACGCATTTTCTGAATCACAGCTACCGATGAAGAGCTTATATTTGGCGGCTTATTAATTCCGTCCTTTTCTGTTAAAGCTGAATTTATAGAATTTGGTTTCAAATAATTAGTTTTCGAAAAACAAATTTACACAAAAAATAATCATTTTATTAATAACATCAAAAGACTTAATTTATCTATTTTATTAAAATAATAATTCTATAGAACTCCTAAGTTTAACATGCACTCTTTCATTGATTTGTAGGTTCTTTCAATGTCATTGTCCAGGCCAATAGAAAAACGAATTAATCCATCGGTAAGTCCCATTTCTTTTTGTTCTTCAAGAGGGATTTCTGAAGATGTTGAGGTTCCTGGGGCACTAAATAAGGTTTTGTAAAAACCCAAACTAACAGCTAAATATCCTAGGTTTTTTTCTTGCATTAATTCCATTAATTCATTAGCTTTTTCAATACTTCCCGCATCTATTGTCATCATTCCTCCAAATCCATATTCATGATTTATCATTGTGGAATATAACTTATGACTAGGATGACTTTCTAAACCTGGATAAACTACTTTTAATCCGTCTTTTTCAAATTTAGCAGCCAAATACTTAGCATTATAACTATGTTGTTTCATTCGAATATGAAGCGTTCTCAAGTTTTTCATTACAGATGCAGAACGTAAACTATCCATTGTTGGTCCTAGTAGCATGCTAGCACCTGAATTCACGTCTTTTAAACTGTTAATGAATTCTCTTGAGCCACAAGTAACCCCGCCAACAGTGTCACTGCTGCCGTTTATATATTTAGTTAAACTATGAATAACAATGTCAGCTCCCAATGAAATTGGAGCAACCGAAAGAGGGGAAAAGGTATTATCTACTACTAACTTTAAATTGTACTTTTTAGCAATCTTTGCCAAGCCAGCAATGTCTGCAACCTCTAACAAAGGATTACTTACAGTTTCACAATATAGTACTTTTGTGTTTTTTGTAATTGCTGCCTCTACAATATCTAATTTTGTGATGTCAACGAAGGTAGTTTTTATGCCTAATCGTGGAGTGAAGTTCTTTAAAAAAGCATAGGTGCCTCCGTAAATCGTCCTGCTTGAAACTATATGATCTCCCGATGCACATAATTGTAATAAAGTAGGAGTTATAGCTCCCATTCCAGAAGCTGAAACATTAGCAGTTTCTGTCCCCTCCATTGCTGCTAGGGCCTTATCAAGGTATAAATTACTCGGAGAAGAATGGCGCGAGTACAAATAACATCCCTCAGCATTTCCTTCAAAAGTATCAAACATCGTTTTTGCAGAAAGAAAAGTATATGTAGAAGAATCAGATATAGATGGGTTAACACCTCCAAATTCTCCAAAAAATTGTAAGTCTTGTATTTTATCTGCTGGGTTGAATTTTTTCATATTTATTAGTTTATAGTTTTTTGAATATAGTTATTTATAGTAGTTCAAAATTGAAGAATTTTAGATAAATTGTCAATATAAATTTACTTTTTTAGTTTTTAAATCTAATTTTATGTTTATTTTTAGAAAAAAAATCTAATTTTGTAATCTAATTTAATTAATTTTAGAAATATTAACCCAATACCCAGCCAAAAATGGATGCCATTGATAAAAAACTTTTGCAATTACTTCAGGCAGATACTAAAAAAACAACCAAAGAACTTTCGTTAAAATTGAATCTTTCTGTAACTGCTGTTTATGAGCGAATAAAAAAATTAGAGCGTGATGGAATTATTGACAAGTATGTAGTATTATTAAATCGTAATAAAATAAATAAAGGATTTGTAATTTTCTGTCACATTAAACTTATCCAACATTCCAAAGATTTTCTAACTAAATTTGAAAGCGAAGTTGTAAAATTAACCGAGGTTTTAGAGTGCTTTCATGTTAGTGGAGATTACGATTATATCTTAAAAATCTGCGTAAAAGACATGGAAGAATACCGAGAATTTATGGTCACTAAACTAACTACACTGCAACATATAGGAAGCACTCATAGTACTTTTATGATTGGTGAAGTAAAAAACACTACTGCCTTTACAATATAAAAGTATCTGAGATTTCCCCTGCTAAAACAATTCGTTTCGATTAATTAGCAGCGCAACATAAGGCATCTTAGAGATGGTATTTCCTGCTTTCGTCTTTAGTCTCGTTTCGTGCCTCCACGAGAGCTACCGCCTCAATCAGGGCTATTTTCGGATGATTTAGAAAGATTTCCATTTCCAAAACAACAACTATTACAGTACAACATAGTTCCCAACAAAAGACATGTCCTAATTAAACAGTTACGCGTTCCTCTCTCCTTTGGAGAGGGGCTAGGGGTGAGGTCCTTTTTAAAAACCCCACCAAACAAAAAAAACTTTCACTAACAACCCTCACAAAACCAACACATTAAAAAATACTTTTAAAAAAGGGATATAAAACCCTTGTGAGAGTAAAAAAGAATAGTACTTTTGCACCCGCATTAAGGCACACGTTCATTACCAACTCCTAGAAATATCTGAGAACAAATAAGCCGCGAATGAAAGATC
>CAILWV010000046.1 GCA_903838055.1 uncultured Bacteroidota bacterium | reverse complement strand
GGTGTTTTTACTTTAATTTATATTAATATCATACTCACCAATCACTATTTATAAGGACTTATATTTAACTAAGAGTTATAAATTTCAAAAAGTTGAGCCTTCGAATTATGTCTATTTTATATATTTGCATTTAAGATAAAAGTATGATGAACAAAGCTATAATTGGATTTTCAAAATTATCCAAAGAAGAAAAAATTAACTGGATTGCCTCAACTTATTTCACAAATCCAGAAGAAGCGATTTTCACAATTAAAAAATATTGGAATGAAGATAGCGAATTGCAAAAACTTCACGATGAATTTATAGAGAATACTATTTCTAATTTCTATCTTCCGATGGGGATAGCACCAAATTTTTTAATAAACGGTAATTACTATTCCATTCCGATGGTAATAGAAGAAAGCTCAGTAGTAGCTGCTGCTGCAAAATCGGCTAAATACTGGAGTACCCGTGGGGGATTTAAAGCCACAGTTTTAAGTTCTGAAAAAATTGGGCAAGTACATTTTATTTTTAAGGGAAATGTTTCAAAATTAGAAGATTTCTTCCAAAAAGTAAAACCAAAATTCTTTTCCAATACCGATAGCATAACCAAAAATATGCAAAAACGTGGTGGCGGAATTTTAGATATAGAACTTCGAAATAAAACCAAAGAATTAGAAAATTACTTCCAACTTCATGTTACTTTTGAAACTAAAGACAGCATGGGAGCTAATTTCATTAATTCGTGTTTGGAGCAATTAGCTAAAACATTGAAAGAAGAAGCTCAAAAAATGGAATCGTTTACCGAAGAAGAAAAAAATCTTGAAGTGGTAATGAGCATTCTATCTAATTACTTACCAAATTGCATTGTTCGTGCGGAAGTTTCTTGTAAAGTAGATGACTTAGCCGAGAAAAAAATTGAATATCCTCAAGAATTTGCTCAGAAATTTGTTCAAGCAGTATCAATAGCCGAAATTGAACCTTTTAGAGCAGTTACACACAATAAAGGGATTATGAATGGAGTAGATTCTGTGGTGTTAGCGACAGGGAATGATTTTCGTGCTGTAGAAGCAGGTGTTCATGCCTATGCCTCTAGAAATGGTAGTTATTCTAGTTTATCGCATGCTAAAATTGAAAATGGGGTTTTCACCTTTTGGATGGAAATTCCGTTAGCATTAGGAACTGTTGGAGGCCTAACTTCCTTACATCCATTAGTAAAAATGGCGTTAGAAATATTAGGAAAACCATCTGCTCACGAATTGATGCAAGTAGTTGCAGTTACTGGTCTTGCGCAAAACTTTGCTGCATTGCGATCTTTAACAACTACTGGAATTCAAGAAGGGCATATGAAAATGCACTTAAATAATATTTTAAACCAACACCAAGCCACACCAGAAGAGCGAATAGTAATAGTTAAGCATTTTGATAAAAATACAGTATCCCATTCTTCAGTTGTAGAATTAATTGAAAATTTAAGAAAGTAATAGTAGTGCTTAATGGTTTATTATAACTATGAAAAAAACATTCTACAGTAACGGAAAATTATTAATAACAGGAGAATATGTTGTACTAGATGGCGCTAGGGCATTGGCATTACCAACAAAATTCGGTCAAAATCTAATCATCGAAGAATCTGATAATAATTTGATTCATTGGAAAAGTCATGATCATGACGGAAGTATTTGGTTTGAAGAAACAATCCCCTTTTCTTCTGTAATTGAAAAGAAACAAAACGACAACCTAAACAATATTAAAAATACACTAATTGAAATTTTACACGAAGCCTATAAGATAAATTCTAATTTTATAACTGAATCCAAAGGGTATAAAATTACTACTGAATTAACTTTTCCTAAATTTTGGGGCTTAGGCACTTCATCTACACTTATTAACAACATTGCGCAATGGCTGGAAATTGATGCGTACCAATTACTAAAAAATAGTTTTGGTGGAAGTGGTTATGACCTTGCTTGTGCTCAAAATAATACGGCTATTATTTACCAACTTATAGAGGATAGGCCAGTTATTGAAACAATAGTTTTTCATCCTGAATTTACTAACAAAATATATTTTGTCTATCTAAATAAAAAACAAAGTAGTAAAGAAGCAATTGCATCTTATATTGAAAAACAAGGATCTATTGAAAAAACAATTACGATAATTAATGACCTTACTAAAAAGGTTTCTAATGCAACCGAGGCGAAAGAATTTGCCATAGCATTACAAAAACACGAAATTGAAATGAGTAATGTTTTAGAGTTAAGCACTGTTCAAGAAGCCCTTTTTGAAGATTTTAATGGCGTAATAAAAAGTCTTGGTGCTTGGGGTGGTGATTTTGTATTAGCAATTTCTAAAGAAAATCCAACAGATTATTTTAAAGAAAGAGGATTTAATATCATTATTCCTTATAGTGAAATGATATTATAAAGACACTCTTCTATAAAGCAAAAATCCCGTTCTCATAAAAGAACGGGATTTTTTATTTATCAATTAACCTAATTATTAATAAAATTCTAATCTATTGTCATCAATTTTAGCGTCATTTTTCAAAGCTGGAAAAACTCTTCCTGCTGCTTGAGCATTTGCTGATTTTATTTTGGTAACATAATCATCATACTTTGGCAATTTAGGAGCTTTAGTAACTGCTTTTGCTTTTACAACATAAACACCTGAATTTCCTTCAACTGGAGCAGACACTTTATTAGCTGGAGTTCCAAATGCAGCACCCACTACTTTAGGCTCTGCACCTACATTAGCTAAAACTGAATTTTCAACCGATGCAGCTGGTGCATTTTGAACAGTTGTAGCATTTGCTTTTGCTATAGCTTCAAGAGAAGCACCTTTCATTTTAGCAATGATTTTTTCAGCTTTCTTTTTGTTTTTTATTATTCCTTCTACTGATGGCTTAGCATCTTCAACAGTCATCAATCCTTTTTCATTGATTTTTTTCAAACGAGCAATAACGTTTCCTACATTAACAACTTCAAATCTTTTTACATCTCCAACGTTTGTATCGCTAGTGAAAGCCCATTTGATAATTTGTCTTTGATTTCCAGCAGCTCCAAAAGCTTCTTCCATTGCTTTAGCTTTTACAACTGGATTGATAATTAAATTAGCAGCTTTTGCAACAGCGGCAAAATCTTTATTGCTATTAGCATCCATTTCAAATTTGGTTGCTTTAGTGTATAATTCGTTAGTTGTAGTTTCTGATGGCTCAATTTTTTGAGCTACAGTTGCTAATCGGATAGCATCTTGTTTATCGGTAACATTAATAATGTGGTATCCAAACTCAGATTCTACTAAACCAATTTTCCCAACAGGATTATTAAATACAAAATCATTAAATGGTTTAACCATTTGGCCAGGAGAAAAATAACCTAAATCACCTCCTTGTTGTGCAGAAGAATCATCTGAATTAGTCAATGCCAACATCATGAAACTTCCTGGATTTGCATTTGCTTGAGCCAACAACATTTCTGCTTTTGCTTTTGCTTGTTCTTTAGTTCTTTTTTCTTTCTTATTCGGTAATTTAGTACCTTCCCAACTAATTAAAATATGGCTAGCTTTAGCTTTAGCTCCAGCTTTTCTTCCCATAGCTTTAGAAAGACAATAATATTTACCATTAATATAAGGTCCATAAATTTCACCTGCTGGCAAAGCAAATAATTTATCCGCATGTTCTGCTGGCAAATCTTGTTTTGTTACATAAGTAGAATCGTAAGGTTTATCAGAGTTTTCAGCTACAAATTCAGCAACATTAGCTGCAGCTTTGAAGCTTGGAATAGTATCATTAACCCCAGTCTCTTTGTTATAAACTACACTTCCTGTCAATAAACCATTTATCTTAGCTTTCATTTCGGTTTCATCGGAAGCAGATGGTTTTTCTTCTATCAATACGTATTCAATCTCACGTGTTTCTTCAGCTTTGAATTTTTTCTCGTTTTTCTTCATGTAATCTAAAATATCAGCATCAGTAACCTTAACATCACTGTCTTTAACCGTAGAATACAAAACAGAAACATAATCAAAGTTAATTTTGTCAGCTTCTAATTTATATTTGAACTTTCCATCAGCATTTGTTGCATACAAACCAGCTTTAATCATTGAGCTGTATACTTGGTATTTAGCATTGATTTCTGCATCTGTTTGACGATCTTCAAAAGCTTTAGCTTGTTCAGGATTGTTTTTGAAAAATTCTTTGAATTTAGCTAAATCAAACTTCCCTAATTGATTTAAAAATGCTGGATTTTGACCAATATTTGGATCTTTCTTGAAAATTTCAATAATATTATTTTCGCTAGTGCGGATACCTGCTTTTTCGAATTGCTCAGAAATTAAAGCAATTGCAACTTCTTGGTCCCACATTTGGTTTGCCGCTTGAATTTGGGTAACCGGCTGACCGTTTTGACCATTTTTTTCAGCATTTGCTACTTTTATTCTAAATTGATCAAAAGAAATATCTTTTCCATTGATGCTTCCTACATTTTTAGGTTGACTTTTAAATCCTTTGGTGAACAAATCTTGAACCACAAAAGCTAATAGAGCAAACCCAATAGCAAGTAAAAGTAATCCGGAACGTTTTCTAATTGTTTGTAAAACTGCCATTTTTATATATGTTAATTTTTTATTTCAGTTTGCGAAAATACAATTATCTATGAAATAATAATAATACTAGGACTATAATTTGCAATAAAAAGTTAATTTTTTTTTAATCTTGGTCAAAAACCGACATTTTTACTACTTCAATTTTAGTATTTGTGGCTTCTTCAATTAGAAAATGAAAGTGATCAATTCTAATTTCGTCTCCATTTTGAGGAATTTCTTTAGTTGAATTTACAATAAATCCTCCTAAAGTTCCATAAGAATCATCCTCAGGAATTGAAAGTTTATATTCTTGATTTAGGTATTCTACATCTAATCGAGCAGAAAAAAGAAAGGTGTTTTCACTTAATCTTTTTTCTACTAATTCTTCATCGCCATCATGCTCATCTTCAATCTCTCCAAAAAGTTCTTCTATGATATCCTCAACTGTAATTATACCTGAAGTACCTCCATATTCATCTAAAACAACTGCTATACTTTTCCGTTTTTTTGTGAGTACATTTAATGCATCTTTAATAAAAATAGTTTCTGGAATAAATTCTACAGGAATCATAACCGCCTTTATACTTTTTGGCTTTTTAAATAACTCAAATGAATGAACGTATCCAATAATATCATCTATAGAATTTTGATATACCACTATTTTAGAATACCCTGTAGAAATAAACAATTCTTTTAATTCATTAATTGAGTCAAAAACTTCTACTGCAACTAATTCAGTTCGTGGTGTCATAATCTCACGAGCTTTTACTCCAGAAAATTCAAGTGCATTTTGAAATATTTGAATTTCCGAATCCATTTCTTGATTAGCTTCAACGGAACTCATTTGTTCATTTATATAATTTCCTAATTCTACTTTACTAAAATAGGAAGGAACATAATCTCCTTCAGTATGAAAAAATTTCTTTAATATATAATCAGAAATCCAAATAATAAAAGTTGAAATGTAATTGAAAACAACAAAAAAAACATAACTCGGGACTGCAAAAAATTTCATCAAACTATTTGCGTAAACCTGAAAGAAAACTTTAGGTAAAAACTCTGAAGTAATCAATACGATTAGGGTAGAAATTACGGTTTGCAAAATCAAGTTTGGAAATTCTAATAAATGAAATGGAAATGTTTTAATCCAATCCATTACTAAATCACCCATAAAAAAACCATAAACCACCATAGAAATATTATTGCCAACCAACATAGTAGCAATAAATTTGGAAGGTTTTTCGGTAAGTTTAGTTAGTATATTGGAAAGAAAATTATCTTGTTTTTTTTCTATTTCAAGATATATTTTATTGGAAGACACAAAGGCGATCTCCATTCCAGAAAAGAATGCACAAAGAAGTAAACATAAAACGATTACAACTATATTCATTAGGGCTGTTTAGAGTTATTTTGTTTATCTCTATCTTCAAATTTTTTTGAAAACTTGGTTCTAAAAAAATAGGTGAAAAAAGCCAATCCAGCAAGAATAACACTTAACCAAGGTTTAGTTTCATCGTTCCATTTTGAAATAGCGTCATACACCATTACAAATCCAATAATCAAATAAATATATTTTGTTATATTAAGGTAATTCATATTTTTATTGTTTTTCAACTTCTCCGGAAACTCCTTGAGAATTTATTATTTTAAAATCTTTGCTAAAATCAATCCCCTCGCCATAAGAAACGCCTTTAGGATCTGAGAATTTATAAGTTTTTTCGGTGTAAAACCATTCATTTTTTTGATCAAAATACAGCTGTTCTGTTTCAAATACTTGCCCAGTTTCATTAGTGATTTTAACAGCACCCCGTAAATCAATTAAATTAGTATTTTTAAATGAAATTGCATATTTAGAATTTACAAAAGTTTGCTTGCCATTTTCATCATATAAAGTTACATGAACTCCTTTAGGAAATTCGGTAAATGGAAACTCTACTGAAGAATAATCTAACATTTTCGAACTAATTAATATAGATTTAATTCTGCCTGAATCTGTATATTTAATATTTATGGAATCTGCTTCTCCGCTAGGAACAAAGTCTGCAAAATTAGATTTTTGTACTTCTTTAAAATTGCTTTCACAGGAAAACAACAAAAAAACCGCAAGTGCAGTACTACAAAAAATAATATTATTTTTGAGATTGAAGTTCATAATTTAGAACTTAATAGTTTGCTGAATCCAACAACCAATTTTTACAGTTTTCACTTTAGAATCAGTGTCCACTAGCACTTTTTTAAGATATTCTGCAGACATTGAATCGGCAGTTAATTTTAATCTTGGCTCAACTTCAACAGCTTTAAGAGCAGTATTAGAAGCTAATTTGAAAATGGCATTTCTTTCGTTTTGATTAGTGCCACAATCGTTTACACTATTAGCATATAAATTGGCCAAGAAAATATAATATCTTCCATTATTAGGATTACTTGCTAGTGCGTTTAGCAGCATTTTTTCAGCAGTAGCTTTATCAGAATTTGATAAAATAGTTGCAATAGAGTAATAAATAGTTGCTTTTTCAAGGGAATCCTTGGCTAATTCAGCTGATTTTTTAAAAAATTCAATTGCTTTATCTTGATTGCCTATGTTTAAATTATAAGTAGCTAAATAATAAGCTGAACTAGAAGATGGTTTTACCTCATCTAGTTTAGCAGCAACACTTCCAAAAACCGGATTGTTTTTACAAAGTACCGAAAGTGATTTTGAGGTAGGTTCTAGCCAAGTGAAATCTGAATTATTATCTTCTAATTTTTTCTGAGAATATGAAATTATATTTTCTTTTGTAATTACATTCTGCATTAGTAAATCTATGCCTAATGAAACACGATTATATTCTTCTTTTTTAAAGGGAAATTTTCTACTATTTTCAGAAATCAAAGAACTTACAGCGCAATACTTATCTAATAACTCATTTAAAGGAATAATAGATTTATGCTCTTTATAATGAGTGAAATACATTTCAAAATAAGTATATATTGCCTGCGAATTGAAAAAAGTTTCTTTTTCTTTTTCGAAAGCTTGGTTCAAATAAAAAATAAGATCTTCAGGTTTTCCAACTTTATTTTTTAATAGTGCTAATGCTCTTTTCTCGTAATTCCCATTTTTATTATTCGGAAAATATTTATCGAATTGATCATATAAAAGTATTAAATCATTTACTTTACTTTCTTTATCTTTAGCATCCGCAATTTCAATTTGGTATTGCAATACTCTATTTCCAAGAATGTAAATTTTTTCGCTAAAAGAAGGACAAGAAACTTTTATATCCTCCCAAAGTTCCAGAGCTTTTTTATTTTCAGAATCTGCTAGATATTTCTTTAATTGTATTTCTTTTTCACCACATTTTGCCTCTTGTGCATTTGCAAAAGAAGAAAAAACAATAACAAACAGAATTAACAATTTCGTTTTCATATCCGCAGCACGTTTATTAATCGTATTTTCTTTTCACAAACCATTTGTCGTTCAAAGACAACCCAACATTAAAGTTCATGTATTGCTCGCTAATTAATCCTGCGCTTTTAGTTCCTCTTTTTCCTAATTCAAGTCCAATATTTAAATTTGAAAAGGCTCCTTTTAATGGAAGTCCTAATCCTAAAGTTAACGCACCATCTTTTATTGGAGTATCATTTATTACTAATCCCGTATTTTCATATCTAAATCCTCCACGATATACTACTCGGCTAAAATATTTAGAAAATGATTTATAATTTGGAATATAATAACCTCCAAACGTAAACTTAGTTGCGTTTTGATAGTTGACATTAGAAATATCGCTAAATCTATTACCAAAATTGCTTGAATTTTGGAAAGTTAATTCCGTTCCAACTGACCATTTTTTTACATCTCCAACACCAATTCCGAATGTAACTTTAGATGGAAGTTTTAATTTAGTACTTGGCACTGAAACATCTACAGGATCTCCAACAACCCCTGCAACAACTCCTGAAATAGCTTGCACTAAGGATATTGTTCTTGAATTTCCTAAATTTAGTTTTGCCTCTGGAGAATAAGTAGCACTGGAGAAGAAACTAAGTTTATTGTTGATTTTAGTCTTATAAGAAAGGCCAGTATTAAAATTAACCCCACTTGCTATAGATTTATTAAGCTCTTTAGTCGCGTATTGAATAGGCACTCCATTACTATCATTTCTTATAGAAATGTTTTGGGTGTTAATTTCTCCAAAATTGTATTGCACATCAGCACCAAAACTTAAATCTTTAGTTAATTGGTAACCAAAACCAAGAAATACTTTATTTACACCACCATCTCCTTTATCATAACTATCAGTTCTAATTGAGTTTACATCTGTAGTGCTGTTTTTTATATTATAACCTACAGATGAATAAGGAATTAACCCAAAACCAATACCAAGTTTATTAATAGGAATTCCTATCGCTAAATAATCTAAAGCGGTACGTTGTGCTTTTTCACTTTGAGAATCTGTATTTAATTTATTAACAGAAAATGTACCTCCAATAGCATAAGTCGTCAATTTTAAACTAGAATACATAGCTGGATTAACAATATTCATGTGAATACTATCAGGAATTACCGACATGCCTGCCATGGAAGTATTTTCGATAGTTCCTTTAAAACGAACATCACCAATACCATAAAAAGAATAAGGAGAAGAAGTCCCTTCTTGAGCGAAAGAAACTAAAGATAAAAGTAAACTGAAACTTACTATAATTTTTTTAATCATTGTTGATTGTATTGAAAAGTTTGATTCAAACTCTCTAAAAGAAAATTTGGATTGGCAAATATGGTATTTTTTAATCGTTCAGCCAAAAAATCTGCGTCTCCTCCCGTTAAAATTATGATAAAGTTATCATTTTTATTTAAAACAGAAGAAATAAAGCCATCAATTTCTAAAGTAATTCCATTAATAACCCCCGAATGAATAGATTGATCCGTGGAATTACCAATAAAATCTTTTGGCTGTTCTTGTTGTAATAAAGGAAGTTTTGCCGTGTAATTGTTTAAGGATTCATATCGCAACCTAATACCAGGAGAAATTGCACCACCATGGTAAACATCATTAGCATCTACAAAATCATAAGTAACACATGTGCCTGCATCAATAATCAATCGGTTTTGCTCAGGAAATGTTAAAACTGCTCCAGTAACAACTACCATCCTATCAACACCTAAAGTAATTGGAGTCTCATATCGATTTTGGAAAGGAAATTTACTTTCTCTAGTAATAAAAAATACTTCAATTCCTGTTTTTATATCTAAAAAATCACTTTTTTGAAGATTCCCAACCGATGAAACAACTATATTTTTTATTTCTGAAAAAAAATTAAGAGTGTTTAGCACCTCCATTTTCCAATCGGAATAGGGAATTGTTTTTTTATTAAGTAGTGTATTCTGTTCAAATACAGCTAATTTGATTTGGGTATTACCAATATCAATGGCTAGAAGCATATATGTAAATTTAATAATGCAAAGGTACAAATAGATTTTTTTTTAAAATTGTTTTGGATAAATTAAAAATCGTACTATATTTGCACCCGCATTAGCAAGGTACCTTAGCTCAGATGGTAGAGCAATGGACTGAAAATCCATGTGTCCCTGGTTCGATCCCTGGAGGTACCACAAAAAACATCCCTAATCACGTTAAGTATTTAGGGATTTTTTGTTTTTATTCAATGTAGCTTTTTAGAAAACAATCGTATTATATAATAAAAAACCTCTCATAAAGAGAGGTTAAATTCATTAAATAAATAAACTTTTTAATCTTTAATTAATCTCATTGTTTTTTCACGAAGATTTGAATCGGTGATTTTTACGAAATAAATCCCTTGATTTAATTCGGATACAGAATAATTTTGATTAGCTGGTACTTTTGAAAAGGTTTTTATTAATTGACCAGTAATAGAATAAATCTGAACTTTTTCAGCATCGGTATTTAAAACAAAATTATTAGAGGTTGGATTTGGAGATAAAGTGATTAAATCGGCAGTATCAAAAGATTCATTACTCAATACCGCTTGGTTTCCAAAAACTCTAAAACCTCCAGGTTCAATACTGATATTCATAGCGGTATTAGTTACACTTAAAGTAGTATTATCCATTAAATTAGACCAGCTTCCTGTAAAAGGAAATCCTGCAGCAACATTATAAGTGTTATCTGAAAAATTTGTAAGTACAAAAACATAGCTTAATGCAGGAGTTTGTGAAGTGCTTGTATAAACATCTAATCTTGGATGCCCAGTATTTCCGATATTCCAGGCATAAGATCCATTTTCAAAAACATCTTGACTCTTTTTTAAATCAATCATTTTAGCCCAATTATTATAAATTGTACTTCTATTTAAATCTGTTAACCAATTTCCTGTCCATTGTGGTTGTGGTTTGGTGTCTAATTTACAATCGGGTGAAGAATAAGATACGGATCCATTATTACAGGTCCATAGAGAACTATCCCAACCCAAATCACCAAAGTGCCAAATCATTTTAGGCCCCGGAACTAACAAATGAACGGCACCCATAGCAGATAAACGTTGTTGCACTTTAGCCAAATTTCCTTGCGTTTGTCCTACTTCATTCATTGCTTTAAATGCAATTCGTTCTTCATCATGACTTTCGGCATAACCTACAAATCGATTAGTTGTTGCATCAGAAATTCCTGAAATATCTGAGAAATTTCCTTTCATCAATTCCGAATAGGAATCGGTCATTTTTCTCCACAACATTATTCCTTTAGTATCTCCCGAACGCAAATAATTAGCCCATTCAGTCTCTTCAGTAGCAGAACCACCATTTCCTAAATGTTCAAAAATCACATAAAAATTAGGATCTAATTCCCATTGTTTATCCGCATACCATTTCATCTTAGCAACACGATCACTCAAATATGAATTAGTACAAGCTTCTTGACCACCAGAAACATTAGATGGACATGCATTGGTAAATCCTTTGGTTAAATCCCAACGGAAACCATCAATTTTATAATCCTGAATCCAAGTTCTTATTGTTCTAACCACATAAGTATTTGTAAGATTATTAGGCTCTCTAAAGTGGTTTAAATCACTTCCAACACTATACGAGTGCATTGCATTTTGATTAACATATGGATTTTCGGCAGTTGTACCTACAGAATCTGCCCATCCATCGCTATCTGCATCTGTCATCCACATTCTAACTAATGGAGAACGTCCAAAAACATGGTTTATCGCTAAATCTAAAATTACAGCAATCCCATTTTGATGGCAAACATCAATGAATTCTTTTAATTTAGCTGGAGGTCCATATCTTTTATCTGGAGCCATATGAAAAACAGAATTGTAACCCCAGCTCAAATTACCTTCAAATTCCATTATTGGCATTAATTGTATAGCATTGATTTTCAAATTTTTAAAATAATCAATTCTATTAATTAAATTCTGATAACTTCTATCAGCATCAAAATCTCTTACTAATACTTCATATATAACTAAATCTTTTTTCTTAGGTTTTACAAAATTAGTGGTTGCAGTACTCCATTCATAATTGTAAAAAGCTGTAGAACCTGTTTGTAAAACGGAAACTTCACGGTCTTGACCTGGAGCAATCGTACTATAAATTGGCATATTCGGATATACTCCTAAAGTTGCAATTTCAGGATCATCAAATGGAGATAATACCAAACTTGAAAAAGGGTCTGCAGTTTTTACAATTGAAGGAGAATTTGTAGGTAAACTGGTAGTATCACAAACCCAATATTGATAAGCATAAACGGTTCCTGAATTTAATCCAGTTAATGTTAACCAAAATTTTCCAGTTGTTGGATCCTTTTTCATCGCATAATTTGAAGTCGGAAACCAATTGTTGAAATTACCTGCCACGTATACAAAATCTTTGTAAGGTGCATTTAACACTAAGGTAGCAGTAGTATCATCATTTGGGTCATAGTTAATTCCGTCTTCCATACCATCCGGCAAAGCAGCAGAAAGGACACCTGGATTGACAATAACTGTAAACTTTTTCGAAATAGTTGTTGTTCCTAAAGTTGCAGATACAACATATACTTTATTTGTAGTCACATTTGTGTCACCACAAGTAAAAAATGATGTTGGTGCGTTAGAACAAGTCGTAAGAGGAAGTCCGTTTGCAGTAACCGAATACGTTGCATTTCCACCTGTATTATTAGCTACAATATTAGTATTGTATCCCGATGCTACAATAGTATTACTATTTTCTGTTGGCGATGCAAGTGACATTTGAAAAGCACCAACATTTAATACAATATCCTGAGATTTTTTATCTCCAGTGCCATTTTTAGCTTTAATTAAAAAACCAACCTTTGCTACTGAAGTACTTCCGAAGAAGGTAAAAACGGATGGGTTGTAAGTAAAAGAATAGGTATCGGATACTGAATTGTAGGTCATCAACTTTGAAGCATCAGAGTTGTCCCAAGTACCATCTCCATTATAAGCAATTAGTGTATTATTTGAGTCTAAGGCCCACACCCAAGCATATAATTGATTATTTGAAATACCCCATGAAGCTTCATTTATAGAAGATCCATTAACAGAGATTGTTAGAACTTGAGTTCCTTCGAAGGTAGGAGTTGGAAGGTAAGAATAGGTAACTGTTTGAATTTGAGCAGCTACAAAGAATGGGAAAAGGAAAAGTAAAATAATTTTTTTCATACCTACATTTTTAAAAATTTCCGAAATAATGAAAAAAATAACCATATAAAATGGTTATTTATAAAAAAACAAATCCCACTTGAATTTCTTCAAGTGGGAATATGTTTGTGTAAATCAATTATATTGCCATTAAACGCAAATTGTAATTTGCTGAGTTTCTAATGTCAAGAACTACTTTATAATTACCTGCAGTAGGAACTTTCATGTTACCACCGTTAAGTTTAATTTTATATTGACCACCAGTAGTAGCGGTTTCTGTATTACCAGACAATGTACCCATTTTAACTGACCAGTCATCTTTCAAACGAATCAAAAACTCATCAGCAGATAATGCTAAAGTTTTAGTATACATTTGATAAGTTGGAGAAGTTGGATTTGTGTCAAAAGTTAAATAAGTTGGTGTTCCCCATCCGCTAGGAGTTGCAGCACCAATAATTGCTACTTGTCTTTTTGACATTGTGTAAGTTAATGCAGGCCAATTTACAGTAAAGAAATAGGTTCCTGCTCCATCTGCTGGATTGATGTTTGAAGCTGTTCCTAATACTCCTGAATAAGCACCAGAACCATTACTTTCACCCTTATCACCTGACCAAGCTGGAACTGGTGTAAATTTAAAAGATGGGTTACTATCATTCATCCAAACAAATCCTTCGTAATTACCATTATTTCCTGCTGAAAATAATTTAGCAACTGCAGCATCACCTGGAGACCAGTTACTTCCGTAACCACTTGCACCTTGGTAATTTCCTGGAACATAAATTTTATCAAACTCATCAAATGTATCATATGGAGTAGCTGTAATAGATACCTCATTAGAAACTGCAAAAACTCCATTTGTAGAGGAAGCTAATTGAGTAGATGGTCTACCAATTATTCTTATTTTAAATGAAGTAGAAGTTCCTATAGATCCACCTGCACTCAAAAGTAAATTATTCAAATCTCTTTGAGAAACTGCTTTTTGATTTGATTCAACATCTGAGTTAGAAGTTAGCAATACAATTGCTTGTGAGTTATTGTCAAAACTTTGTGTGCTTTTAACTGCTTGCAAAGAATAGGTTACTGCTGCTGAAAAACCAAATTGAGCAGAAGTCCAAGCAGGAGTAAATACTGTAGTTCCAGCTGTTGATCCTGCTAATACAAATGTTCCTCCTGTTGGAGAAGTCATGTTTATTGCTGTTGAAGAAGCAACTGGATCCAGTACTTCATTACTACAAGATACAATTGCTGAAATTGTACCTGCAAGTAAAATTAAACTTAAAAATATTTTTTTCATAATTTGTTTTTTTAAGTTTCCTTGGAGTTTACACTCCAAGGAAATTTTAATTATTAATATTAATAACCAGGATTTTGTTGTAAGGTTGGATTAGAACCAATAGCATTAGCTGGAATTGGGAACAAGTTGTATTTAGCATCTATGCTAGTACCTGCTTGAACATTTCCTTTCCATTGCCAGTTATAAGTACCACCTGAATATTTTCCAAAACGGATCAAATCTTGTCTTCTGTGACCTTCCCAGTATAACTCACGTGCTCTTTCATCTAAAACAAAGTTTAAGTTGATGTCAGCAGCTGTTATTGAAGGAGAACCAGCTCTAGTTCTTAATGTATTTACATAAGTAGCAGCTTGTGTAGTGCTACCTTGACCTCTTGCAGCTAATTCAGCATACATTAAGTAAGCATCCCCTAATCTAAATAATGGGAAATCGATGTCAGCGAAAGTTCCAGAAGCATCTGAACCTTGACCACCTGTTGACTTAATATTTTTATATTTTTGAACAGCATATCCATCCGTAAAGTTTCCAACATTTCCGATTGATAAATTTTGACCAGAAGTATAGAACATCGCTCTAGCATCTCCAGCAAATTTAGCAACAAGTTCTGGTCTAGTTCTTAAACCAGCCCATCCGCCATTAACTCCAGAAGTAGAAGGATTCATAGAACCTCCAACTGAAGCGTGAGTAATAAATGTTGTACCTCCCCAAGTTTGTGTATTTATACCATCAAAACGAATTGGGAAAATGATTTCTGATTGAGAACCATTTACATCGTTATCGGCCATAAATAATTTAGCATAACTTGAACTTGTATTGATAGAATAAGTAGAACTTAATACAGGTGCAAGAGCTGTAGCAGCTTCAGCAAATTTAGCTTGGTTTATATAAACCTGAGCATTCAAGTACATTTTAGCTAATAACATTTTACCAGCAACTTTATCAATTCTACCATATTCATTAGTTCCAGAAGCTTTTAAATCTCCATCGATAGCATTTAATTCACTAACGATATAATCAAACATAAAAGCTCTGTCTTTTTGTGGAGGAAGTGAATATCCAACTGCATCGTTTTCAGTAACGAATGGAATACTTCCAAACATATCCATCATGTTCCAGTAAGAAAAAGCTCTTAAGAAACGAGCTTCAGCTCTAAAGTTAACAATGTCTGCACGTGTTGCAGCAGTTACATTTCTACTATTTAATTTATCATCAGATGTTTGACGAATAAATTCATTACAAAGAGACACTTGGTACATACCACGAGAAAACATAGCATATACAAACTCATTGTTAGAACCCCAAGTGTGGTTGTTTAATGAAGGTAAGTTTCCGTCAGCCCAACCGATAATAGCTTCATCAGTTGTAATTTCATTTAATTGCCAATAAGCTCTTAAATATTGACCAAAACCACCATCAATTCCAGCAATATCTGGAGCTCCGTTAGGACCACCTTGACCAGATGTTGCTAAGCCCATATACAATTTAGCTAAAAATTGCTTATAAGAAGCTTCATTTTGAAAGAATGTCTCCGAAGTTAAATAATCCGAATCCTCTTCTGTCTTTGCAATATCTTTTGAACAAGACACAGTAAACATTGATGTTACTGCAACTAGAAACAATAGACTTAATATTTTATTTTTCATAACGTTTTTTTATTAAAAGTTAACATTACATCCTATTACATACATTCTTGCTCTTGGGTAGATCATATTATCAATACCTCCAAAAACCTCAGGATCTAGTCCTTTGTATTTAGTAATAGTTAATGCATTTTGAATACCTAAAGATAATTTAGCTGATGTTGTTTTACCGAATGGTTGGCTAAAGTTATATCCTACAGAAACGTTATCTAACTTAACGAAAGATGCGTTTTGAATATAATAATCAGAGAAATATCTGTTATTTCCTTCATTTACAAATCCAGTACTAAAGAAACTTGGATTGATGTTGTTTAAAGGTGTAAGTTGGCTAATTGATTTAGCTAAATAACCATTAGAAGAATCTACGTTGTTGTAGTTGTAGTTTCCTAAACTAGCTCTCCAAGACATTGAGAAATCCCATTTTTTATAGGTCATGTTAGACATAAATCCAAAAGTTAAATCTGCATATGGTTTTTTATAGTGGTACATATCTTTAGAGTTGATTACACCATCTCCATTTCTATCTACATAAACTCCTTCTAAAGGTTTACCATCTGTTCCGTAAACTTGCTCGTAAACATAGAATGAATATGGAGCGTATCCAGTAGTTTGCATTTGAATTGTATTTCCAACACCTCCAGAGATATCACCTGTATTTATTCCAGGAGCATCAGTTCCGTCAGTTGCTGTAGCAGTAATTTCTCTTTTTTGGTAGTTAGTATTAAAATTAACATTCCAAGTAAAGTTATTTGTTTTAACTACATCTGAGTTTAAGTTTAATTCAATACCTCTTGTTCTAAGGTTACCAAAGTTTCTTGGTCCAGTATTAGAAAGATTTGCTCCATCAGGGTAAGGTACATTTCTAGCTAACATGTCTTTAGTTTCTTTTTGATAGAAATCTAAACTACCTTTAACTTTTTTGAATAATTCAAAATCAGAACCAAAGTTAGTAGAAGTAACAGTTTCCCATTTTAACAATGAAGTATAAAATAATGGACTAACTGCACTATAAACAGAGTTTCCTAAATTATAGTAAGATCCTGTTGAAGCCCCTAAGTAAGTAGGCAAGTAAGGAAAATAGTTATAATTTAAATCTTGTTGTCCTGTTTGTCCCCATCCAGCTCTTAATTTAAGACTTGTAATAGATTTACTATCTTTTAAGAAGCTTTCGTTTGAAGCAATCCATGCAAATGCAGCTCCAGGGAAGATTGCAGTTTGGTTAGAAGGATCGAATCTGTTAGATGTATCTCTTCTTAAGTTTACTGTTAACAAATATTTGCTATCAAAACCAAAATTAGCTCTACCAAAATAAGACTCTAATTTAACAACTGGGTTTAGGTAATAATTAGTTGAATTGATAACATTTTGAGGATTATTAACGTTCCCTGTATTGAAATTATCTTGTCTTGTATTTAAATAACTATGTCCTGCAGTAAGATCTACATTTAATTTACCGAATTTTTTAGTGTAGTTAAAATAGAATTCCAATGATTTTTGAGTACTAGTCCACCATCCAGAAGATAAATTTCCTAATCCAACACCACCATTATATAATCCACTAATACTTTGGCTACTTAATTCATAAGCACTTTCTCCAGTTGTACGGTCAATAGAAGCAA
Source organism: uncultured Bacteroidota bacterium (assembly GCA_903838055.1). GTDB lineage: Bacteria > Bacteroidota > Bacteroidia > Flavobacteriales > Flavobacteriaceae > Flavobacterium. Next base: position 21,004 of record CAILWV010000046.1, on the reverse strand, counting down.
TTCCGGTGAATTTTAATTCCGGTAAAAAGTGGAATTTATAATCTGCTTGAATACTTCCTAAATAACGATATGATTTATTTGTGTTTAGAGTTTGTCTCAATTTTGCTACTGGATTATCAGTTGCTTGGAAATTTGGATTACCTGAAGCATCATACCACTCAAAATATCCACCATTTAATCCTGTAGTATTATATACTGATTGTGTTGGATCAAAAGTAACAGCATCTTTAATTGCTCCTTCATCAGCAAAACGATTTTTAGTAACTGTTAAGTTACCATTAACCGCAATTTTTAAATGATCTTTAAAGAAAGAAGGATTTAAACGAAGTGCAGTTGTTGTTCTGTCATATTTAGAAGTTTCTAAAATTCCAGGAACATAAGAATGTCCGTAAGAGAAAGATGTAGGAAGAACTCCAAACATTGATCCTCTCATAGAAACATAATTATCTAAAGTTACAGAGTTAGAAAAAATTTCTTTTTGCCAATCTGTAGATGCAGTACCCATTCTAGATAATCTTGCTGGATCGATATTGTATAAAGATATGTTTGCAGGATTTTTCATAAATGCTCTAAAATCATCAGCTGAAGTTGCATCTAATTTTTTAGCTAAAGTATTCACTGAAAAAGTATTGCTCACACTAACTTTTACATCTCCTTTTTCACCTTTCTTAGTTGTAATCATGATAACACCAGCAGATGCTCTGTTACCATAAATAGCAGTTGAAGAAGCATCTTTCAAAACTGAGATTGTTTCAATATCATTAGGATTGATTGAATTAATTCCGTTTTCAATTGGCACACCATCAACAACAACTAAAGGGTCATTTTTAGCACTAAAAGAAGATTCTCCACGAATTCTAATTGCAGCACCTGATCCTGGAGCACCACCTTGCGTCACAACAACACCAGCAGCTCTACCATTTAAAAGACCTTCAACTGTAGAAACGTAACCTTTGTTCATTTCTTTAGTTGTTAAAACTTCTACAGCACCTGTAGCATCTTTTTTCTTAACAGTTCCGTAACCTACTTGCACTACAACATCTTGCAATACATTAGCTTCTTCTACTAAAGAAATAGAAATGGTTTTTTGACCTTCAAAAGAGAAGATTTCATTTTTGTATCCAATAAAAGAGAACGACAATTTGTCTCCTTTTTTAAGTTTGGATAACTTAAATTTACCATCAAAATCAGTTGATGTACCGCCTTGGGTACCTTGAACGTTTACATTTACTCCAGGAAGAGGTTGTTTAGTTTTTGAGTCCACAACAACTCCGTCCACACTACTTTGTGCCAATGCACAAAATGGGAGCATAAGTAATAAAAATAACAACTTGTTATAAATTGTTTTCATACATTTTGTTTAGATTAATAATTTGGTTTTTGGTTTATACTTTTACTTCGAAAAGTTAAAATTATGCAAATTTTTGAGATAAAAAAAATTGACCTTAATTATAGTGCAACGCAAACGTTTTCGTGTTGAAAACTTTCGTGATTTTACATCTTTTCTGCTTAAAAATTGAAAGATTAAAAAAATAAATATATCTTTATTCATTATTAAATATTTATCATAATCGCAACATGAGAAGAAAGGTTACTTTAAAGCAAATTGCTAAAGAATTAGACATTTCTATTTCTACCGTTTCTAAATCATTAAGAGACAGCTCTGAGATCAGTGAAGACACCCGTCAAAAAGTGCAGGCATTTGCCAAATTATATAACTACAAGCCCAACAATATAGCTCTAAGTTTAAAAAATAGAAAGTCAAAAACTATATGCATAATCATACCTGAAATCATTCATCATTTTTTCGCAACCGTCATTAGCGGTGTAGAACATGTTGCAAATAAAAAAGGGTATAATGTTATCGTTTGTTTATCTGACGAATCTTTTGACAAAGAGGTTATCAATATGGAAATGCTTGCTAATGGAAGTATTGACGGATTTATCATGTCTTTATCTAAAGAAACCCAGCAAAAAAGAGACTTTCACCATATTACCGAAGTAATAAATCAAGGGATGCCAGTGGTAATGTTCGACAGAGTTACAAATGACATTTTATGCGACAAGGTTATTATTGACGACAATTTAGCAGCATTTAATGCTACTCAATTTTTAATTGATAAAGGGTTCAAAAAAATTGCTCTTTTATCTACCGTTGATTATGTAAGTGTTGGTAAATTAAGAACCGAAGGTTATGCTAAAGCACTAAAAAACAACGATATTCCATTTAATGAAAATCTAATATTAAGAATTGAAGATACAGATAATTTTGAAAGTTCTATACAATCTTTAATCGCTAATAATGATCTTGATGCAATTTTTGCAGTAAATGAAATTTTTGCAGTAACAGCAATTAAAGTTGCTAATAAATTAGGCAAAAAAGTTCCTGAAGATATTTCTATAATTGGATTTACTGACGGAATAATCTCAAAATATTCTTCGCCTTCTATTACAACCGTTAGTCAAAATGGTGTGAAAATGGGAGAAAAAGCAGCAATTATGCTAATTGAAAAATTAGAAATTGAAGAAGAAGAATATGAAGAACAATACAAAACCGAAGTTATTGAAACGGATTTAGTGCAACGTGAATCGACTATTGCCTAGTTACTTTTTATCAACAAACAACGTTTTCGTAAATTATTTTGTATTTAATTATTTTTTCAATAATTAATCTACTCTTTCTTTTATTATATTTACACCAATTATTAAAACTTATACTTTTTACTTCGAAAACAAAAAATAAGTTTTGATAAGCATTATGCTTGTCGTAATATTCACTTAAAATTACGATAATGGAAAAGCGGAAGTTAAGTTTCTGGCAAATTTGGAACATGAGTTTCGGGTTTCTAGGAATACAATTTGGATTTGCCCTACAAGGTGGATTCATGTCTAGAATATTTCAAACTCTTGGCGCAGATGTTGACAGTATCCCTGGTTTATGGGTTGCTGCTCCTTTAACAGGTCTTTTAGTGCAGCCAATAATTGGTTATTTATCTGACAATACTTGGAGTACAAAATTTGGCAGAAGAAAACCTTTCTTTCTTATTGGAGCTGTTTTAGCATCAGTAACTTTATTTTTCATGCCGCATTCACCCGTATTATGGATAGCAGCCGGACTATTATGGGTACTTGATTCCTCTATTAACATAAGCATGGAACCTTTTCGTGCTTTAGTTGCAGACAAACTTCCAGAATCGCAACGATCTAATGGCTTTGTTATTCAAACTCTAATCATTGGAATCGGAACTTGGATTGCGAGTAATTTACCTTGGCTAGTTACTAAATTAGGCGTTACCAATGAAGCAGCGCCTGGGGTAATTCCGCCTTCGGTTGTTGTTGCATTTTCTATTGGAGCTTTTGTGTTCATTAGTAGTATTTTATTTACAATTTTCACAACTAAGGAAGAACCGCCTGTTGATTTAGAAAAATTTAAAACCGAAAAAAAAGAATCTCGATTCATTCCCGATCTGATGGTAAGTCTAAAAGAAATGCCATCTACAATGAAAAAATTGGGCTTGATTCAATTCTTTAGTTGGTTTGCATTTTTTACAATGTGGAGTTTATCAACACCTGCTTTAACGGAACACGTATACCATTCTCCTTCGCCTAATGTGAAAGAATTTAATATGGCCGATGCTAATCAAAAAGCAACTTATGATGCAGCTAATTTAAAATATCAAGATGCTGCTAATTTAGTAGGTTCTGCTTCGGGAGTTTACGGATTATCGTCAATGGCATTTGCATTACTTCTTACTTTTTATACAATGAAAAATAAAATAAATAGAAAATATATCCACATGGCATCTTTGATACTTGGGGGGTTAGGTTTTATTTATATGTTTTATGCAACTCCATCCACTTTAATATATTGCTTTATATTAATTGGTTTTTCGTGGGGAAGTATCCTATCTATGCCATATGCTATGTTGTCTAGCTCTGTTAATCCAAATAAAATGGGAATGATGATGGGTTTATTCAATATGTTTATTGTAATTCCGCAAATAATTGCAGCTCTTGGGGGAATAAATTTTCTTTATAAATTAATAGGAGAAGCTCATATTAACGCTATGCTATTAGCGGGTATTTCATTAATAATTGCAGGCTTGTGTAATTTCTTTATTACAGATAAAAACGCAATTTCAGGTTAAAAAAATCAAAATGACAAATAAAAAAGCATTCATTTTCGATCTAGACGGAGTAATTGTAGATACTGCAAAATACCACTTTTTGGCATGGCAAAAGTTATCTCAAGAACTAGGGATCGAATTCACACCAGAACACAACGAACTATTAAAAGGAGTTAGCCGTGTTCGATCTTTAGATATCATTTTAGAACTTGGTGATATTAATGCCTCTCAAGAGGATAAAGATAAATGGCTTATACAAAAAAATGAAGACTATTTATCCTATTTGGTAGCTATCGACGAAAGTGAAATTCTGCCAGGAGTACTTACTATTTTACATTATTTAAAAGACAATAATCAATTAATAGCACTTGGTTCTGCAAGTAAAAATGCAAGACCAATATTAGAAAAAACTGGAATATTGGCATTATTTGATGTCATAGTAGACGGAAATGACGTTTCAAACGCTAAACCAGATCCAGAAGTTTTCTTACAAGCAGCAAAAAAACTAAATGTAAGTAATGAAAATTCAATTGTTTTTGAAGATTCAGTTGCAGGAATTCAAGCAGCCAACATCGCTAACATGACCAGTATTGGAATTGGTGAGGCAACAACATTACACGAAGCAAAATACATATTTAAAGATTTTACCTTTATTGATATTTCTTTTATAGAGACTTTAATAAACTTAGAAAATTAGTTAAGAATTAAAATTTGGGAACCCTAACTTTTAGCTTCTAAACTTTTAAACTATAAACACAAAATGAATCAAGATTATATAAAACCAGACAATTGGTCAATTATTGAAGAAGGATTTGATGCCGAAAGCGTAAAATCATCCGAGAGTTTGTTCAGTATCGGAAACGGTGCTATGGGACAAAGAGCCAATTTTGAAGAAAATTATTCTGGAGAAACTTTTCAAGGAAGTTATATTGCCGGAATTTATTATCCGGACAAAACAAAAGTGGGTTGGTGGAAAAATGGCTATCCTGAGTATTTTGCAAAAGTATTAAATGCTCCAAATTGGATTGGAATTAATATTGAAATCAATGGTGAAATATTAGATTTAGCAAAATGTAAATCGGTTGCTAATTTCCGTCGAGAATTGAACATGAAAGAGGGTATTTATTACCGTTCTTTCGATGCTACATTGCAAAATGGAACTGAAATTGCAGCTAAAATCACTCGTTTTCTTTCTTTGGATATAGATGAATTGGGAGTTATTAATTTTGAGATCAAACCATTAAATGGAGATGCCAAAATTACCTACAAACCTTATCTAGATGCCGGAGTTCAAAATGAAGATGCAAACTGGGAAGAAAAATTCTGGGAACCATTAGAGGTTGCTAATTCTACAAATGAAGGTTTTGTAACTGCAAGAACTTTTAAAACACATTTTACAGCAACCACTTTTATGCAAAATTCAATTTTGCTGGATGGAAATAATTTAAACTGCAGTCCAATTGCTGTTGACAAAACTTCTGATAATTTACAATTTACCTATGAAGTTTCTGTTGCTAAAGGCCAAACTAGTTCTTTTCAAAAACTTGGGGGTTATACCGTTTCCTTAAATCACGAAAACACAAAAGAAGCAGCCCAAAAAGTAATTATTAAAGGACTTGAAATTGGTTATTCTCAATTATTGGATAATCAAAAACAGGCCTGGGCAAAAATCTGGGAAATGAGTGACATTACCATTGATGGAGATGTAAAAGCACAACAAGGAATTCGCTTTAATATTTTTCAATTAAATCAAACCTATTTAGGCAAGGATTCTCGATTAAATATTGGTCCAAAAGGATTTACTGGTGAGAAATATGGCGGTTCTACTTATTGGGATACTGAAGCCTATTGCATTCCATTTTATATGGCCACTAAAGACCAACAAGTAGCAAGAAACTTATTGACTTACCGATATAATCAATTGGATAAAGCCATTGAAAATGCTACAAAATTAGGTTTCAAAAATGGTGCTGCCTTATACCCAATGGTTACTATGAATGGGGAAGAATGTCATAACGAATGGGAAATTACTTTTGAAGAAATTCATAGAAATGGAGCAATCGCTTTTGCAATTTTCAACTACTACCGTTATACCGGAGATTATTCGTATATCCCTGAAAAAGGATTGGAAGTTCTTATTGCCATTGCGCGTTTTTGGCACCAAAGAGCAACTTATTCTACTTACAGAAATCAATATGTGATTCTTGGTGTAACAGGTCCTAATGAATATGAAAATAACGTAAATAATAATTTTTATACTAATTATTTAGCTAAATGGTGTATTGATTATGCAATTGAACAAATAGATAAAACAGAAAAAGAATACGTTTCCGATTTTACTCGAATAATGAGTAAAGTAAATTTAGATAAATCTGAAATTACACATTGGAAAGCAGTTGCAGATAATATGTACTTTCCTTATTCTGAAGAACATGGCGTTTATTTACAACAAGACGGGTTTTTAGATAAAGAACTGGTAAAAGTCCATGATTTAGATAAATCGCAACGTCCAATTAATCAAAAATGGTCTTGGGACAGAATTTTGCGTTCTCCATATATCAAGCAAGCGGACACTCTTCAAGGTTTTTATTTCTTTGAAGATCATTTTACAAAAGAAGAATTAGAGAAACATTTTGATTTTTATGAGCCATATACAGTTCATGAAAGTTCCCTTTCTCCTTGTGTTCACTCTATTCAAGCAGCTACATTAGGCAGAATGGAACAAGCCTACACATTCTATTTAAGAACTTCACGTTTAGATTTAGATGATTACAACAAAGAAGTAGAAGAAGGTTGTCATATAACCTCAATGGCTGGAACTTGGATGAGTATTGTTGAAGGATTTGGAGGAATGCGAGTAAAAGAGAACACTTTACATTTTGAACCAAAAATCCCTAAAGAATGGGAAGGTTATTCTTTTAAAATAAATTTCAGAAATCAAATAATAAAAGTTGCCGTTAACCAAACAAAAACCTCTTTCTCACTAGAAGGAGATAATCAAATCAATGTTTTTGTTAATGGAAAAGAAATATTGGTCGAGCCGAATAGATTGGTAACGGTTTAATTTCTTGCAAACACAAACCTCAAAGGTTTCAAAAACCTTTGAGGTTTTCATTTTAATATAAGTTATGGAAAAGCAAGACATTTTAGAGCCTGATTGTTTTTACCACATTTTCAATAGAGGGAATAATAAAGAAAATCTATTTATTGAAGATGAAAATTATTTATATTTTTTAAAATTAATAAAAAATCATTTGACACCAATTGTAGACCTCTACTCCTATTGTTTAATGAAAAATCATTTTCATTTAGTTTTAAAAATAAAAACAAAAGAAGAAATTGAAAAAAAAATACCAATAGAAAAAATTCACCAACCTTTTTCAAATTTATTTAATGCCTACACTAAAGCTATCAATAAAAAATACAATAGAGAAGGAAGTTTATTTAAAGTTCGTTTTAAAAGAGAAAGAATAAATACCGAAAACTATTTAAGAAATGTGATCATTTATATTCATTTGAATCCGGTCAAGCACAATTTTCAGGATAATTATTTCGACTATAAATATTCATCTTTTCTATCTATTCTATCTAAAAAACCAACTCTTTTATTAAGAAATGAAGTAATAGATCTATTTGAAAATAAAGACAATTTTTTATATCAACATAATGAAATTTTCAGAAAAGGTAATTATGAAGATTTTGATTAAAATTAAAAATATAATTATCATTCAAAACCTCAAAGGTTTTTAAAAACCTTTGAGGTTTATAGAAAACAAAAAAACAATATGAAAAAAACCCTCTTCTTCTTACTAATCACAACAATCTCTTTCGCTCAAATTGACAAAATAGAACCTCCATTTTGGTATAGCGACATGAATCTTTCGGAAGTACAAATAATGTTCTACGGAAAAAATATTGCGTATAATGAAGTTTCTGTTTCTAATGGAATTGTCATTAAAGGTGTTCAAAAAACTGAAAATCCAAATTATGTTTTTGTAACCATTGACACAAAAAATGTAATGGCTCAAGATTTTGTTTTCACTTTCAAAAACAAAGACAAATCATTTACCCAAAACTATTCCCTTAAAGGTAGAAAAGAAAATTCTCGATTCCGTAAAGGATATGACAGCTCTGATTTGATTTACCTTATCATGTCGGACCGTTTTGCTAATGGAAACACAAATAATGATTCTACTAAAGAAACAATTGAAAAAGCCAATCGAAATAAAATCGATGGCCGCCATGGTGGAGATATTGAAGGAATAATAAAAAATTTAGATTACATAAAAGAGCTTGGCGCGACAGCTGTTTGGCCAACACCTCTTTGTGAAGATAATGATGAAAGAGGATCCTATCATGGTTATGGACAGTCGGATGTTTACAAAATTGATTCTCGATTTGGCAGTAATGAAGATTATCTAAGATTAAGTTCTGAGTTACATAAACGAGGAATGAAAAACATTATGGATTATGTAACCAACCATTGGGGATATAAACATTGGATGATGAACGATTTACCAACTTACGATTGGATTCATCAATTTCCTGGATTTAAACAAACCAACTATAGAATGAATTCGCAATTTGATACTAATGCATCTGAAAGCGACAAAAAATTATATACGGACGGTTGGTTTGTGAAATCAATGCCCGATTTAAATCAATCCAATCCTTTAGTGTTAAATTATCTTATTCAAAATGCAATTTGGTGGATTGAATATGCAGATTTAGATGGCTTTAGGGTAGACACCTATCCCTATGGAGATAAAAATGGCGTCTCAAAATGGACTAAAGCCGTGATGGATGAATATCCAAATTTTAATATTGTTGGTGAAGTATGGTACCATAACCCTGCACAAAATGCTTATTGGCAAAAAGACAGTAAGATAGGAGCTATTGAAAGTTTTAATTCTTATTTGCCAAGTGTTATGGATTTCACTCTACAAGAAATTATTAATGGTGGTGTTTTTAATGAAGAGAAAGCAAATTGGAATACAGGAATGGTTAAAGTATATGAAAATTTCACAAACGATTTTCTGTATCCAAATATAAACAACATTTTAGTTTTTACTGAAAATCACGACACCGACCGATTTAATACTATTTATAAAAATGACCTTAATAAATATAAATTGGCCATGACTTTAATTGCTACTATTAGAGGAATTCCACAAATTTATTATGGCTCAGAAATTGGAATGGCTGGTAGTAAAAATGTTGGGGATGGCGATATTAGAAGAGATTTTCCTGGTGGGTGGAATGGAGATAACAATAATGCGTTCACTAATTTAGGACGTAATGAAGAGCAACAAAAATTTCATGATTTCTCGGCCAAATTGTTCAATTGGAGAAAAAACAAATCCGTTATTCATTCTGGCAAAACAATGCATTATGCAACCGAAAATAATGTATATGTCTATTTTAGATACAATGAATCAGAAACTGTGATGGTGGTATTGAATAATAATGCTGAAAAACAAACATTGAAATTAGACCGATTTAAAGAAAATATTAAAGCCCATTTATCCGCAACCGAAGTGCTTTCTAATAAGCAAGTTAATTTACAAGGAGATTTGGAAATTGAAGGACAATCGGCATTAATATTAGAATTAAAATAAATTACTTGCAATGAAAAAAATAATTTGCTTTCTACTTATTACTGCATTTTCATTTGCCCAAAATGCAAATAGAAGTTATCTTTCACATGTTTGGAAAAAAAATATTTTAGAAGTAAAAACTAACGATGGATATTACCTAATAAAATATATATCCGACAAAATTGTTGAAACCTCTTTTATTCCAAATGGAGAAACTTTCAACCCAATTTCTGAAGCGGTAATTAAAACTCCAGAAAAAAGCAAGATAAAATTAACAAACGGAGTTAATGCATTAATGCTATATTCTAAAGACATTACAATTCTTATTGACAAAGCCCCATTTAAAATTTCCTACTTAAAAAATGGTGTAATGATTTTATCTGAAAAAAATGGATATCTGAAAAAAGATGGATTAGAAACTCTAGAATTTAATATCACTCCCCAAGAAAAACTATATGGCGGTGGGGCTAGAGCATTTGAAACTATGAACCGACGTGGCAACAGATTAAAACTATATAATCGTGCTAGTTATGGCTATGAAACCTATGCAGAATTAATGAATTTTTGCATGCCGTTGGTATTATCTTCTCAATTGTATGCGGTTCATTTTGACAATGCAGCTATTGGCTATTTGGATTTAGACAGTAAAAAAGATAATACCCTTTCTTACGAAACCATTTCTGGAAGAAAAACATATCAAGTTATTGCAGGAGATTCTTGGGAAGAATTAACTTCTAATTATACTTCGCTAACCGGTAATCAACCACTACCCCCTCGTTGGGCATTTGGTAATTTTTCAAGTCGTTTTGGATACCATTCGCAAGAAGAAGTAGAGAAAACAATTAAAAAATTTGAAGACAGCAAAACACCAGTAGATGCAATAATTTTAGATTTATATTGGTTTGGAAAAAGTATCAAAGGAACCATGGGTAATTTAGATTGGGATAAAGACAACTTCCCTAATCCGGATAAAATGATAGCCGATTTGAATAAAAAAAATATCAAAACAATACTAATAACAGAACCATTTATTCTTACAACATCTTCTAAATGGCAAGAAACAGTTAATAATAAAGTATTAGCAACTAATGTCGATGGAACTCCTGCAACTTGGGACTTTTATTTCGGAAATACTGGAATTATCGATGTCTTTAAGCCAGAAGGAAAACAATGGTTTTGGAATGTTTACAAACGATTAATTAACCAAGGTATTGGTGGACTTTGGGGTGATTTAGGGGAGCCTGAAGTTTTCCCAACCACTGCAATTACGGCTGGTGGAAAAGCAGATGAAGTTCACAATATTTATGGACATAATTGGGCTAAATTAATTTCCGATGGCTATAAAAAAGATTTTCCTTCTACTCGCCCTTTTATTTTAATGCGCGCTGGATATTCAGGTAGCCAACGCTTTGGAATGATTCCTTGGAGTGGTGATGTAAGTAGAAGTTGGGGCGGATTGCAAAGTCAAGTTGGAATTGCAGTGCAAATGGGCATGCAAGGAATGGCCTATATGCATTCTGATTTAGGTGGATTTGCAGGTGATTATTTCGATAACGAATTGTATTTACGTTGGTTACAATATGGTGTTTTCACACCAATTTTTCGTCCGCATGCGCAAGAAGAAGTGGCTTCGGAAGTTGCCAATAAAGATATTGTCACTAAAGAAAAAGCCAAAAAACAAGTGGAATTACGCTACCAATTATTGCCTTACAATTACACTTTAGCTTTTGAAAACAATCAAACAGGGAAGGCATTAATGCGTCCATTTTATATAAAAAACGAAACCAATACATTACAAAATGATTTGAAATCAGATCAATATTATTGGGGAACTAGTTTTTTAATTAAACCTATTACTACTGCTAATGTAACAGAAACCGAAGTGCAATTTCCTAACACAACCGGCAATTGGTTTGATTTTTATTCCGATAAGGAATATAAAGCTAATACTAAACAAATAATTACAGTTTCAGAAGATCATATTCCTGTTTATGTTAAAGGCGGAAGTTTTATTCCTAGGATTAAAACCATTCAAAATACTAGTGACTATTCCTTAGATAATTTTGATTTGCATTATTATTTTGATGAAACTACGCCTTCTTCTTCGGGAGAATTATATAATGATGACGGTACAACTCCAAATGCTTACGAAAAAGGAGAATTCGAATTACTTACATTCAACAGCCAGATTACAAACAATATTCAGAAAATTAATTTTAACACTAAAATTGGAAAGAATTTTATATCTAAGTCAAAAAATGTAAACTTAGTAATTCATAACATCCATCCTAAAAGAATATTAGTAAATGGTCAAGAACGAGTTTACAAAACATTTAAAAATCCTTTAGAAATATCTATCCCATGGGAAAAAGGAACTAATCCAGAAATAACAATAGAATATTAATCAGCCAGACCTCAAATGTTTTAAAACTTTGAGGTCTAATAGCATTGAATATCTGAAAACAAAATTTATGAAAACAAAAAACATCTTTATTTTAGTATTGGTTACTTTATTTTCTTATTCTAATTATGCTCAAAAAAAGAAAACTTCTACCAAAACTCCTTTTCTTTGGGAGAATGCAAATGTATATTTTCTTTTAACCGATAGATTCAATAATGGGGATAAAACCAACGACCATACATTCAATAGAAATAAGGAAACAGGAAAACTTCGCGGTTTTGAAGGTGGTGATATTCGTGGTGTAATTCAAAAATTAGACGATGGTTATTTTGATAAATTAGGAACTACCGTAATTTGGATGACTCCAATTGTAGAGCAAATTCATGATGGCGTAGATGAAGGTACAGGATTTTCTTATGGATTTCATGGATATTGGACACGTGATTGGAGTTCATTAGACCCAAGCTATGGAACAAAAAAAGATTTATCAGAATTAATTGAAAAGGCGCATGCCAAAGGTATCCGAATAATGTTAGACGCTGTAATTAATCATACAGGCCCTGTTACTGCTGAAGATTCTGTTTATCCTAATGATTGGGTGCGAACTTCTCCAAAATGCACCTACCAATCGTATGACACTTACATCAATTGTACTTTGGTAGAAAATCTTCCAGATGTTAAAACCGAAAGTAATGACAACGTAGATTTACCTCCTTTCTTGGTTGAAAAATGGAAAAAAGAAGGTCGTTATGAGAATGAAGTTGCCGAATTAAATACATTTTTCAAGAAAACAGGATATCCTCATGCCCCAAAATATTATATCATGAAATGGCTATCCGATTACATCACTAATTATGGTATTGATGGCTATAGAGTAGATACGGCAAAGCATACAAAAGAAGATGTTTGGTCAGATTTCCGTAAAGTATGTGATATGGCTTTCGCAGATTATAAATCTAGAAATCCTAAAAAGGTATTAGATTCCAATCCTTTTTTTATGGTTGGAGAAGTTTATGGCTATAACATTGGTTCTAAAAAATTCTATGATTTTGGCGATAAAAAAGTTAATTATTTTGAAAATGGCTTTTCTAGTCTAATCAATTTTTCTTTTCCTTATGATGCTAAAATGGGTTACGAAGAATTGTTTTCTAAATATTCCAACATTTTGAATTCTGATTTAAAAGGGAATACTGTAATGAACTATATTTCTTCACATGATGATGGAAATCCTTTTGATAAAAAAAGAGAAAAATCATTTGAAAGCGCAACCAAATTATTATTAGCACCAGGAATTTCACAAACTTATTACGGAGATGAAAGCGCACGAACACTAGATATTGAAGGAACAAAAGGAGATGCTACACTAAGATCTACAATGAATTGGGAAGAACTTAAAACAAATTCCAAAAATAAAGAAGTTGCAATTCATTGGCAAAAACTAAGTAATTTTAGAAAAAACCATCCAGCAATTGGCGCTGGAATTCACACACAAATTTCGAGCACACCTTATGTTTTCAGTAGAACATTTGTAAAAGGAAATTTTAATGATACAGTTGTTGTAGGATTAGATTTGCCTCTTGGAAATAAAGAAATTTCTGTTGGAACAATTTTCAAAAACGGGAACAAAGTAAAAGATGTTTATTCGGGTAAAACTTCCATAGTTAAAAATGGAAAAGTAGCTATAAACTCCCCCTTCCAAATTCTATTATTAGAAAAAAATTAAAAGAATACATGTTAAAGATTGGACATCGTGGTGCAAAAGGTTATGTTGCTGAAAACACTTTAGTATCCTTTGCAAAAGCAATCGAATTAAATGTAGATGCTATAGAATTGGATGTTCATTTGAGTTCCGATGGAGAGGTAATGGTTATTCATGATAAAACAATTAATAGAACTACAGAAGCTTCAGGTTTTGTGAAGGATTATTCTGCATCTGAATTAAAAAAAATAGGAATTCCAACATTAAATGATGTACTCCTTGATGTAAATAGAAGATGCACAATTAATATTGAAATCAAGGAAGCAACAGCTGCTCAAAAAGTAATACAAATTGTTGAAAAACAAGTAAATGAGCAAAATTGGAATTACAATCAATTTGAAGTTTCGAGTTTTATTTGGGAATCTTTAGAAATAATTTCGAAACTAAATTCGAATATAGCGCTAGGAGTATTAACAGAGGATTCTATTGAAAAAGCCCTTGCATTTGCAATTCAAATCAAAGCCAAATCCATAAATCCATATTTCAAATTATTGAATACAAAAAATGTAAACCTCCTTCATTCCAATGGATTTAAAATCTACGCATGGACAGTAAATACTCCAGAAGACCTTATATTTGTAAAATCACTTAATGTTGATGGAATAATTTCAGATTTTCCAGACAGGATTTGATAGTTTTAATTTGATAAAACATGAATTCAAAATACGATATAATAATTGTTGGAGGAGGTGCCGCTGGTTTTTTTACGGCTATTAACATAGTAGAAAAAAATCCAAATTTAAAGGTTGCCATTTTAGAGCGAGGAAAAGAAGTCTTATCCAAAGTTAAAATTTCTGGAGGTGGAAGATGCAACGTTACCCATGCTTGTTTTGCGCCAAACGATTTAGTAAAATTCTATCCTCGTGGAGAAAAAGAACTTCGTGGACCTTTTCATCAATTTTGCTCTGGTGATACAATAGAGTGGTTTGAAAATCATGGGGTAGAACTTAAAATTGAAGAAGACGGTAGAATGTTTCCCGTGACTAATTCTTCACAAACTATAGTAGATTGTTTTATCAATGCTACCAAAAAACTTGGTATTGATATTCTAACTGGACAAAGTGTGCAATCTATCTTTAAAGCTAAAGATTATTGGAAAATAGAAACCACAACGGAAAATTATTCGTGTCAAAATTTAATATTAACCACCGGAAGTAATCCGAAAATTTGGGAAATGCTAGCCAATATTGGGCATACAATTATTCCTCCTGTTCCTTCCCTATTTACTTTTAATATTGGCGACAAACGAATAAAAGATTTAATGGGAGTTTCCGCATTAGCATCTGTAAAAGTAAAAAACTCAAAACTAGAAGCTTCCGGACCTCTATTAATTACCCATTGGGGAATGAGTGGGCCAGGAATATTGAGACTTTCTGCTTGGGGAGCAAGAGAATTAGCAGATAAAAATTATCAATTTGCTATTCAAGTTAATTGGCTAAATGAAATTACCTTTGAAGAAGCTGAAGAAAAACTAAAAGACCTAAAACATGAGCATTCTAAAAAAGTGGTTTCTAAAAAATCACCTTTTGAGTTTCCAAATAGACTTTGGGAAAAATTAGTTCTTGCTGCTTCAATTTCGGAAGATGTAAAATGGGCAGACCTAAATAAAAAACAACTTCTAAATCTTGCTCAACAATTAACTCAAGGGGAATATCAAGTGAATGGTAAAAGCACTTTCAAAGAAGAATTTGTAACCGCAGGAGGTATTGATTTAAAAGAAATCAATTTCAAAACCATGGAAAGTAAACTCCATCCCAATCTTTATTTTGCTGGCGAAATTGTAAACATTGATGCCATAACAGGCGGATTCAATTTTCAGAATGCTTGGACAAGTGGATTTATTGTGGCCGAAGCAATTTAATTCTTATCTATTCAACCACCAAATACTAGCATTTAATAAGGTTGCAAAACTCACCCAAGCTATATAGGGAATGAATAGTAAACCCGCAGTTTTATCTATTTTCTTGAATTGAATATACGTTTCAAAAATGATTAGCCAAAAAAGTATTATTTCTATTAAAGCTAAAAAAGGATTATGAAAATAAAAGAAAATTACCGACCAAGCAGCATTTAGTGAAAGCTGTATAATAAAAAAAGTAAAGGACTTCTTCACATTTTCTGAATCTTGCTCTAATCTGTTCCAAACCATTCCACCAGCAACACCCATCATAATATAAAGAATTGTCCATACTGGTGCAAACACCCAGTTTGGTGGATTAAATGAAGGTTTAACCAAACTAGGATACCATGTTGTAATACTCTCCTGAGTTACCATTCCAGATAAATAACCAACCAATAAACACGTTGATAAAACCACCGCAATTCTAACTATTTTCTGCATTTTGTTTATTTTTTATACAAATATAGTAAACAAAATGATTTCGTTTTTGTAAAATAAGTATCTTTGTCAAAATATATTTAATATGATTTCCGAAAAGGATTTTATTTTCAAGCACTATTCTACAGAAATTAATCAAGGAAGCTTCACTTGGAGTGCTCCTAGCAACATCGCTCTAGTAAAATATTGGGGAAAAAAGCAAGATCAAATTCCGGCAAATCCTTCTATTAGTTTTACATTAAAAAATTGTAAAACAATAACCAAATTAGCATTTGTAAAAAAAGAAAATAACAACAATTTCTCATTTGATTTACTTTTTGAAGGAAAATCCAAAGAAGATTTCAAACCTAAAATAAAGAAGTTTTTTGAGCGAATTGAAATTTATTGCCCTTATTTAAAAAACTATCATTTTACTATTGATACTCAAAATACATTCCCGCACAGTTCTGGTATAGCATCTTCAGCATCAGGAATGGCGGCAATAGCAATGAACATTATGAGTCTTGAAAAAGGATTAAACCCATCAATAAATGACGAATTCTTTCATCAAAAAGCATCGTTTCTTGCTCGCTTAGGGTCTGGGAGCGCATGCCGTAGCATAAAAGGAAACGTTGTCGTTTGGGGTAAACATAATGAAATGTCAGGAAGTTCCGATTTATTTGGCACAGAATTTCCAAACCAGATTCATTCAAATTTCAAGAACTACCAAGATACTATTTTATTAGTGGATAAAGGTGAAAAGCAAGTCTCTAGTACTGTTGGTCATGATTTAATGCACAATCACCCATTTGCGGAACAACGTTTTTTACAAGCACCACAAAATCTATCTACACTAAAAACTATTTTAGAAACTGGAAACATTGAAGATTTCATAAAAATTGTAGAGAGTGAAGCATTGACTCTACATGCTATGATGATGACATCAATGCCCTATTTTATATTAATGAAACCCAAAACACTAGAGATAATTAATAAAATTTGGAACTTTAGAAATGAATCTAAAATTCCGGTTTGTTTTACTCTAGATGCAGGTGCAAATGTGCATGTTTTATATCCCGAAAACGTTAGAGAAGAAACTTTGCAATTTATTAAAGACGAATTAGTTGGCTATTGCCAAAATGGTCAGTATATTTGCGATGAAATTGGTTTTGGAAGTCAGTCAATAATTGATAATTAAGAAATGAAAGGACCCTTATTTTACTCCAAAATATTACTCTTCGGAGAATATGGAATCATTAAAGATTCTAAAGGTTTATCTATTCCATATAATTTTTATAATGGGGCATTAAAAGTAACCGAAAACCCTTCGGCTGAAGCCATAAAATCAAATGAAAGTTTAAAGCGTTTTGTTGATTATTTAGAAACTTTACAACACGAACAACCTGAATTAGTAACTTTCAATTTGTCACTATTAAAATCAGATGTAACAAGAGGAATGTATTTTGACTCAAGCATCCCGCAAGGATATGGAGTTGGCAGCAGTGGTGCTTTAGTTGCTGCTATCTATGACAAATATGCAAATAATAAAATCACAGTTCTTGAAAACCTTACACGAGAAAAATTACTTCAATTAAAGAATATTTTTGCACAAATGGAATCCTTTTTTCATGGTAAAAGTTCTGGCTTGGACCCTTTAAATAGTTATTTAAGCATTCCAATTCTTATCAATTCTAAAGACAATATTGAAGCAACTGGAATACCTTCTCAAAGTGCAGAAGGGAAAGGTGCTGTTTTCTTGTTAGATTCAGGGATTGTTGGAGAAACTGCTCCAATGGTAAATATTTTTATGGAAAACCTAAAAGATCAAGGTTTTCGTACAATGCTAAAAAACCAATTTGTTAAATATACTGATTTATGTGTGGAAAATTTTCTAGGAGGCGACAAAAAATCATTGTTTACTAATACTAAAAAACTTTCTACAGTTGTATTAAACAACTTCAAACCAATGATTCCAGAACAATTTCATGGGATTTGGCAAAAAGGAATTGACACAAACGATTACTACTTGAAACTTTGTGGTTCGGGAGGTGGTGGCTATATTCTTGGGTTCACTGAAGACTTAGAAAAAGCAAAAGAATCATTAAAAGACTATACATTAGAAGTGGTTTACCAATTTTAACAAACTAAATCATGTTAAGCCGAAAAACCAAACGCATAATACTAAAAATTATTAGTATGTTCTCTGTGGTTCGCGGTTATAACATTCCAATTATTGTATTAGCGCAATACCTATCTGCTATATTCATTATGGCACGTGAAAAAAGGGCTTTAGTAGTACTTCTGGATTTTAATCTTTTCATTATTGTTATTGTTTCAAGTTTAACAATTGCTTCCGGTTATATTATTAATAATTTTTACGACAGCAAAAAAGATTTAATAAACCGGCCCAACAAATCCAAAATTGACCATATAGTTAGCCAAAAAACCAAACTTCAAGTATATTTTACGTTAAATTTTATTGTAGCTTTATTAGCAATGCTAGTGTCTTTTAGAGCCGTATTGTTTTTTTCAACGTATATTTTTTTAATCTGGTTTTACTCTCATAAATTAAAAAAATATCCTATTATTGGAAATTTAACGGCTTCATTTCTAGCAATCTTACCGTTTTTTGCATTGTTATTATATTACAAAAACCTATATCCAGAAATTTTTGCACATGCAACCTTTTTATTTTTGCTGTTATTTATTCGAGAAATAATTAAAGATTTAGAAAATATTAAAGGAGATATTGCCAACGATTACAAAACAATTCCTGTTATTTATGGCGAATTATTTGCTAAAAAGACTATAACTATATTAACAGTTGTTACAGTAATTCCAGTATATTTTTTAGTAGAAATATACGAAGTTGGTTATATGGATATTTACTTCTATGTTAGCCTTATTTTCTTAATTTTATTTCTCCTTTTTTTGTGGAAAGCAAATAATAAAGTAGAATACTTACAATTACATTTTATCCTTAAATTTCTGGTAGTAACCGGTGTATTTAGTATCGTATTAATAGATCCTGCTGTTTTAATTCATGGCAGAGCTTTTCTCAAAATTTAAACCAAATATTTATTCTTCGGTTTTATACCAGCTAGAATACATAACATAATTATTAGATATTCGCTCAATTTCTCCAGCAAATTCTGACGCATTAATATCTTTAACCTTCTTAGCAGGAATTCCTGCATAAATAGTACCCGATTCTACAATTGTATTTTGAGTTACGACCGATCCGGCAGCAACAATAGCATTACTTTGTACCACACAATTATCCATTACTATTGCTCCCATTCCAATAAGGACATTATCCTCTAAAGTACAACCATGAACAATTGCATTATGTCCAATAGAAACATTGTTGCCAATATTAGTTGGATGTTTTTGATAAGTCGCATGAATAATTGCACCATCTTGAATGTTTACTTTATTTCCTATTTTAATATAATGAACATCACCACGAAGTACCGCATTGAACCAAACACTACATTGCGAACCAAATTCAACATCACCTACAATAGTTGCATTTTCTGCGATATAGCAATCCGAGGGAATTTTTGGCGATTTACCGTTAATTGTTTTAATAATCATAATTTTCATTTAAAAAATAATCCCGATAAAGTTTATCGGGATTAAGAGTATATTTTTAATTTTAATTAACTGCAGGACAGTTACAGTGGTATTTCTCAGGTTTACAGAACAAATTAATTCCTAAAGTAAACTGATGAAATCCCCCATTATCAAATTTAATGTTTCCTAACAAAGAAGAGTAGGTATATGAGAACATATAATTTTTATAATTCACACCTACTATTGGAGTAAAATATTGCAATTTTTGCGTTGCTACAGCAGTTCCTTCAATATATTGAGCACCATCTAAGCTTCGTCTATAAGAAGCAACAGCCCATAATTTTCCGAATTCCATTTGTTTATATGCTTTAAGGTTTAAATCTATTAAAGACTCTTTTGTTTGAAAAATATATTGAAACATCATTGATGGTTCAAACATTATCCCTTCAGAATCCCCAAAAGTATATCCCATATTATAAACAGCTCTTTTTAAATTAACTGGTTCTTTATCTGTATACAATTTTCTATCACTTGCCAAAGCATTCTTTACAGTAAAATGCGCATAAAAATCTAAGAAGTTATATGACGCTCCAATATCTACATTAAAGTAAGATGCTTTCTGAATTTGACCAAAAACTATAGGGTCATAGGATGGGTCATTTGTATAAAAAGTACTTTCGTCCAATTGACTTTGAGCAAATCCAACGTTTAACCCAAAAGATAATTGATTTAAATCTATATTATCTCTAGAGAACATTATATGATGGGCATAAGCTACTCTAAAACCTTTTTGAGAATGGTAACCGTTTTTATCATTAATTAAGATAACACCCATTCCGTCTTTATCTGACACACTTCCATTAAAACTCAAAGTTTGCAAAGCGGGAGCATCTTGTTGACCAAACCATTGTTGTCTTCCTGTTAAACGTAATTTAGAACAACTTGCTGCTCCGGCCATCGAAGGATGAAGAAGAAAATAATTATCCGATAAATAATCCGAATAAACCGGTAATATCTCCTGAGAATATGCTTGTTTAGTAATTAATACTACAATTGCTAATAATAAATGTTTAAACTTCATTGTGTAATTATCTTTTTAATGTAAAATGCGCTTTAAATTGTTTGTAAGCTGCGGCTTCGCTATAGTCCACGGTGAACCAATAATCTGTTGATGGCATTAGGATTCCGTTATAAGTTCCGTCCCATCCTAGCCCTTGCGGACTGATT
>CAILWV010000045.1 GCA_903838055.1 uncultured Bacteroidota bacterium | reverse complement strand
TTAAATAAATTATTCATTAATAATATTTTAAATAATTAACAAATTTACTTTACTAAATAAAATAAGCAGTTTATTTAAGTTGTATTTATTCCTTTTAAAGGATTATTTACTACTTTTGAGGATAATATATAAAAATTCGTTTTATGGATATAAAAAATATTTCTTTGAATATCAGAAGATTTAGGGAATTGAAAAATCTAACTCGCGAGTTCGTTGCTGGTGAATTGGATATGAGTGTTTCTGGTTACAGTAAAATTGAGCGTGGAGAAATTGACTTAACATTATCTAAACTTCAAAAAATAGCCGACATACTAGAAGTATCTGTTTCCGAAATACTAAATTTTGACGTTACTAATGTATTTAATATTTCAAATAATCAACAAGTTCAAGGCTTAGGAAGTAAGGAGAGTAATATCACTAATAATTCGAATATTGTTGACGATTATACAAAAAAATATATATTGATGTTGGAAACTGAAATTGAAAGATTAAAACAAAACTTCTAAATACTTTATAGAATAAGAAAAAAAACCCCTCACTAATGCAAGGGCTTCTTGAAGGAAATATATGTCTTGTCCTGAAATAGCGATACATAAAAAGTATCCTTATCACTCAACAATTCTCTAATTGTATTTTCTCTTGATTCCGGCAAAGCTTTAATCGCAGCTTTGGAATCAAAACATACTAATCCTTTACTATTGAAGTAGGAAAGGATTTCATTTGATTGGGTTAATATGTATTTATGTTTCATAGTTGTTTTATCAGGTTTAACCTAACTAAAATGATACAAAATATAATAATAAGTTGTATTTTTATGTATTTCTATTTTATTGTTGAAATTTCAGATTTATATTACTTATATAATATTATTGAAAAAATGGGTTAAATTGACCAACAGTTACAAATGTTGAGCATAAAGTTCTTGTTTCACTTTCGTTAGCAAATATTCTTTAAACATCTACTGACTTTGGGAACATTATTTATGTTTGTTACTTAATTATAAAAAAATAAAAATCTTTTCTTAATCGGAATAATAAAATAATCTTTTTAATTACATTTGCACCCGAAATAACTAATTTTTGTTATTTAAAAAACATCAAAAAAGAATCGAAATCTTTAAGCAAATTATTAGAGATTTCATATGAATAGTCTACTAGAAACCCAGCAATTGCTGGGTTTTTTATTTATTATTCCTCTTTATTTAAAGAATTTAAAAAAAATCCCATCTACAAACTTTCCTTATTAATAATCTTTTTTAATTTTTTCACAAGTGGGCTTTTCAAGAACAGTATTTGATTAACTGTCAATCTTGCTACTTCATTAGCACCAAGCAACGAATAATGGGTATCATCCTCTTTTCCTTCTGGATAATAAGAGTTTTCCCCCGGTTTAAAATGTAGGTGCAATTTTTTTGATTTCTCTGGTCCATAAGCTAACTCTAGCAACTCCGTGAAATACTCTAAATCGATGAAAGGCACATTGAATTCTTGTGCAATTAATCGTGTTTCTTGGGTATATTCAATGTGGGTACTAATTAAAACGCCTTGTTCGTTAAAATGCCTTCTCATAACTGAGGAAAACAAAATGGGAATAGCTCCTTTTTCTCGGGCTTCTTTTACAAACCTTATTAAATTATAGCGGTAACTAGTATGCGGATTAGTATAGCGAATTGAATCTGTAGTTTTTCCATCATTGTGACCAAACTGAATAAAAACATAATCTCCAGGGCGAAGAACATTATAAACTGAGTCCCAACGCTTTTCATTTATAAAACTTTTTGTGCTACGTCCATTTACTGCTTTGTTAATTACTATGGCATCTTTAGTCAAAAACGAAGGAAATACTTGTAACCATCCATGTTCTGGATTTTCATTAGGTTTGACTTTATCCGCCATAGTAGAATCGCCTATACCATAAATGGTAACCTTTTGAGCAAATGTACTTATCGTTATTAGCAATATTAATAGAAATTTATTTTTCATAAAAAAGAATTTAATTTGTTGAATTATTTCAAGTTCTAATAAACATTAATTATTCTTTAGGTAATTTGCAAATTCTGAACCTAAACAATTTGAGATGGTATACTTTCTAGCTTTACTTTTAGTTAACTGACGTGACCATTTAGCTCTTGATTTTGGAGAATAACCCTCTCCTTTCGAATTATATTCACCATAATAAGAAGTTATTTCTGCTTCGGGTTTTGACCAATTAAACCATCCTTCAGGCGCTATATGACTTCCTAATTGACAATTAATAAATACTGTTTTAGCATAAATTCGCCATGGCCTACCCAAATAAACATTCGTAACATCATCATTTGAAGTTAATGAACATTCATTAAAAACTAAACCAAACAAAGCGTTTTTTGGAGTTGATGCTGCAGTTATATAAGAGTTTTTCTTGGAATGAATTTGGCAATTATCAAAAAATGCTGTAGCACTACCGAAAATAAAATCAGTTGTCCCTTCTATGTAACAATTTTTATAATATTGTTTTCCTTCTCCTGAAGTGTAAAGAGTATCTTGACACCCTAATATTCTACAATTATCTACTACTACCCTATCGGAAATAACAGATAAAGCTACCGCTTGACCAATATCTCCAGATGAATTTTCAATAGTCAAATTTTTTAGAATTATATCGTTAGCTTCTACTAAAAGGCTATAGGTATAAAAAGTACTATTCTTACCTAAACCAATTTTATTAAAATTATCATCATAGGTAATGACTGTTTTTTCTTTATTCTCGCCAATTAATAAAATATTGGTATTCCATTCATTTACCTTTATCTTTTCTTTGTAAATTCCATTTTTAATATAAATAGTAATTCGCTCGTAAGGGAACGATTTGCAATCATTAATAGCATCCTGAATGGATTTATAATCCCCAGAACCATCAAGAGCAACGGTTTTATTATAATCGTCCTTTTTTTTAAAGGCGACACTTGAATAGCAATTCTCATTAATTGAGCTAAAAACAATAACAAATAGGTATACTATGTTTTTAATGTTATTCATGATTTGAAAAATTATCTATTTAATTCTAAAGCTGCTAACATAAATGCTCCTACCCCCATTGAATTATCGCTATTTATTTTGGCGGTTAAGTAATAATTATTTGAGCCATCTCTAAAAGGGGTTCCACCTAAACCAATTCCTTGGCTTATTTGACCTAGATGAATTTCACCATTTTCACCTTCGTTTACAAAATTGTTCAATAGGGCATCAAAGGTTGTATTGGCAATTTTTTTATATTTTATTGGCAAGTAGCCTTTATTTGCAGCTTTAGCAAAAGTATAGGCAAACATAGCTGAACCCGATGCTTCCAAATAATTTCCTGACAACTTCTGTTTATCCGTTATTTGAAACCATAAACCGGATTTGTCTTGTTGTTGCATTATCGCAGTTGCAACTTCGCTTAAATAGCCTAATAACTCCTTATACTTTGGATGACTTTTAGGAAAATAATCAAGCACATCTACTAATGCCATAGTATAAAAACCAATTCCTCTCGACCAAATAGTAGGTGAATTTCCGGTTTCTGGATTTGCCCAAGCAATAACTTTAGATTCGTCCCAAGCGTGATAAGGTAAATTTGACTTAGTATCTAATATATGATCATGAACTAATTCAAACTGCTTGGCAACATCATCAAGTGATTTAAGATCATCAAATGTAACTGCATATTGAGTATAAAAAGGCAAAGCCATATATACACCATCCATCCACATTTGATTTGGATATATATTTTTATGCCAAAAACCACCCGATAGGGTTCTTGGTTGTTTATCGAGTTGTTTTCTTAGCAATTTTAGTGCAGAAAGATATCTTTTATCTTTTGTATCTTGGTATATATCAAAAAGCAACTTTCCGGGATTTAACCCATCTAAATTAAATTCATTACAATCATAATGACCAATAGAACCAGTACTATCAATAAAAGTATCGATATAATCCTTAATATAAATAGAATAGTTTCTGTTTTTAGTTTTTTTATATAATTTTTCAAATGCAGTAAGTACAAAACTTGGTTTATAATCCCATTTTGGTTTTTTATTATCGTCAATCTGCCACACAATTGGATTACGATTCATAATAGAAATTGCCATTCTTTCAGAAAATTTCAAAGAATCTTTTTCCAATGTATTTGAAATAGCAAAGACAGAAAAACTAAAGAAAAAGAGAAAAAAAAATAAGTTTTTTTTCATAGTATTTTTTAAATTAAATTTTGCCGTTTTTATTCAATTCATCCAATTTTTGATCTAAATAGTTGTAAAATTCTTCATTGGTTTTGATGCCGTTTTTCTCTTGCTCCCAAGCACCTAATAAATAAAATGAAATCGATTTTTTTGTAGGTTTAAAAATCAATAGATGATCAAATTCTCCTTCAATTTGCTCTTTAATATCGGAGACTTTATAAAAAATTGCCATCCCTAAATTATCTGGAACCAAAGATTGTTGGCCATAAGTAGCAAAATAAGCCCATTTATTGTTAGCACTTTTCTTTACTACTAAATCGATGTTTTTAAACTTAACAATTCCTGTACAAATTCCTTCAATTTTTTTAGAAGCTTTAATTGTGTGTTTAGTGTATCGATTATCAGGTTCAATTGTTAAAATAGATTGAAAATCAATTTTGTCATTAGCAGTTTGCCAACCTTTATAATCAACAATTACAGAAGAGGATTTATTTGTATTTTCAATTGTAGCAAAAGTGGAATCTACTTTCTCAAAATGCAACATTTTATTGTTTGAAAATCTAGCAATTGCACCAACACCTAATCCTTTTCCGGCTTTCAAAATATCCATTCCCCATGGGCTACTATGATGATACGATTCAAATCCATCTAAACCTACTTTAGAAAGAACCATAGTATCCGCTACTTTTCCGAATAAATCAATACAATTTCGCCAATCTAAATACAAGCGATAGGCAATTTTGTTTGATTCCCAACCTGGACCTTCATATCGAATAAAAAACGAATGATCCCAATGCGATTTAGGCACTTTTAAACTAGATACATTTTTAAATGTTCCGCCTTCATATTTTTGCCCTACCCATTTACCGCCTTCTTTGATTGAAAGTTCAGCATAGGTTTTTTGTACATTCGAATTACTCTTATCTTGCGCATTTGCTGTTAATTGGAAAGCAACAAAAAGAGTTGCTATAATTTTAATTGTTTTCATTTTATAGTGTTATATTATTTTAGTCTTTAAATATTTTATCTAAAAATTTGGTAGATACATTTACTATTTCTTCAAACCAAGGCTGAAAAAACCAAAAAGAATGTAGTGAATTATCGAGTATTTTTACTTCATAATAAATCCCGTTTTTTTCTAGAATTTTTATCATATCATTTTGCCCTGCATGATACCTTGGAATAGAACTATTAATAAACAATATTGGAGGAGTAAACCTACCAGAATTATTCAATGCTGAAGCTTCATCCCATAAATTTGGTACTGCTTCATAATCTCCACCTAACCATAAAGCTGCTATTTTACCTTCTTGCGATTCTTGATGATGAAATGCCAAAATTCCATCCATATCAATGACGGCTTGAACACTTGCTGTTGGTTTACTTGTACTATCTTCAAATTTCGAATTGCCGTTTGTTGTGCCAACTAAAGCGGCCATTTGCCCTCCTGAAGAACATCCCAAAACTGCAATTTTATTTGGATTAACTCTGTAATTTTGAGCTTTTTCTTTTATAAATTTAATTGCGTTTTTAACATCAATTATTGCCGCTGGATATTTTGCTTCTAAGGATTTTCGATATTCTATACAAAAACAAGAATAGCCTCTTAAAGCAATTTTTTGTGCTAAAGCATGCATTTGGTTTTTATCTCCTGATTTCCAACCACCTCCATGAATAAGAATGACAGCTGGATGTAATTTATTATCGTTTTTCAAATAAGCATCAAGAAACAAGTCCCTATTTGGTAGCGAATGGTATTTAATATCTTTTGAAACAATTAAACTATCATTGCCAGTTAATTCATCCACAATTTTAATAAATGGATATTTTTTTACCTCTTTAATAAAAGTACTTTTTATAGTATAAG
Source organism: uncultured Bacteroidota bacterium (assembly GCA_903838055.1). Classification (GTDB taxonomy): domain Bacteria; phylum Bacteroidota; class Bacteroidia; order Flavobacteriales; family Flavobacteriaceae; genus Flavobacterium. The sequence goes on along the minus strand of CAILWV010000045.1, from coordinate 28,982 downwards.
TAGTGTCAATTTGAGTTTGTGAAATACTCAAAAATGTTCCAAATAAAAATACTATTAAAAAAATCTTCATAATTGCAATCGATTGCGCAATATTAATAAATAAAACAGAACAAAAAAATAAATAAGATATTATTAATTTGTAATCTGTTGGATTTAATTATCTGAATTTGAAAAATGAAATAAATATAAATAAAAAAGAAAAGAAAATCTTAATCAATAAAAAGAATAAACATTAAAAAATAGGAATTTGACAATAATTAACAATTTATTAAATAGAATAATTATTTTAACGAATTATTATCAGTGATTCAAAAATAATTTATATGTTTGTGCAATCGATTACAAATTTAATCCTATCGCAAGAATTAATAAATATTAGAACTATGAAAAAAATACTGCTTTTATTACTTTTTATAACAACTTTGCAATCCTTTGCTCAGTCCGTTACTATCACTCAATCATCAAGTTGGATGGAATGTGCTTATGTTAAATGGAATCCGGTAGTTGGTGCTGATAGTTATAAAGTATATTATACTGGTGGAGGCTTAACAAATATTCAAATTGACACCCAACTAATTAGAAGCTATGGCACTTATTTTCGTGCGGATGTATTAGGTCTTTCACCTGGTGATTATACAATAAAAGTAGTTCCTGTGACTGGAGGAGTTGACGGATTGCCAACAGTTTCAAATACAATAACAGTAACAGCCCATGACAGAAATGGTTTTGCTCATGCTGCTGGGCATATCCCAGGAGCATATAAACTAGATGGCACACTTAAAGCTAATGCTGTAGTAATTTATATAACACAAAATACCAAAAATACTGTTTCTCTTAATGTTACAGGAGCTACTACAAATCCTTGCGTTGGCTTGCAAAACATATTAGACGGGTTTAAAAAAGGGTTAGACAACAGGCCTTTAGATGTTCGTTTTATTGGAAATATAACCGATTTAAATTACATGCTTAATGGAGATATTGTAGTTGAAAATCATAATTTATCAACAGGTTCAATTACATTAGAAGGTGTCGGATCGGATGCTCTTGCTAATGGCTGGGGCATTAGAGTAAAAACAGCATCTAATATTGAAATTAGAAACCTTGGTTTTATGCTAACTAATTCATCTGAAGGAGATAATATTGGATTACAACAAGACAATGACCATATTTGGGTACATAATTGTGATATGTTTTATGGCGCAGCAGGAAGTGCAGCAGACCAAGTTAAAGGAGATGGCGCTTTAGACTGTAAAAAATCAACCTATGTAACCAATTCTTACAACCATTTTTGGGATAGTGGCAAATGTAATCTTTTAGGCTTAAGTGAAAACACTACAACAGGTCTTTATGTAACCTATCATCACAATTGGTACGACCACTCTGATTCACGCCATCCAAGAGTACGTTTTTATTCGGCTCATGTTTACAATAATTATTTTGACGGTAATGCTAAATACGGAGCTGGTTCTACAATGGGATCTTCTGTTTTTATGGAAGGTAATTTTTTTAGAAATTGTAAATACCCCATGCTAACTTCTCTTCAAGGGACAGATATTTATAATGGATCCGTTGGGACTTTTTCAGGCGAAGATGGAGGATTTATTAAAGCCTATAACAACACAATGAGCGGTCAAACAAGATTTGTACCTTATGATGCAGTAAATTTTCCAGTACAATTTGACGCCTATGTTGCAACAACTAGAAATGAAACAATTCCAAATACAATTTCCTCCTTACATGGTGCAAACATTTATAATAATTTTGATGTCGATCCAACTTTGTATGTAAATAGTATAGTTGTTGACGACCCTGCAATTGCAAAAGACAAAGTAATGCAGTTTTCTGGTCGTGTTTCAGGTGGTGACTTAATTTGGACTTTTAACAATTCGGTAGACGACACATCTTATGCTGTAAATACTGGGTTATTAGATGCTTTAAATACTTATAACACAGGTTTAGTATATGTTCAAGGTGAAACTGCTGTTGCAGGAAGCACACAAACATTAGAAATGCCTAGTAACAATGATCAAACTGTTGATAGTGGTATTGCAATTGCCAATATGGTATTTACTTGGGGTGGGACCGCAACAAATGTAACAGTAACAGGTTTACCAGCAGCAGGAATTACCTATGTAATTGATTCAAATGCACATACTGTAACAATTTCTGGTACGCCAACTGCAAATATTACTTTTACAGTAACCACGGTTGGAACTACAGGAACACCAATATCAGGTTCAGGAACTATTTCAATAAATGGATTACCTGCAGGAGATCAAATTCATAATTTTACATTATCTGCTTTAAATAGTACTTTTTACACTTTTACTTCAGCAAACATGAACTCTACAGCTGGATCAACTACTTATGACGGTCTAACATTAACGGCACGCCTTAAAATAGAATCTGCTACTAATATTTCTTACACAACAACATCCTCATCTACATTAACCCTGGTTTTTGATGCTACATTTAATGGAACTATTAAACTTGATGGCGTTGCCTATACAGCTGTTAACGGACTTGTTATTGTACCAACAGTTGCTGCAGGAAATCATGCAATTACAAAAGGAACTACAACTAATTTGTTTTACATTAAAACAGTTTTTAATGCTTTAGAAACTCAACATAATGAACTTGGATCTACTATTTTATATCCTAACCCAGTTACTAATATCTTAAACATATCTTCAAATTCTAAAATAGATGAAATATTAATTTACGACACTCTTGGAGAATTAGTAAAAGATGTTAATGGAGATGTGAAAAGTATCGATTTAAATAATTTAAGTAGTGGTAATTATTTTATTAAAGTTATATCTGAGGGCACTATTATTACTAGAAAAATAATAAAAAAATAATCTAAAATCTTAATTTAATTTAAAAATAGCCTTTCAATGAAAGGCTATTTTTTTGTTGCAATATTAAAATTGAATGGTTTTATTATTCAACTAACATTATAAAAAATTATCTAGGAATTGAAATTTTAAATTAAATATAAATGAGTTAATTATTTATTTTTAATATTATACTTACTATTCCTTATTATCTTTTTAAAGCAAAATGCGATTTAAAAACTCTATTAGTTCCTGTTCCTGGTACTCCCTCATAATAGTAGACTGTAAACCAATAATCTTCTGCATTTAAGGGCTGACCATTTAAATTTCCGTCCCATCCATCCGTTGGAGAATTGATTTGCTTAATCAGTTTTCCATATCTATCAAAAATGAATATTTTTGTTGAAGCACCTAATCCAAGAATATTCCAAGTATCATGAAAACCGTCACCATTCGGAGTGAAATAGGTTGGATAACTAATTATTCTAACTTCCTTTGATAAATAAGTACAACCATTAATATCTGTTACGGATACAAAATGAGACAATGAATCTTCAATAGTAAAAATAGAAGAGGATTGATAAGGACCATTATCTAATGAATATAACAAAGTTGCATTTCCTCCACTAACAAGTACTTCTATTGTAGTAGTATCACCAAAAACAGCGCTTTGATTAGTATCTATAGTGAGCCCTGGAAAAGAAGAAGTCACTGTGGCATTTGTCATTATTGAACTACATCCAGTGGCATTATCGGTTGCTATTACAGAATAGTTTCCTGCATGATTAGCTAAGTAAGTGCTGTTTACCGCTCCATTTATTAATCCTCCATTTAGATACCATTTAAAAGTATAAGATGCGTTGTTTAGTTGCGAATTTAAAAGACAGTTTTGAAATGCAACGTTTGTAGATTGATTAACACAAACAACCCCATCATTAAGATTTACAACAGGAATAGAATTTACATTTACGGTTATATTTAAAGGGCTTCCTGAGCATCCGTTTGCTTTGGGAGTAACAGTATAAATTACATTACCAGTTAAAGTACTTGTGTTTGTTAACAAATCTGATATTGTAGTTCCTGTCGTAGAAGAGGCACCAATAACATTATTAGAAACTGTTGTCCAAGAATAGGTCGTACCTACAATTGTACTTGATAAATTAATATTGGTTGTCTCTGCAGAACAAATAGAAGCCAAACTAGGATTTGCTATTGCAACAGGTGTTGCATTTATGACAACATTAGTATCGGTGATTACATGATAACATCCATTTGATGATGAAAGCGTATAAGTTACTATGTAATTTCCTGGGGAACTAGAACTTGGGGTAATTGATCCAGTGATTGAATCAATTGTTAATCCTGGACTTGAACTAAAGATACCTCCAGTAAAATTTGCAGTTCCGGATAAACTAACTAATTGACTAGTTGTTATTGAGTCGCAAAACGGAGTACCGTTATAGGATATTGAAGCTGTTGGTATTTCAGAAACAACAACACTTGTAGTTAGAGGAAATGCTGCACACCCTCCACTTGCTGGCACCATATAGGTAACTATATAATTTCCGGGAACACTTGTGCTAGGAGTAATAGCTCCAGATACGGCATCAATAGTTAAACCAGCAGTAGAACTAAATACTCCTCCAGTATAAGCGCCTGATCCAGTCATGGTAACTACTTGGGGAGTAGCACTGTTTGGGCAAAAAGGAATTCCTGCATAACTAAAAGTGGCAGATGGTGCATTTGGAAAAGATAATGTAGTGGGAGAAGAGATTAATCCACAGGAGTTACCAGGATTACTCAAAATTACACGATATTTATCTCCATTCATTAGCGGAGTTGCACCCGAAATTAATAAAGTATTTGTTGTTGCTCCAGAATAGGTGGCATTGTTAGAAATAGCTATCCAATTGATTCCATCTGTAGAAAACTGCCATTGGTAGGTATTTCCGCTGTTAGCAAATACATTAATAGTAGCACTTTGTGAAGCACAATCAAAAGTGTAGTAAGGTTGTGTTGTAATTACTATTGTTGCAAATGTTACATAGCTATTATTTGGAAATGTATATCCATTTGAACCACTAGTGACTACCCCGTTAACATTTACATTTAAAGGAGTTGAACCTAACAAACCGTCATTATTATTATCTGAAAACCCAGCTTCGTTCACATCATTACAGCCATCGTTATCGCTATCTATTTCAAGATAATTTTTTATTCCATCTGAATCTGCATCAGCAATAATATAATTTAAAATACCTGAATCGGGAGTCGTTTCTATAGAATTTGAAAGTCCATTGGAGCCAAAACTAGAAAGAACACCGTCTACGATTCCGTTAGAATCTGAATCAATACCATTACTTCCTGATTCAACTAAATCATATATCCCATCATTATCGCTATCTAAATCTATATAATCATAAATAATTCCAGTTGAAATATTAGAATCTGAATCCGAATTTACTGGAAGAATTCCTGTTCCGAAAGCATCCGATAAACCATCATTATTAACATCACTAATTGTATAAGCGATGAAACTCGTTCCTTGGGCTTCTATAGTGTCTAGAATACCATCATTATCACTATCAATATCTAAATAATCTGAAATCCCATCCGAATCAGTATCTTTTGGAACACAAGTAGCAATTAATTTAAATGTAGAATTATTAACTTCTATTTCAGATAAATTTTTATGAGTAATGCTAAAAGAGTTAGTTAAGTTGCATAAAAATTTAAAAGTCCCAGTTCCTGCATTTAATGAAACAGGGCTATTTAATCTAAATCGAATTTCAAAAGAAGAAAATTCCGTTACACCGCTTTCAAAAACTCCATCATAATTGGTATCTATTAGCAATTGATTATTTGGATTTAAAACGGTAATATTTTTATTAATATCGGAAGTTACAATATATTCCGATTTAGGATTTATTAAATCAGTCGCATTTGCTGTTGACACATATTCCAACCCTAAGGAAACCGGTTTTACAAAATTCATTTTATAGGTTATCCAATTAGAATTTCCAGCCGGAATACTTGTTATAAAGCTTCCGTCAGCAGAACCAATAAAAGGACTTGGACTTGCAGTAGTTGAAGTGGAAACGGTTCCAGTATATGGATTTGAATAATTTCCAACAGTTACATTTCCCAAATTAGAATTAGTCATATTTATTACCTGATTACCATAAGACTCCGTACAATTTGTAATGCCATCATTATCGTCATCGATATCTAAATTATCTGAAACCGCATCATTATCAATATTAGAAGGACAATCACTAACTGGAATAATATCCGAATAAATTGCCGCACAACCCACCGCATTCTGTCTTGTTGCTTGATAATATCCGGGTTGCGTGGGTGTAAGAACATTAGTAGTTTGACCAGGAATAGGCGTTGAACTCCCATTTAAAAACCAAGAATAGGAATCTGTTAGTGCAATTGGATTTAAATTTAGAGTGATGTTCGGAATACAGTTAGAAGTTGCAGTTGAATTATGTGTGAAATTAATTTCTGGCTTACTATCAAATCCCGAATAATAACTTCCGTAAGTTGCATTATTATCTCTTCCAAAATAGGAAACATAAACTTGATTAGTAGAGGATATCTTAATATTACCTGTTCGACCTGTTAATGTGTACCTAACAAATGTTGGATTTGATGTTCCTGTTACATTCACGGGAGTTGAAGTAATAACAACATTATTTACGCTAACAGTAGATCCAGATACCGTGACAATATTTACATTTCCAGAAAAAGTTTGAGAACCAATTTTCTCAATCAATGGAATATTATCAACGACACTTGGTGTAGAGCAATTTATTGGTGGGACAAAGAATAAATTTTGATTTCCCAAATCGGTATTTCCACCAATAGCTTGGTAACAAAATACTTTTTCGGATGTAGTCACATATAAATTACCATTAATAAAATCACTTCCATCAAAAACATAATACCCACCTGCATTTATTGTTGCAGAAGCTGTTGTACTTCCATTTTTGAAAATTTGTGTACCATCAACATGAGCAACAACCATTACACGCTCTAGTGCATTACTTCCTAATCCTTTTACAAAAACATATTCTTTACCTGTTTTTTCATAAGGAACAATTTGATCAAAACCATAATCTTTTCCTTTAAAATCTCCAGTAGTTGAACCATCAGTAAGATTATTATTAGCAACTGTACCATTGTCTCCAGTAACACCAGGAGTATAACTATTACCTCCGAAGGAACCGGAATTTACCACAATATTTTTATCGGATTGGATTAAACCACCTTGCATATAACTACTTCTAAAAATAGTTGCTGTGTTTTCAAATGAAAAAATATAACTTTCATTTTTATTCAGAGTTACAGAAATTGGTCCATTATATATAATTCCATTTGTCATTGGAGTTCCAATTGCTAATGGATCACTAAGTGAAATAGTAACATGAGTGTCGTTTTCTGTCGCCATAAATGAGGCGAAATTTAAAAGAGAGTCAAAGTTATTATTTAGTGGATTCCATTTATTAAGCATTCCTGCAATTCTAAATGTTTTACCCATTGCACTCGTTCCTTTAGCCACAAGACCACCCGCTTGAGAACCATTGTTGGATGTTACTCTAATGTTTGCATAAATCAAATCAGAAGCTTCAATTAAATATCCTTTATTTGTTAATTTACCAATAGCAGTATTTGGAGTAAATAATTGAGAATTTCTACCTGTATTTCCTGATGTTGTTGTATTAATTGCATATTGAATAGGTAGAGAATTAGTTACCGTTGCTGTAAATGGAACACCGCCAATTGGCGTAATTGTAACTGTTACAAGAGAAGTATTAGGAGTTGAAATATATAAGTATTGTTCACCAGGAGCCATTCCACTATTGGTAGCAGAAGTTATAGGTGGAATATAATGTATTTTACTAAATTGAGAATAACCTGTATGAAAGGCAAATAAAATAAAAAGAAACGAATATATATATTTCATTTTAAAAGGATTAATCAAAATTGTACAAATTAAAAATGTAATAAAAAAACTAAGAAGAAAAGGTTAACAAAGGAGGACATTAGAAATTAAAAAAGCACAAAAAAACCAGTAGAGAACTACTGGTTTTAATATTTTGAAATAGATAGTATTATTTCACTGTAACTTTAACAGATTTTTTACCTTCTGCTGATTCTACATTAACAATGTAAAAACCAGAAGTTTCAATATTAAAATTAACATCGGATGAAGTAGTCATTGTTTTCACTAATGCTCCAGCCATGTTGTAAACTTCAATTTTTGAATCGGACTTAACATTAGCAATAGAAATTTGATTTCCATTTGAAAAAACATTTACTGATGATTGCTCTGCTTGAAAATTATTTAATGTTACTGGAGGAGTAGTAATATTAGCACCAGTTACTTCAATTTTATATAAATTATTTGCAGTAGTATCACCGTAGATATATATTTTATTACCAAGTGCATTTGCAGCAGAAACAGTAGCAGTAAAGATAACTAAATCTGCATTAACACCTCCTGTAGCACTATCATTTGATGTACCAGACCCAAGTAAAACAGATCCATTAGTACACATCACTTTTCTAGTAGCTCCATTAGATCCGGTTTTAAACCAAACCTTTACTGTACAAGCTCCATCAACAGTAAAATATACATATCTTTGTGTTGGTAATAATGCACCAGCATTTGCGCTCGTGTTCCCACCACCATTCATTTGAAAACGATTTACTGAGGTATAACCATCTGAAAAAGCAGCTGCATTAGCTGTGATTGCTCCAAAGTTAGTATTTGTAGCAATTGGATATAATCCTAATCCATCAACTACCATTTCTGCATTACCAATACCTGTCCCTAAAGGCCAATGTGTAGTGTCATTTCCAAAATCCCAAACTTTAGTTTGAGCATTTCCAATAGTTGCTAAAAAAAGCAAAGGAAGAATAATTAAAAGTAATTTTCTTTTCATAATAATAGTTTTTTTTGTTTGTTAATTTTAAAAATTGTAATCGATTGCGCAAAAATAATAATTTAAATTAATTTTGCAAATTAATATTGTTATTATTTCATTTACAATAATTTATTGTTCCGATTTTTAATTTTTAATAAATTTAAAATTCGAAATTTGGTCATTATATTTAACAATTCCTAAATAAATACCTGATGACAAATCCTCTAAAGATAATTCTAACAAGTTACTAGAATTTGTATTTTTATTTAAATAAGTACTAACTTTTTGTCCATTAATTGAAAAAATATCAACATCAATAGTAGAAGTTTGAGTGTTAGAAAAATCAATATATAAGTAATCTTTTTTAACACTTGCAAATACGCTTATTGTAGATTTTGGATTTGTATTTATTCCTAAAAAAGCACAATCATTTGGTGCTATAACTCCTGATGCAGAAACTTGTAAAGTTGCACCTGCTCCGCATGTAGAATCGGTTATATAATTTGCCACATCCGTTACTGGCATTGGAGTTGTAGAATATATTGGAGGATTAACAGTACCAATATTCGCAACACCATTAAGACAATTACTGAAATTAATTGCAACTGTTCCTCCATCAGTACTAATATAACTTCCATAAACAGTGGAGATATTTGCGAAATTGCATTTTTCAACATAGCAAGTTGTATTGTTATTACCACCACCTAAACCAATTGACTTGGAACTAGTAACGTTAGCATAATAGTAACAGTTAAGCAAATGCAACTCAGCATTTCTAGCTCTTGGCATTCTTTCTTTACAGCCAGAAGCCCAATAACAATTTTGAAAGGTAAGACTATAATGACCGTCAGCAGGAAAATCAGTTGCAGATGAACCAACTAAATTAGAAAATCTATGATCATTAGAACCTCCTGAACCACCTGGAATTGCTGGTTTTAAATAGGTAAATTTACACCAAGAAATGGTTGTATTATCACACATTCCTTTATTATCAAAGTTACCATCCATTCCATCTTGAAACTCGCAATGGTCTACCCATACGTTTGTTCCTTCATTAGTTAAATTATCTCTTCCATCTACATCATATGCACCAGGACCTTCAAAGATTATATTTCTTATAATGACATTATTAGAACCCGGTTTAATATAAAGCATTCCTGAAGCTGCTGCCGAAGCTGTTGAATTACCAACAGTAATTTGAAGATTTCTAAGTCGAGCTCCCGGCAAACCAATAATAGATACATTTGTCATTAAAACACTCCAGTAACTACAATCTATTGTACCACTAATTAAAATAACTTTATTGGTTGAAGTACTTGGAAGGGCGGCTTTAAGCTGAGTAAAATTCGTAACTGTAACAGGTGTGGCATTTCCACCTCCAGTAGCATTAGCTCCAAAACCCTGAGGAGTTGCCATATAATAATTTTGAGCGAAAATATTCGCCATACAGAAAAAGACAAAAACTACTAAACTATTTTTCATTTGATTTTATTTATTGAATTTTTAATACTAATTAATTTGTTATTACCTTAAATGATTTTTCTCCTTCATTATCTTTAATTTTTACTATCCAAATTCCTGGTTGTAAATTAAAATTTGTGTCCGCATTTATTTCTATAGCTTTTATCAATTTTCCCTCTACAGAATATACTTTTACTTCAGTATTTGATTTTACTTTAGAAATGATTATATTATTTTTTATTGCAAGCACACTTACTAATGAAACAAATTGCTGTTGATTTACTGCAAGAGCATCATTTGCAATTAATTGCGGAAAAGGATCCCATCCATCCGTACCTTGAGTGAAATTTAAAGTGGTTATTGAAGTATTATTATTTAAAATTGGCGTACTTAATGAAGTTGCCCAACTAGCGCGACTAGGTGTGTTATTAACACCAGATTGCTCAATTGTTCCGTATTCATACATTCCGCTAGAAGTACCTCCAAGAGTATTTAACCATCCTAGAGGCTGAATTAAAGATTGTCCAACATAACTTGGTGCATTTGAAGTTTCAATTGTAGTATTATAGAAAACAACTTCACTTGTATTTGCTAGCCATGGGCGACCAAAATATCCTGGTTTAGCTCTATAAACTGAAGCAGTTTCAGCTCCAGGTTCTGCAGATGTAATTGTACATTGATACATTAAAAAACCTCGTCCTGAACTTTGTTGTGCTGCTGTAATGTAACAAGCGTCATTTGAAGCATCACTAATATTCATACTTAATTTTGATTGATAAAACACAACATCCATTCCGCCAAAAATATAATCCACAGCTCCCATCAAGTCTCCCTTATAAACTGCTACTCGAGCACCTGTACCACCAAAGAATGAATCTTGACGACCAACTACTCTACATTTATTTAATAGTACTTTTTGAACATTATTCTTTATTGCTATCGCGGCAGCTCTTTCAACTAAACTTTTATTTTGAACATTAGTATTTCCATAATTTGTTGGACGCACTCCAGGACTTCCGGTTGTCCATGCAATAACTCTATCCTGTGATTCCTTATTAGAAATATATTGATTAAACGAATTTTCAAAAATAATTCCTTCCGCTTCAAAACCATTTGCACCTACAACAACTGTTGCATTCCAGTAGGAATTATTAGTAGTTCCAGAACCTGAATTTTGATAGGAAGCATAACCATTTTCAATATTTACATTTAAAACATCTTGGTGCCATTTTTGATCAGATGACATGCTAAAATAAGTATATCCATGACCATAATAAGATGTAATTCTAACAGCATTTGAATCAATCGAAACTCCTGCATTTAATAACGCTGTACTGGGATTTGCAGAAGCATTTTTCAATGTAACAAGTGGTTGATTAATAGTCAACATTTCTTCATAATTTCCAGGATCTATCATGACAACAACCCTATCTGTAGAAGTTCTTATCATATTAGATATTGCACCTAATGCCGCATTAATAGTTTGATAATCTTTATTTACTCCAACCGTTATTATTGGACTATATGGAATACTTCCGCCAATTTTAATTTCTGTAAAATAAGTAGTCGCATTTACAGTAATAGTTACAAATCCTGAAGAAGAACCCGTATAAACGTATTCAACGGTATCTGTAAGTGAAGTAGAGCCAGTTGAATTGATTGTTGAAATTGACGCACCATTTTCTATAGAAAAATTAGCTGCATAATAATAAGTTACTGCTATTTTTTCACCTGGATTTACAGGTACTTTTACAGTTGAACTTGGTTGAGCAATTAAATGACCTTGGGTTTGAGAATTTGTAATATTACCAGTAAAAAGCATGCCTTTATATGCACTTGTAGTATTCGTTATTACTTTGTCTTCAAAAGACCAAACTTTAACAGGGATAAAATTTAAAGTTTTAGAAGTGTTAACACCATTAACAACTAAATTAGAAGTTAAAGCTAGCTGAACCGGATAATTATCTAATCCTGTAGCAGCAACAGAATAGGTTCCATCGCGTAATACAATTCCTGAAATTGAATTAAAATTATAGGAATAGCCACTTTCATTAAGATTACTAAAAGATAATTGCAAACTATTGGCTTGAGTAGAGCTTAAACCTTGAGTATTAATAGTTATTGCGTGAACTGGTTTCAAAGAAAAATCTATGTTAGACGACGTGTCTAGAGCAGAAATAGTAATTGAATTAGATGCAATTTGATAATCATTTACTCCATTTGCTACTATTGAATAGGGAACATTTGCCTCCAATTGCACAGAATAAGTAGCGTTTAAAGCATTTATATGTGGAGTCGGAAAATAAACAGTATTACTGGCTGGAGCAGCAATATAGGACAAAGATAAATTTGAAATAGAAGTTCCTAAACCACTAATTGAGCCTGTTACTTGAAATAATGTTACATGGAGAATAATTATATCGTGATTAAAAGTTAATGAAGTAACACTAGTTAAATCAATAGTAGATCCATTAGAAACAATAAAACCATTAGCATTTAATAAACTAATAGTATAAACATATCCAATTGGAACATTAACATTATACGTCCCGTTGCTATTAATAGTTGACGTCCAAGATTTGCCAGCTTGATTTGTAAATACAACGGAATAATTACTTGGAATACCTGAAGCTTGAGAAATATCTATACTTCCATTTATGTTTGTATATACTGCTGGCTTTCTAATTATTCTATAAAAACTAGCTTTACCATCGGCCGAATATATTTTATATGTTCCTGCATTTTTTGCTACAAATTTTGCTAATGTAATTGCGCCACTTGCAAAAGTTACGGACATATTATCAGATTGCAATTGGGGGTTGTTTTCATTAACAAAATTAATTGTTCCAGCAGCATCAGTTCTGCAAACAATAGTTACTTCGTCATCTTCATTAAGAGAAATCCTCAAAAATCTATTTGTTGGAATCCCTGAACTTAATGAAGGGGTACCATTACAATAAATCCTTCCATTATAATTTGTAACACTTGCTACATTTGCATCAAATCTAGAAAGATTTGTGTTTATTGTTCTAAGTCTATCAGCACTATTACCTACCCAAGATAAAGCCCCCGAAGTAAAGCTAACTGGAAAATTAACCCCTACAGTTCCTGAAGCTACTGAAGTACCATACCAAGCATTAATAACAGACTCCGTGAGTTGGTTATTATATAAATTAGTATCTAATTGTGTAGCTCCAAAATCCCAAACATCAGCAGATTGCGAATGCGCAGAGGATATTGAAAGTAACATTGAAATAAAAAATAGATATACTATTTTTTTCATAACTTAGTTTATTATTTAAAATGCAATCGATTGCGCTAAATTAATAAATTTATTGATTTATAAAATAAAAGTTAGAATTTTATTTTTTTAAAGGAAGTTATCGCTTGTTCAATTCTTCCCATTTTTCATATCTTTTCAAAACTTCTTTTGGCTCATTAGTGTACCATGCGTATCCATTTCTTCGCTCATAACCAATTTCCTCTAACGTTGTTTTTTTAATTCCATCACGATCGCAAAAAAATGGTTGGTTATTTTCTAAATCCATAAATCTCGCCCAAAGTGGTTCAGCATCAACACTTTTAACTACAATTTTATCTGTTTTATCACCTGTTCCAATTGGAGTATTTTCTATTTTAATCCCTTTAATTTTGGTAGCCTCAAACCACTTAACCGAAGCTTCAATTGATGTAATGATTTCGGGAGATGGTTTATCAATAGACATTAATAACAGAACAATTTTAGCAGATTCTTTTCCGCTTAAAGAAGCGAGTTCAAAAGCTCTTGCGTTTGCAGGTGCTAATGTAACTTCATCGTGTTGGGCACACCAACTAGTTAAGACTCCATTTTGTATATATTGTGTTTTCAAAATACAATCAATTCCTTTGTCAAATGCTATTATTGCTTTTTGATTTATTTCACTTGGAATTTCAATTGAATTAAATTTAGAATTTTCTTTTATCTCTTTCAGAATTTTTAAAACATTTACCATAGAATCATCATTGTAGGTAATATGCGTGGCATATCCTTTTTTTAATGGGTAAAATTGAGGCCAACCACCATTATTATATTGCGCCATTAACAAGTACATCAAACCTTTTAAAAATGAATTTTTATAAATTTCTTCAGGGTGATGTTTATATATTTTAGATAAAAAAACCATTTCTTGACATGTGGCACCATTGTCAATAGTGCAATCTTTTGGGTCAGATTTAATGTCAATCAATTGTTGTTTTTCGTTTTCAGAAAGTACATTTTGCATTTGAATATTTTTGGGCCAGCCTCCAATTTCTCTTTGGTATAACAAAACATTACCTGCAATTTTTAAAGCCTCTTCTGATGCGAACCAATTATCATCCTTTGAAATAATAAATTTATTCCAATCGGTTATCTTTCCATGGGCTTTATTTTGCAAATCTTTTTCTGGCAATTTATTGTCTTGAGCTAATGATTTGCAAGAAACTGCAACAAACAGAACAATAAATACAATTGATATTTTTTTCATTTTTTTTATTTTTTTATTTTTTAAATCTTATCCAATCCATTTTAATATTTCCAGCATCGTTAGTAAATCCATCTCGCAAAGAAACAAAACCTAACTTGGCCCCTATCCATTTACCTTCTTTTGCTTTAAATGAAATACCTATGCTACTGAAATTTGTACCATCTTGACTATAATAAAAAGTACAATTTCCATTTTCTGTAACTTTAACTTTAAGAAATATTAAATTATTATTAATTTCTAAAGTTTCTATTTCTTTTTCTAATTGTTTAGTATCGGCATCAACACAAATAATTTGAGATAAAAATAATTTACCATTTATTTGTTTCAATCTCAAAAAACAATAATCCAATCCCATAATAACTAATCCTGCTTCTTCATTGTCAAAATGAGGTGTAAAAGTCAATTTGGTTGTTGCTGTAAATTCATCTGAAGGAAATTTTTGTAATAATAAATTTGGAACATCCCAAAGGTTAGCATATTCTTTTGGCTTTGGAATACAGTTTAAAATGTAATACCCAAGACTTGTTGGGAAACCCCAATTTATTTTTGGATTTGCATGCCATTGCCATTGAAGTCCTAACTTAACTTCATTAAACTCATCGGAACATTGAAGCAAATTATTGTTTATTTGTTTACCAATATTTGGCTTTTTAAATTCTTTTACCGGCTCTCCTACTCCATCTTTGTTCGAATCTATTCCTATAATTGGCCAATTATTTTTCCAAGTTAATGGCTCTAAATGTACTACTCTACCACAAACACCTTTATCTTGAAAATGAACAAACCAATCTTCGCCTGTTTGTGTTTGAACCCAAGCACCTTGATGTGGCCCATTAACTTTCGATTCTCCTTGAATTAATACTTTTTTCTTTTCATAGGGACCGAATATATTTACGGCTCGCAATACTGTCTGCCAACCTGTTGCAACTCCGCCAGCAGGCGCAAAAATATAATAAAATCCATTTTTCTTGTAAATTTTTGGTCCTTCAATAGTTGGTTCTTCTTGATGACCATCTATTAGTAGTACCTCATCATTATTTGCAATTGATCCCTCTGAATTCATGGTGCAAACAACTAGCATACTTTTTATCCCAGCTCTACTCCCTGCGAATGCATAAACTAAATATGATTTTCCATCATCATCCCATAGTGGTGTTGGGTCAATTAATCCTTTTCCTGATTTAACTAAAATCGGATCCGACCAATTTCCATCTATTGTTTTGGACTTTATTCTATAGATGCCATAATCAGGATCAGGATAGTAAATATAAAATTCACTATTGTGAAATCGAATACAAGGTGCCCAAATTCCTTTTCCATGTTGCGGTTTATCATAAACTTCCTCAGGAAATAGTTTTGGTAATGCATAACTTATCAATTTCCAATTAACTAAATCATTCGATTCAAGAATTGGTAAACCAGGAATACAATTAAAGGAAGATGCAGTCATGTAGTACTTATTCCCAACTCTAATTACATCAGGATCTGAATAATCACTATTTATTATTGGATTTGTATAAGTTCCATTTCCATTATCTGATATCCAAATAGGTTTTGAAATAGATTCATCATTACCTTGTCCGAATAAGGTAAAAGTTAATAAAAAGAAAAAAATTAAAACTCTTATTTTCATTTCTTTGGCAAGGAACTATCTATTCAATTCTAATGCGGCAAGAATAAAAGCGCCTGTTGCTTTAGGATCATCGTCTTTCTTTCTTTCGTTTACATAATAAGAATAAGAGCCATCACGATAGGGCTTTCCTCCCAAACCCGCAACTGCACAAGCTTGGGTAATATGAATTTCTCCGTCAATTTCAGTTTTTATCAATTTCGTAGTTAAACCATCAAATGCTTTATTAGCAACTTCTCTATATTTTTTTGGCAGATATCCTTTATTAACTCCTTTTGCTAATGCATAAGCAAACATTGAGGATCCTGAAGATTCTAAATAATTTCCTTCTTTAGAACCTTTATCTGTTACTTGATACCAAAGACCTGAATTATCTTGGAACTTAGTTACACTTTTTGCAATTTTATTTAAATAAGTTACTAATTCCTTTTGTTTAGAATGATTTTTGGGAAAGTAATCTAAAACATCTACTAAGGCCATCATGTACCAACCAATAGATCTTGACCAAAAATTAGGGGAGCATCCTGAATTTTTATCTGCCCAAGCCATTTGTTTACTTTCATCCCAACCATGATACAACAAACCAGTTTTTTTATCTGTAGCATGGAATTGAATTAGTTCAAATTGTTTAGCAATATCGTTTAGATTTTCACCATTTTCAAATTGAACAGTATATTGAGCATAAAATGGTTCACCCATATATATCCCGTCTAACCACATTTGATTTGGATATGCTTTTTTATGCCAGAAACCACCACTATTTGTTCTAGGTTGTTCTTCTAACTGTTTTCTTAATAATTTTATTACGCTAAGATATCTTTCTTCTTTAGTTGTTTGATAAAGATTAAATAGAATTCTACCAGCAGTTATCATGTCTATATTATAATTTTCAAATTTATAGGATTTCACTTCTCCTTTATCATCAATAGTTGCATCTGCATAACTTTTGATATAATTATAATATTTAATTTGATTGTTTTCTTTATATAATTTTTCCATGGAAAGCAAAACCAAACCATGAACATAATCCCATTTTGGTTCTTTTTGTTCATCTATTTGATAAGCATTTGGATGTCGCTTCATTATGGACAATGCCATTCGTTCTGACCATTTTAAATTAATTGGGACACCTATATAAACTGAATCTTGACTGTTTTGTGCTGGCACTTTAAAACCAATAAAAACTATCAAAACAATAATAATTTTTTTTAAATACATTTTTTTGTTTTCCATAAAATTAAAGAAAGAGAGGAAAATAAAAATTAACCTCTCTTTTCCTATATTAATTGATAAAATTAATAATTATTTATAAAAGTAAATACTAGTAACCGTAATCGTTTTGTATTAATCCGTTACTACCGTCTAGAAATACTTGCCATATTGGCCAAAATTGTCTGTTATCGGGATTTGAACCTGCTCTGTAAATTGAATTTATTTTAACATCGTCTAATGTAGACCAACTTTTAGGAGTATAACCAGCACCTGGATCAGTAAATTCACCGTGGTTTAATCCATAAACAGTTAAGGTTACATTATCTGTATTATATTTATAATACAATGTAGATGGAACATTTGCATATTCACCCGTACGTTGTTGCAAACGGAACATTTTATCTTTTGCTTCATTCAATTTTGTACCAAGTAAATTCCAACGGATAAGTGCTTGTTTACGCTCCATTTCTCCGGTAAATTCAAATTTATGCTCTTCAACAATAGCGTTAAACATAGCTTGTTTGCTTCCCAAAGCATTTACATAATTATCCACTTTAATATTTTGTACTGAAGGATCGAATGCTCTATAACGAATTTGTTTTAAATAAGGAGCTGCAGCAGAAGGACCTTCAAGTTCATTAGCAGTTTCAGCAGCCATTAAAAGGATTTCAGCATAACGCATGTAAATTTTATTAATACCATCGTCATTAGTAGAAGTAACATATCTATTCATCCATTCATAACGATATTTTCCAAAAGACCACTTATTTAATGCTGCTAATTGTTGTTTTGCAATTGGTGGATTACCAACAGCAGTTCCATAAGTATAAGGTACACAAGTAACATCTCTTCTACTATCAACATCATCAAAATCATAAAAAATGTTAGGTAATGGTCCAGCTACTCCTCCTCTATTAGATCCATTTCCTTGAAATTGGTCAATACTTGTATGTTTAACTGCAAAAGTAAATAACATTCTACCACGACCGTCAGCAAAAGGAATTTCCCAAAGTGATTCACCTCCTGCTACAGTATATTCTTGGTTATATTTTTTCCAGAAATTAAGAAAAGAAGATTCTAAATGAGCACTACCACTATTTATTACATCTTTACACTCATTTAAAGCAATGGTATACATGTTAGATACTGAAAGGGCTGGATCCGTACTTCTTCTTATTCCATCAGGATATTGTTGGTAACCACTTGCTACTAAAGCTAATCTAGCTCTAAGACCTTTAACAAATGCTTTATTAATATTTTCAACATTTGCAGTTAAAGCAGAATTATTTGGCCAAGGAACTAAATTAGCTGCCTCTCCTAAGTCTTGAATAAGTTGTTTATAAATTATATCTCTACTAGTTTTAGGTAAGTATAAGTTTTCACTATTGATAGGTTCAAAACGAGCAGGAACATCTCCCCATGCTTTCAATAAATCGGCATAATATACTGCTCTTAAAGTCAAAGCTGATCCTAATAAATAACCCATATCACTTCCAGGAGTTGGATTACCATAGTTACGCAAACCATGAATACAAATATTAGCACGTTCAATACCTGAATACATCATTGCCCAAGCATTATTTGTAGTATTCATTTGACTGTTATTTGGTTTTGCATCATACACACAAAGATCCGGCTTATCATCAGTAGTTGATTCTGAAGTATTGTACCACTCTGTATCTGTATTGAATCCATACCAAGGCAAATATCTACCTCTGTAAGAATTTGTCTCTCCAAATGGAATTTTTATTCCATCTATAGCTCCTTTTGCTAAATCATAATTAGAGAAAATTACAGATTCATCTAATGTAGATTGTGATGGAGCTTCTAAGGCGCTATCGGTGATATTATTACAAGAAGTAAATAGGCCTGTAAAAAATATTGTTGCAATTAATATACTATTTTTCATGTTTTTAATAAATTTAAAATTAAAAATTAAGATTTAAACCAAATACAATTTGTCTGCTTCTTGGGTAAGGAGAGTAATCAACCCCAGGTGTTAGTGGAGTATCTCTTCTTGTAGAAACCTCAGGATCTAATCCGGTATATTTAGTAAGTACAAAAACATTATTTACAGTTTCATACAGTCTTAATTTTGAGATTCCTAATTTTGACACGAATGCTTTTGGGAATGTGTAACCTAAAGAAAGGGTATTCAATCTTAAAAAAGACCCATCTTCAACAGCCCAATCAGAGAAAATATATCGTCCCATATTTGGAGACCACATTGTAGTATTAGCATTTAAAGCTCCTAAAGCAGCAGGATCTGTAACCAACTGACCGGTATTAGGATCAATATTAGTCCATCTTGTTCCGCTTTCCATCATAGTAGATAAGTTTCTGTATTGTCCAACAGGAGTTGAAGTATTAAACTCAATCTTATCTGCATTATATACATTATTTCCAAAGCTCCAGTTAAATGCTGCCATTAAATCAAATCCATGAGCATTAGCAGTAATAACAAATCCTCCGGTATGTTTTGGGTTAGCGTTTCCAATAATAGTTTGGTCTTTTAAGTTAATTACACCGTCACCATTCAAGTCTTTTAATTTCATAGAACCTGGACTAATTGTTCCAACGATTAGTGAAGAATTTGCAACACCTGGTTTTAATGTATAAACACCACCTGAATAATTAAAATCAGACAATTCATATCTACCATCACTTTGGTAACCGTACATCATACCAATTGGCTGACCAACGTTAACAACATAATCATTTCCAATTGCAGTTGAAGCCCAATTTGTAGCAACTCCAAAATTATCCATTAAACCAAGTGAGTTAATTCTATTTTTATTAAACCCAATATTGAAAGAAAAATTCAAACCATAATCCTCTTTTTTAAGTGCAACTAAATTTAAAGATGCTTCTAGACCTGTGTTTTGTGTTTCCCCCATATTTCTGTATTGGTAATCATAACCAGAACCAGGAATTGGAAATTTAACCAATAAATCTTTTGTTACATTTTTATACACCTCAACTGTTCCGGTAAGTTTACCTTTAAACAATTCATAGTCAAGGCCAAAATTTTGGGTAATTGTAGTTTCCCATTTTAAGTTTGGATTTGCAAGAATTTTAGAAGGAGCCCAATAATTGGTAACTCCATCAATCCATGTAGATGCAGATGATTGAAAAGTTTGTAAAGTTTGACCAGTTGGAATATTATTATTTCCCGCTTGACCAAAACTTGCTCTAACTTTAACAAGGTCAATCCAAGAAACATCTTTCAAGAATGATTCTTCAGAAATTTTCCATGCTGCTGCAGCTGATGGAAAATAACCCCATCTATTATTTCCTAAAAACTTACTAGAACCATCTGCTCTAAATGTTGCAGTGAATAAGTATTTATTATTAAAATCATAATTAAAACGACCAAAAAACGAAAGTAATTTATCATCCGGAAAAACAAAATTATCTACGTTAAGAGGTTTACCTTGAGAAGATAAATTTGTTGCATTTTCAAAACTAAACAATTTAGGAAATCCTTGAATTGTGGCAGTATTAATTGTAGACTGATAGTTTATATATTCCTCTCCTAAAAGCAAGTTTAACTTATGATTTTTCCCCATATATTTTTTAAAATCATAATTAATAGTATTCGCATTTCTAAATTTAACATCTGATCTGTTTCCTACAACAATAGATGCTAATTTTTGATTTTCTGCGGCAGGAATATTATTAGCATAATAAGTAGAACGACCATAAAAACGATTGTCATAATAGTTATAGTTATCTAAACCGAAATCCGACTTAAAGACAAAATTATTGAATGTATTCCATGAAAAACTTCCTAACATATTATAGTTTTTTCTTTTTTGTAATCTATCGTTATCAGCAACAGCAACAAATGGGTTTACAAGATAACTTGATATTGCCTCATCTGTATTATCAGTTGTAACACCTGGCAGAGGAATTGGTGCATATCCAACACTATGTCTTAATCTAGCATCGGAAGAAGAAACTTCATGCGGGTCATTTGCGCCACTTCCTGTAATTTGTGTTTCTGCATAACGCATTGTAAATGATAAATCTACTTTTTCGCTTGCCTTGTTTCTTAAATTTAAAGAGAAATTATTTCTTTTAAAAGACGAACCAATCATAATTGCTTGTTCATTATACCGAGTATAATTAAAATTATAATTTACTTTTTCAGTACCTCCTCTAATACCTAAATCATTGCTTTCAGAAGTTCCCATTCTTCCATAAATTTCTTTTTGCCAATTTGTTCCAGTAACACCCGCATATTGGTTAGGCTGCCAAGGTCCAAATGGGGTTTCATAAGAAGACAAACTGTTTTTTAATACCGCATATTCATATTGCCAGCTTGCATAATCCTGAGTATTAAGAACATCAATAGTTTTTGCTATATTTTTAGTTCCATAAAAGGTATTATAACTAACGGATATTTTTCCGTTTTTTGTTCCCGATTTAGTAGTAATTATAATAACTCCATTTGCTCCTCTGGAACCATATATTGCAGTTGAAGAAGCATCTTTTAAAATAGAAATATTTTCAATATCCGAAGGAGAAATATCACTAATACTATTTACTGGAAAACCATCTACAATATATAATGGAGTACCATCCTGAGTTAATGAACCACCACCACGCACTCTGATTTTAATTTCAGAATCCGGAGAACCTTCGGCAGAAGTAACTTGAACACCTGCAACTCGACCTGTTAAAGTTTCTGCTACACTAGACATAGATAGCTTTTTCAAATCACTCCCAGATACCATTGCTACTGATCCGGTTAAATCAGATTTTTTTGTAGTACCATATCCTATAACTACTACATCATCTAGTTTTGCTTCTTTAGATTTTAAAGTAACTTTAAATGAAGTTTTTTCTCCTACAACTTGCGAAAAAGAATCATACCCTACAGATGAAAATACAATAACACTTTTTGAACCAACAACCGAAATTTTAAATTTCCCTTCTAAATCAGTGGTTGTCGAATTTTTTGTTCCTTTTTCAACTACGTTAACGCCAACCATAACTACTCCGTTATTGTCAATGACTGTTCCGCTAATTGGTATGTTTTTTTGGGCATTTACTATAGTACTAATAAATAATAGAAAAACAGTTATGGCAAAATAATAATTTGCACTTTTTAAATTTAAACAGATAAAACTCATAATAATTTTTAATTGGTTTATTAAATTTGGTTTAGATTACTTTTAATTTGAAGGCGACTTTACAGACATTCCGTTCATTTTCGAATTGATAAATTGTAAATTTTCTACATTTTCAGTTGAAATATTATTTTCTACTTTATCAATAATTACATTCTTAAATACAATATTTTTAATCGGAGAATTTGAAAGCCCTTTAGCTAAAATTCCATATTTTCCTCCATTTTTTACATTAATATTTTCTAATAAAACATTTTGAACAACCGGAATGTAATTACCTGTTTGATTTCCATGTATTGAATAAAACATATCAATTCCTAATACGGATTCTTTTACTTGACCGATATTGATGTTTCTAACAAATAAATTTTCTAAAGTCCCACCTCTTCTAGTATTTGTTTTTATTCTAATTGCCCTATCTAATTCAGCGCTGTCCATTTCACAATCTTCAACATATACATTTTTAACACCTGCTGAAACCTCACTTCCTATTGTTACACCCCCATGACCATCATACATTTTGCATCTTTGAACCAAAATATTTTCACTTGCAATTCCCACTCTTCTACCATCGGCATCTCTTCCAGATTTTATTGCAATACAATCATCTCCAGTATTAAAAATACAATTTCTGATTATGACATTTTTAGAATATTCAGGATCGCAACCATCATTATTTGGACCATGACTTTCAATATTTACTCCATCTATAATTACATTTTCACTTTTTATTGGATGAATTATCCAAAATGGAGCGTTTGTAATTTTTATTCCTTTTAACAAAACATTTTTACAGTTTAAAAACTCAACAAAATTTGGTCTTAAATAAAAACCATCACCAAAAATACGTTCTGTAACCGGTGTACCTTGCTCGGCAACTTCCATTAATTTTTTTACATTTTGAACCGGCATTCCTTTTTTCCAACCATATTCATCTTTACCGCACCAAGACCACCAATTTTCATTATTGGCCTGACCATTTAAAATCCCTTTACCAGTAATTGCGACATTTGTTTTATTATGAGCAGAAATCAATGGTGAATAATTCATCATTTCCGTACCTTCAAATGAAGTCATCTTTAGAGGATAATCTGATGGATTTGTACTAAATAAAATTTCAGCGCCTTCTTCTAAATATAAATTAACATTATTTTCTAATTGAATTGCACCTGTAAAATACTTTCCAGGTGGAAATTTTATAACACCACCTCCATTTTCTGAACATTTAATAATGGCATTATTAATAATTTCAGTATTTTTAAAAACACCATCAGAAATGGCTCCAAAATCATTAATCAAATATACTTTATTATTAAAAATCGGTTCTTTAACCATATTTTCGATTCTCGCTATCGCATCCCAATTACCAGAAATTGATTGATTTACAGCTGTTTTATTTGAGCCACAAGCACAAAAAATAACAACTTGAACAAGCGCTATTAATTTAAAATATTTTGAACTATTTTTTGTCATTTTGGATCTTTTTACTATATCGATATAGCGATTTTTTTATAAATGCAATCGATTACACAAAAATATGTTTTTTTTTTAATTAAACAAAAATAAATAATAAAAAAAATACATCTTTTAAAAAACACCACTATTTTTTGTGTTATTATAGATTGCATATAATTTGTACTTTAGTATACCTACTTCGTACTGCAATTCTTTATATTAAATTTTAATTAATTACTTTTGGCATCCTAAGATAACTTTATATGGAAAAGTCAACAATTTATGATATTGCCAAAGAGCTTAATATTTCTGCAGCCACTGTTTCTAGAGCTTTAAATAATAACCTTAAAATTAGTTCTGCTACCAGAAAACTGGTAATTGAGACTGCATCAAGGATGAATTACAAACAAAATAAAGTTGCTCTTGCACTGAAAAGCGGAAAAAGTAACAATGTTGGCGTTATTGTACCTAGGATTGATAGTAATTTTTTTGCTTCTATCATTAGGGGAATTGAAGATGAATTACATCCACAAGGATATCATGTTATTATTTGTCAAACACATGAAAATGAGAAAAGAGAAATTGAAAATATAAATACTCTTTTCAATGCTCAAGTGGATGGAATATTATTATCAATTTCAAATACTACAAAAGAAAATGAAAACATTTTCAAAAAATTACTAAATAAAAATACACCAATAATATTTTTTGACAGAAAAATGAATATTGAAGGTGCTAGTTCTGTAACAATTAATGACTTTGAAGCTGGATACATTGCTACCAAACATTTAATTGATAAAGGATGCAAAAAAATTGCACATTTTTCTGGAGACCAATCTTTAGAGATTTTTGAAAATCGTTTTAAAGGCTATAAACAAGCATTACTAGATAATAATCTTAAATTTATTGAAGAATATGTTATTCGAATTAAAAGTAGTGTTGATCAAGGAATTAACGCAGCAAAAACACTCTTAAGCTTAGAAAATAGACCTGATGCGATTTTTTCTTCAAGTGATTTTGCAAGTTTAGGCGCAATTCAAGAAATAAAAAAACAAGGAATAAAAATTCCAGAAGATTTTTGTGTAGTTGGATTCGGTAATGAGCCGTTTACTAAATTTATGGAATTATCAATATCAACTGTTGATCAATCCCCATTGGAAATGGGTAAAATGGCCGCAAAAGTATTTTTGGAACAAACAAGAAATAACGACAATCTAAAAATTGAAAAGAAAGTTGTTTTAACTCCTGAATTACAAGAAAGAGATTCTTCTGACAGAAAAAAATAAATAAAAACGGAGCTATTAGCTCCGTTTTTATTTAATAACTATAATGAAACTCCCCTTTTCCAAGGAATAAAATCATTCTGATTTAAAATGGCTGCTTTGGTTTTTATTGTTCCACTAGCTACGTCAATAATAAATTCTAACAATTCATCCGCCATTTCGTCAATTGATTTATCACCAGTGATAATTCCACCGGTATCAATGTCAATTATATCAGACATCTTTTGTGCAAGTTGTGTGTTCGAAGATATCTTCACAACAGGTGCAATTGGGTTTCCTGTAGGAGTGCCTAAACCTGTGGTAAATAAAACCATATTGGCTCCAGAACCTACCATAGCAGTAGTACATTCAACATCATTTCCAGGGGTACATAATAAGGTAAATCCTTGTGCATTAATATATTCTCCATAATCAAAAACACCTACAATTGGGGAAGTCCCTCCTTTTTTAGCTGCTCCCGCCGATTTCATTGCATCAGTGATTAAACCGTCTTTGATGTTACCTGGAGACGGATTCATATCAAAACCTGAACCTGCATCAACAACAGTTTTTTCATACCATTGCATCAATTCTAAGAAACGTTTTCCATCTTTATCATCAATACAACGGTTTACCAATTCTTGTTCAACACCACACAATTCTGGAAATTCAGAAAGAATGGTTGTTCCACCTAAAGCAACCAAATTATCCGATAAAACTCCTAGTGTTGGGTTAGCCGAAATTCCAGAGAACCCATCCGAGCCACCACATTCCAATCCAATCCTTAATTTAGATAATGGCGCTGGTGTTCTTTCAATTTTATTTGCTTCTTTAATTGCTGCAAAAGTATCTTTTACTACACTACTCATCATTGCTTCGATGGTACCAATGGATTGTTGATCATAAATCAAAACAGGCTTTTTACTATTTGGATTAATAGCTTCCAAAGCCTCTTTGAAAATTGAGATTTGTAAGTTTTGACAACCTAAACTCAAAACAGTTGCTCCCGCCACATTTGGATTGTTTACATATCCCGCCAAAAGTTTTGCTAGACTATGTGAATCTTGACGAATTCCTCCACATCCTCCTTGGTGTGTGATAAATTTTACCTCGATATTGTTAAACAAATCGGCTTCTGCAACTTTAGCAGATGCTTCAGCAGTTCCATTTTCTGAACTTACAAGAGAACGAAGCAACAATTGATAATCGTTTTCTTTTGGCTTCATTAATTCTTTCTCGAAAATGTCTTTTAAGATTTCAATGTTTCTGTTTTCACAAAAAACCAAAGGAAAAAACAACCATACATTTTCGGTCCCTACTTGCCCATCTTCTCTATGGTAACCATTGAAAGTTCTATCTTTCCATTTATCTATATTAGGAACTGTCCAACCAATAGTTTCTGTTTTTCCAATTACTTTATCGCTTTCGTGTTTTACATTTGATGTCGAAAGTATATCGCCAGCACCTATAAAAGCGCTTGCTTTTCCAACTAAAACACCATACATGATTATACGATCGCCAACATTCAAATCGACTAAGGCGATTTTATGTTTCGCTTTTACATCAGAAACGATTCGTATCTCTTTTCCTTCAAAATTAATAGTTTCCGAAGCGATTAGATTTACTAATGCTACAGCTACATTGTCTGTTGGATTTACTTTTATTAATTTTTTTTGCATCTTTTAATACGTTTAGTTTGTCTGTATGACTTGATAGGTATTGCTAAAATTGGCAAAACCTTGTTCTATTCCGTTAGTTTCAATTTCATTTAAAGCCAATACCAAAGCTACTTCTAATCCTTCTATTTTTGTTAAATCTTCACCCCAAAATTCATCATTAGATAAAATCTTAGCAGCTACTAAATCTAAATTTGAAAGTTCCCATACCTTTTTAAAAGCTTCGATTATTTCTGGAGAATCTTTTACAGGT
Source organism: uncultured Bacteroidota bacterium (assembly GCA_903838055.1). Lineage (GTDB taxonomy): Bacteria > Bacteroidota > Bacteroidia > Flavobacteriales > Flavobacteriaceae > Flavobacterium. Next base: position 1,620 of record CAILWV010000045.1, on the reverse strand, counting down.
AATGATTCGTTATTCCAAGTTCCTTTGTAAAACTGAATTAAACAAGCCAATGAAAAAGTTAGATTAGTTGGCAATTTTTTATTTGTATTATAATATCCTAATAAACTAGGCAAAACTCTTACTTTGAATTTTGAGATTGAATTTAAAGCAATATCCGCCAATGCGTGTTTGATAAATGGATTTTTAAATCGATCCATCACTTCTTCCGTGTAGGCCTGGATTTCATTTTTATCCATATCTAATGTTTCACTAATTTCATTAATAACATTGTTTACGAATTTTCCAGTAAAACTTCCGTTTACTGTTTCCATAACTAATTGGTTACCATACAAAAGTGAAAAAGGAACCATTGCTGTATGTGCGCCATTTAATATTCGAACTTTAATCATTTTAAATGGTCGAATATCATCCACAATTTTAACATTTAAATTCGTTTTATGAAAGGGTAACTTTTGTTTTAATTCCTCACCACCTTCAATAGCCCAAAGAAAAAAGGGTTCAGCAGCAACAATTAAATTATCTTGATAGTCTAATTTGTTATTGTATTCTTCAATCTCAGCTCTTGGATATCCGGGAACTATTCGATCCACCAAAGTACTGTGATAGGTACAAGCATCGGATGCCCAAGTTTTGAATTCGGATCCTAAATTCCATAAATCACAATATTGCAAAATGATTTTTTTCAAAGTTTCCGAGTTATAATCAATCAATTCACAAGGAATAATGGTCAAACCTTTAGCAGCATCTCCATTGAAATGTTTAAATCTTTCATATAACAAAACAGTCAACTTTGCAGGAAATGATACTGGTGGTTGCATGTTTGGGGTGTCACTTTCAATGAATTCAATACCTGCTTCAGTGGTATTAGATACAATAAATTGAAGTTCGCTCTCTTTTGCTAAAGCTAAATAATCTGCAAAATCAGTATATGGATTTATAGCTTTTACAATATTAGCAATCAACTCAATATCTTGTATTTTCTCCCCTTTTTTTATTCCATTCATAAACAAAGTATACAAGCCGTCTTGATCGTTAATCATGTTAACCATGCCATCTTTTAATGGTTGAACTATAGCAATTCCTGCATTGAAATCAACTTCTTTATTTAGCCTTTGAAAAGCATAATCAACGAAAGCTCTTAGAAAATTACCTTCCCCAAACTGTACTACTTTGATGGGTAGTTTGTTTTCTAATCCTGTATTTATCCTGTTTAATTTTTTCATCTTTCTTGTAATCCTATATGTTTTTTCTGTAAATCTTTTAAAGTATTATTTTATCGTTTGTATCAAACTTAATACTGCTTTGGTTTCTGATTCTATGGTTGCATAATCTTTATCAGCCATTAATTGTTTGCTGATTAGTTTGCTCCCCATTCCTACTGCAGAAACTCCTGCTTTGAACCAGCCTCCTATATTTTCTTTTGTCGTATCAACTCCACCAGTTGGCATGAATCTTAGATTTGGAAAAATATCTTTTATCCCACTCAAGAAATCAGGTCCTAGCATGTTGCCAGGGAATAATTTTATAAAATGGATTCCAGCATTTTCAGCCGCAATAATTTCTGTTGGCGTCATACAACCTGGGCTGTATAAAACTCCTTTGCTTTTTAAAAATGCTCCA